>JAJDWI010000092.1 GCA_022825665.1 Candidatus Poribacteria bacterium
TGACATTTTCCTTGACCCATATTTTACTATAACCGATTGTGCGGGACAAAGTCCGTAGCAGTTCAGCATTGACTTCCTCACACAAAGTATACAAAAAACCTTATGTGTCGTTTGTTTCTACAAAAACTGGGGGTAAATCAGAATCAAATTTAACTTGACATACCGATATGTTTATGTTGTCATTATTACATTATAAGTTTTCCATAAAAAGTAAAGATATAGCAAAAGAGGAAAATATATGCTACAGATAAAACATCTTACAGTAGCATGTCTGTTTGTGTTTTGTCTTATCCTTAGGGTATCAGCAGACAGAGGCGCGGAACTTATAGAAAAGGTACAAACCGAATCATTGATGTCTTATGTATCTGATCTGCAAGAAAACACCTCATATCATACGAATGAGCAGAGATTTAGAACACGCAACATGCATCATCACAAGGCAACAGAGAATATTGTTAATTACATTACAACAAAATTTCATAGTATTAGAAGGTTAGAAGTATACGAACAGAACAATGGTGGAGTTAAAAACGTAATTGCAGTTCTTCCACCCAAAGAGAATTCATCCAGTAAACGCGTTTTTATTATTTGTGCACATTACGATACCAAAGCAGATCGTGAACCAGATTGGAATCCGTTAGCATCAAGTGCCCCTGGAGCAAATAAAAATGGGACAGGTGTAGCAGCGATGCTTGAGATAGCGAGAATCTTAAGTCAGTATGAATATGACCATGAAATAAAATTCATCGCATTAGGAGGAGAGGAAATCGGATTTCTTGGGAGTAGAAACTATATCCAAACAGCAATAAACGATAAACAATCTCTTAGTTCTAACCCATCAACGAAACGCACATCAGAATCCGAAAAAATAACTGCTGTTTTCAATTTAGATATGATTGGATTCAACTGGAAAAGTGATCTCGTTGAAGTAATTGCAAACAGAGAGTCAATCTGGATAAGTCGCTCGCTCGCAATTTCTAACACTTGGCACAACATTGGATTGAAAATACGACGCACTCAAGACGAATTTATAGATATTTCATCACACAAACCATTCTGGGAGTCAGGATATTCAGCAGTCACCCTAATTGAGAGTTCAACCCCATGGCGTGATTCGCAAAACTATGATGCCAATCCATTCTATCATACCTTCAACGATACAGTTGACAAGATAAACTTTCGTTTAGTTACTAAAGTTACACAATTATTGTTAGTGACAGTGGATAGTTTACTCACAGATATGTTTAATTCTGAACGTGAGATTCCAAAAATTACACTTGAACTACCCCAAACTGTTAAACAGAATCCACTACATATCTCTGGTACATTTCACTCAAATTATCCGATTGATATAGTTGTTCATCCAAGCAATGTTGAGGCAAACTTGGACAAAGAAAACCAAACTTATGAGGCTACCATCCCATTGTCTCCTGGTAACAATACACTCATGGTAGTCGCACAGTATCCACTTGGAGCTGTTTCAGTCAAGCGAAATGTTGTTTTAGAAGAAGGCTTCATTTGGAAGGATGTGATTATCTCTCCCAATCCTGTCAGATTCAACGCACGCACAGAATTCCGGGTTGAGGGAAATTTGGAAATCACCGGTATGCATGTTAATGTCTACGACGTGCACGGAAGTCTAATTCAGAGAATTGAAGGGGTTGACGACAGACTTAACAAGCAGCTTTGGAGAACATGGTGGAATCAACAGACCGTTTACGGATTAGCGGTATCAGCGGGGATTTATATCTGCTACATTTCAGTTGTTTCGAAAGGTGAAACATACACTATCGTCAAAAAGTTAGCAATCATACGGTGAATGTGTGAAAAAAATTGGCAAATTGTAATAAAGTGGACAAAGACCTTTTTTTGTGGTATCATTAAGGCAGATAAAATACTGAATTATGATTGAGGAGTAATAAGAGTTGAACAGACAATCTGCAAAGAAACATGCACGCGCGGATCTGAAAAAACGGAATAGAAACAGACACCGCAAAGCATCACTAAGAACATCGCTCAAGAATGCCGAATTAGCATTGCAAGAAGGTGATTTAGAAACTGCACAAGCATTGTGCAAAACAACGTCGAGTTTGCTTGATAGAGCTGCAGGCAAAGGTGTTATCAAAAAAGGCACCGCGAACCGACAAAAATCACGGATTGCTCGCAAATTACACACGCTTACAGCACAATCCGCCTAATTCACACCATAACTTTTACCCCGCCTTATCAAAATGTAGGGTGAGATCCCTGTAACTCATTAGGTTCTGGGTGACAAAAATGAACCCTCGCGAAGTCGCATTGACATGTCTTATACAACTATCAAAGGAAGATGTGTCAATTTCGTCTGTCGTAGATGATGCATTTAACCGATACACACTCAATAGTCGTGACCGTCGGTTCGTAAATGCTTTAGTCTATGGGATTGTCCGTTGGAAACAACAACTCGATTGGGTTCTTGGTCAATTTGTCAATCCTAACTTTCGGTTAGATTCCAAGCATCGTGCTATCCTAAGACTTGGAGCATTTCAACTGTTACATTTAGATGGTATTCCTTCGCATGCTGCAATCTATGAAACCGTCCAACTGGCAAAAAAGAATAGAAAGACAGCAGGTTTTATCAATGCTGTTTTACGCTCAGTACAACGTAAGGAAGCAGAATTAGTATACCCCTCGCTTGATACCCATCCCGTAGACCATATAGCGTACTCAATGTCATATCCCAAATGGTTGGTAAAGAGTTGGATTCAATCGCGTGGTCTACCTTGGACATTAGCTTTCTGCGAAGCAAGCAACAATATAGCTCCATTAACACTTCGTATAGATATCAACAAAATAGATCGTGATGAATTCTGTGAATATCTAAGGTCTATAGGACTGTCTCCTAAAGTTTCAAGATTCGCACCTGATGGAATTGCGTTAGAAAACATTGCAATTTTGGATAAAGATAAAGAAACAACTTTGGACAAAGAAAATAATCTAAAAGACATAATTACTCGTGATAATGTTTATGTACAAGACGAGAGTGCGATGTTAGTTTCATACCTTCTCATGAAAGATGCTCTAAAGTTGGTTGTAGACCTATGTGCAGCACCGGGTGGAAAGACTACACACATTGCGTCTATGATAGGTAATACAAGAAAAGTGGTTGCAGTTGATATTACTGAGAAAAAACTTGCTTCGTTAAGAGAGAATTGCAGGCGACTTGGTGTGAAAAACGTAGATACCCTAACTATTGATGCAACAAGTGCTGATCTCAGTTTTATCAAATCCGCAGATGCTGTGCTGATTGATGTTCCATGTTCAGGTTTCGGCACACTTCGAAGACATCCAGATGTTCGTTGGAATAAGACAGCTAAACAACTTCTTGCCCTAAATGATTTACAATACAAACTATTAGAAAATGCTGCCAAACACATCAAATCTGGTGGTATTTTAGTTTACAGTACCTGTACTGTTGAACAAGCAGAGAATCAAGGTATAGTAAGTCGTTTTTTGAAGAATTTCCCAATGTTTATAGTTGAAAATGCAGGAGATTGTCTTCCAGAAATTCCTAACAATGCCATTACACCCGAAGGTTTTCTCCAGACATTTCCTCATGAACACGGGATTGATGGTGCTTTTGCAGCAAGACTCCGTCGACTATAATATGAGATAATGATAGATTTCAACCTCTATGTCATTACTAACAGACATCTTTGTTCCCCTAAACCTTTATATTTAGTTATATCAGAACTATTAGATGCTGGAATCACAGCAATTCAGTTGCGAGAAAAGGATTTAGGTGATGATGCATTGTATAGATTAGCGACACCTATATCAGAATTATGTAATTCATACAAAGCACAATTGTTTATTAACACGAATGTCAAAGTAGCGGCTGATGTTGGTGCTGTAGGAATACACCTACCAGATAATGAAACTTCCATATTAGATATAAGATCCCAAGCAGATACCAGTTTATTAGTCGGATGTTCAATACACGGAGTTGATACTGCCAAAAAACGGGAGAATGAAGGTGCTGATTTTCTAACATATAGTCCTATCTATCAAATAACAAGCAAACCTAACTATGGACCAGCAGTTGGTATAGCAAACCTTGAAGCATTAGTAAAACAGGTGAAGATACCTGTGTTTGCACTGGGAGGGATAACACCGGAACGTGTTCCTGAATGTTTAGAAGCGGGTGCGTCTGGTGTTGCAGTGATGTCTGGTATTATGTCTCCGACAGATGCAGCAAAACAGGCAAAAGAGTATTTAAATGCGTTGGATCGATACAGTAAAATGTTGTTATTATAGATTATATTTTGATATATCAGTGATAATTAGATTAAAACTGATTACTAAATCCTACTTGTATATTCAATGGATTACCTGGAGTAAAGTGTATCTCAGATACAGGTTCTGCCTCATCCCTTAAACGTGATTCCGTATCAAATTGTGCTTCATTCCAGTCGACATTAAACAGGTTTTCTAAATTTATGAAATACTTGTTATTACCGTTCGTGTAGGAAAGACCAAGATTCACAACGGTGTAACCTTCTGCTGTTACACTGTTGTCTTCATTAGCGGGACGATCCCCGATATGACGATAACGTATACTGGTGCTGAAACCAGAAGGATGGTTTGCAGTCAATCCACCGGTTGAGGTAACACGGGGTGCAAGAGGAATTTGATTTGCATCGGATGGTTCATCAACAAATGTCCCTCTTGAAAGGTTTACGTCTACATCTGCCCATAGCCATGAAAGAATTTGTCCCCGTCCTTCAATGTCAATTCCAATCCGCTGTGATTTACCGCTAATTTCTGTTTCGCCCGCATCTCCAACGAAAACTAATTCTTCATCTAATTCTAACCACCAGAAAGCAACCCCAAAACTTAATCTGTTCCAAAAACTGTGTCGTGTGCCTATTTCTGATCCGATGGCACGCGGCAACGTGCTAATTCCAGCATGTTCAAGGTTGAAGTTCATTTGACTCAACTGTTCAGAAATTTGGCCGCTATCCAATCCTTGACGATTATATGTTCGTTCCAAGTCTGAGATGGTTTTCTCAATTACAACATCCCGAGCATCGTTAGAGTGGAAACCAGTTCCGAAATTCAGAAATACATCTGATGATGCAAAAGGACTATAGACTATGTTGAATTTGGGATTTAGCATTGCTTCCTGAGCATATCCTGATGCATGCGGTAAGATGTTTGTTTCGTTCATAACAGTATCAAGATGGTCTTCAACATTAAAGGTGAAGTAATCTCCGCGCAAACCGATTTGAAATCTTAGTTTTGGGTTTATTATTAGTTCTTCTTGTGCCCAAAGATACAGGTTACGTTCAATTATTCCGGAATTTACACTTTGTGTTAACCTTCTGCGGTTCGGACTGTGCCAGAGACTGACTGCAATGTCGTCGGATCGGAAACCACCTCCAACGGATGTGGTGGATTGTATAGAAAAGATGGTTCGTTTGTATTGATATTCAGAGTTCAGTCCAAGAACAGTACGATCGTCGGTTTGCTCAATCATATCACCATTTTCAGGATCTGAAAGAAAAAAAGTAAAGTTTGAGAAAAGTTTGAAATTATAACGACTGAAATAGGGTCGAAGCAAAAAAAGACTATTGTCTTGACCAATTAAAGTATAGGTTAGATTGAGATTTTGTCTTCCAGTTTGTCCTCCCTCAAGGTCATCAATTGCACCGAATCGTGTAATAAGATCGTTATCAATGGCACGTTGTGGAATCTGTCCGGATGCGTCCCATGCAGAACTAAATGAACTTGCAGAAAATGAGAGTTTGCTAATTTCATTCAGACGGATATTGAATTTACCGAATAGATTAAATCGTTGAAAATCTTGTTCGCTTTCAACAGCCCCATCCGTAGTATAATACTGACCTGCAAAATAAGCATTTTGACTTTCACTGATAGTGGGAATTTGGAACATTCCGGTAAATCTTTGTGTGTTAAACGCGCCTCCTTCGACTTTCATTAGGTTTCCATCAATACGGTCTTTAGTACGGTACATAACAGAACCAGCTGTTGAGAAATTACCATGTCTGGCGAAATAGGGACCTTTAAACACATCAATTGAATCTACTAATTCAGGTATGGTAAAATGAAGGTCAGCATATCCTTGTCCGTGTCCATGTGAGACCATATTCACGGGAATACCATCAGATGATATGGCGACATCTGTGCCATGGTCAGCATCAAACCCACGTATAAATATCTGTTCGGCTTTCCCTCCACCGGCATGCTGTGCAATTACAAGTCCAGGAGCGAATTGTAGCATATCTTGTGCTGTGCTGACTGGACGCACGTTCAGGTCAAAATCTCGAATTATCCTTGATGATGCTGTAGAATAGACCCTTTCACCTTCGATTAAGATTTTATCAAGTTCATATATATCCTTTGTTGGTGCTGATTCGGTTTCAGTTTCTGCATCTTTTTTTTCGTTTGGTTCTTCCTCTGCGTGGGTTATACCTGTAAGTTGTAAAAACAGTAAAACAGACAATAGTGAAATTGATAGATTAACAAATATAAAAATGTTTTTTTTCATTAGAATCTCCTTATATTGTTTATATATAGTTTGATTGGATTGGTGGATGTTACGAGAATAAGATTATTATTTCTCAAGCACAACGCGATTGATAATAGTGGGTGCATAGATTACAAAAGACTTAGCTGCACTTCAGTGAAATCACTATTACCTAACACTATCTTAATCAAGTCAGTATTATTTAGTACCCCTTCAACGTGCTCTGCATTCTTTCCCCAACCGTATAGTGGAACGTTATTGACGGTATGTCCACCGGTTGTCCAATTGATTGTAGGTATTTCTCCCTGTCCGTTGTTTTTCTGTACTTGCAGCCCGCCTGTTTCATGGTCTGCCGTGACAAGAATAATGGTGTCTTCATCATCTGAAATCCGTTCATATACGGTTTGAACAGCCTTAGAAAACTCCATCGTCTCTAATAGTTGGCGTTCAATATCGTTGGAATGACCAGCATGATCAATGCGACCACCTTCCAGTAGTAAGAAAAACCCGTCTTCGTTCTTAGTGAGTATATCCAATGCTATGGTCACCATCTCCGACAATTGTGGTAGATTGTCAGATCCGTCAAACACATACGGTATGTTGGTTTGTCCAAACTGTCCTGAAACATAGGTTTCTGTTGGAGTATTCAGTTCTAATAACTCCTCGCGATTAGTTACAACAGTATAACCGGCAGATTCAGCACTGTTTTCAGTGATTCCGTTGCCGCCACCACCCAATAGGACGTTTGGACGAGTTAAATGGAGGTAATCATGTGCAATCTCACCGAGATTATTTCGTTGGGGATTATGTGCTCCGAAGCAGGCAGGTGTAGCGTGGGTAATGTAAGTTGTAGAGACAAGTCCAGTTTTTTTGTTCAGGTCTTTCGCAATTTCTAAGAGCGTTTTTAATGGTGTTCCACTGCCAGGAATCTCCATACTAATTACACCGTTGTTAACTTTATGTCCTGTAGCCATTGCAGTCGCAGCAGCGGCTGAGTCAGTCATTGGAGTGTTCGCAGCATGGGTTGCTATTTCCGCATGGTATGGAAACTTTTCAAAACTCAGATGACCTGTTTCACCATAGGCATAGTATCCTGCCGCTTTAACCGCTTCAAAACCCATTCCATCCCCAACACAGATGACAATATTCTTCGGAATACCGGGACCTAAAGATGACGAATCTGAAACCATCAATACCTCCATAATAGATACCATAACAAATTCAAATATTATTGAATGAAACAGTATTTATAGTGGATTTTAGAAATACTGACATACTATACAAGCGAGGTTAGGAAACCTCACCTACTACCGGTGAATGTAAGAGACGACAAAACATTCATTTTACCAAAATTTCATTGAAAAGAGCGCGAGTTGTCTCTGTCCACTTCCCATAGTCTTGTAAAAATGCCTCTACGAGAGGTGTTTCTTCAGTATCCTCGTATCCGAGTCTACGTGCCAAGTGTGCCAATTCCGTACGATTTGTAGGCAAGGCATCTAATGCACGATCATGCACAATCCGTAAAGCATTCTCAACGCGACGAAGGAATTGATACGCCTCGGATAATCCTGTGCGCTGCTTTTCTGTGAGAACTCCAATTGAATGTAGTCTATCAATTGCGAGTAGGGTATTTGGGACACGGACAGATGAGATTTCTGTTCCATGGATAAGTTGAAGCGTTTGAACTGCAAATTCAATATCAACAAGTCCACCATAACCAGACTTTACATTTGCCGTAGGTTTTTGAGTCCTTCCACTCCGTCTTCTGCGTGATTTAGGCTTTCTTATTGCTTGTGCCTCCTTGCGTTGCCGTGTATGTACGATCTCAGCAATTCCTTCAGAGGTAAGTGGTTCCGAATAGCAATATGTATGAGCAATCTTCATATATTGATTTCCCAAGTTTTCTACATCTCCTGCTATCACCCGTGCGCGTGTAAGTGCTTGCCGTTCCCAAATTTCTGCAGAATTGTCGTAGTAATTCTGATAGCCTTCAAGTGGTAATGCTATTGCTCCACCAGTTCCATAAGGTCGGAGTCGTAGGTCCAGTTCATATATACTCATTCCGTGATTTCCACTAAGTTGATTCACTAACTCTAATCCAAGTGTTGAGAAAAATTCTGAATTAGGCATTCCTTGTGATGTCTTTCCATCGGATGTATAGACATACATAACATCTAAATCTGAACTGAAGTTAAGATCACGACCGCCAAATTTACCCATTGCTATGACTGCAAAGGTCACTGGAGTTCCATCTTCACTTAGTGGAGTTCCGTGTTCTTCTCGTAACTGAGCATCAATCTGTTGATAGAGGGCATGTAATATTGCCTCTGCTAAATCAGAGAGTTCTTCAGTAGTAGTTGGTAGGTCGGCATTACCGATGATGTTTCGCAAAGCAATACGCCATATCTCATCGTTCTTATACCTTCTAATTGCCCTTAGAACATGCTGGTCAGGAGTATTCGCAAGGATCTGTATCACCTCGTCCTGTTTTTCTTTAAGTGTCTTAGGGAATTCGGTGAAAGTTGGCACTGTCAATAGGTCAAAGAGTTCCGGACTTGTAATGAGTAAATCAGCTAAATAAAGGCTTGAACCACAGACACTTGTAAGTGCTTCAAGTGCTCCCTGCCTCTCCATGAACATCGTATAGTAGCTGCTCCTTGCACCGACCTTCGCGGCAAATGCATCAAAGTACCTTAGTGCCATGTCTGGATCGGGAGCTGCACTCAAATGTTTTAATAGAGTCGGTGCGAGTTTAAAGAAAGTGTGTCTGACTGCGGGTGAAAACTGCTGTCCATCTGCACCGTTAGCGAGTTGACGAAGTAGGCGGTGTGCCTCACGTACATTCTCAAAACCATACTTTCCCAATTTCTTCTCAATCTCTTCAGGATTATCTTGGTTAATCAGTACCGCTATATCTAATTGATCCGGATCACTAATATTCATTATTTTTTCAAAAATATCTCGGACGCGTGATTTATGGGTTTGATAATCTTGCCTAAATTTTTCAAGTGATTCATCGTAATATCTTAATCGTCTGGCGAGTTGAATTTCCTCATTTTCTTTTGCTGGTACTGAGTATCGTTGTTGGTCAGCCTCTATTTGGATACAGTTTTCTAATCTTCTTAGAAACCGATATGCATCCGACAAAGCATCTACGTCTTCCGCGTGTAACAGTGCGTTCTCCTTCAATGCAGCAAGCGTTTCCAATGTGTTTTGTGAACAGAGAGACTTTCGCTGACCCCCATGTATCATTTGAAGACATTGTACCGTAAACTCAATATCACGAATTGCACCAGGACCAAGTTTAACGTGTTTATCAAGATCTACTCTTTCTCCTACAAGCCGTTCTTCTATACGGGCTTTTGTATTGCGAATGTCTGCCTTTATCTCGTTGAGTGTAACACCATCTAAGTAACGTTGATAAACAAAGGGTTGGATCATACGGAGGAATTCATCACCAAAAGCTATATCACCTGCGACTGGACGTGCTTTGATTAACGCTTGGCGTTCCCATAAGTCGCCCCATCCTTCATAGTAGCTTTCGTAACTTTCCATAGAACGAATGATCACTCCTGCACTGCTCTCTGGTCGTAATCGAATATCCACACGAAAAACATAACCATCTGCGGTTACCTCACTCATTGAATTAATGATAAACTCACACAACCTTGAATAATATTCGCTATTGTCGACTCCTTTATCGGTCTGTCCTTCATCGGAATAAACAAAAATTAAGTCAATATCAGAGCTGAAGTTGAGTTCATAACCACCAAATTTTCCCATTCCGATAATAGCGAATCGGCATGGAGCATTGCTTTCCTCATTGAGTGGAACCCCATATTTTGGTTTCATGATTTGGTCTCTGCCAATTTCATAACAATGCTGCAACGTAGCTTCAGCTAAGTTACTCATTTCCAATGTAGTAGTTTCAACTTGTTCCACTTGAAGCAGATCGCGTAATGCTATGCGTAGACTTTCACGCCGTTTGTATCTCCGAATGATACGAAGTTTCTGGTCAATATCTCGGTATCTATCAAGAGAATTGGCAAGTTCGTTGTACATCGTATCGCTTGTCTTCGTACATTCCATCACGTTTGCATCAATGATGTCGTAAAAATAGATAGGATTCCGGATTAGTATTTCTGACAGGTATGAAGAGGCACCAAAACTGAGCAGGACTGTATCCATCAGAAAAGGTGCATCATGTAGGAGTTGGTAGATCCATTTACGATTGAAAGCTACATGAGCAAAGCGAGAAAAATTATTTATTGCTGCTTCAGGATTAGGTGTGTTTAGGCAGGATTTAAACAACGAGACAACGATGTCAGCAAAGCATATTTGTATTTCTACATCGTCGGTGGAGAGTTCTTGTATACTTCGCAGTATAGATTCAGAGTTTAGGTATCCATATTTATCGGATGCACTGGTTAATAATTGATGAATTTCTTCTCTCTGATGTTGTGGGAGTGATAGTTCTTTATTTGTCATTATTCTTCTCTATATGCCATGCCTTTCTGTTATTATTTTAGCATGTATTATTTGTCATAGCAAATTAATACCTTATACCCTTTCTATAAATTATTGTCTCATTTACGGTTATTCTGGTTGTAATCTTTCAGGACATCATAAGCGTCAATTTAGTGATTCTTACCTGTCTGAATTGCTTGTTGTCTGAACCAGGATTTACATGATTATAGGATTTTCAGGATTAGTTTATTCTCAGATAAATGTGTTTTCTCAGTATAGATGTAATCTTCAATCCAGTAGATATGCAGATTTTTTGTCTGACGGTTATTCCAAACTATAGGGTTGGAAGATGTCCTATTATGAATTAAATTGCTTTGGAAAAAACGCACTAAAAAAGGGTGTTTTTCGCACATTGGTGCGTTTTGGTTTTCGGGGTTGTACCAGTCTGAAACTGGGTTTATAGGGTGGTACTATTTTTTTGAAATTTTCATTTTGGTGCGTTTTTCCTTTTCGGTATTTTTTCATATTCAGTCGTTAGTATTCGGACTATAATGAAAATAATGGTATTAAATTTGTCTGTCCAATAAGCGTCATTTTATACCCTTTCTATAAATTATTGTCTCATTTAGATGGAATGTCCGAGGCGCAATGAATTGCGCGACTACGAACGCGTTTTTTTGTAAATGAGAAGTTATTATTTCCAAATGATGATATATTTTAACGGATGAAGGGTTGTGGTGGGCAGGTTATCAAGGAGGTGGAACAATATATATCCAATATGTTTTATGTGGGTTTGGTTTTTAGTCTGAACCAGGATTTGCAGGATTTTAGGATTTTCAGGATTAGTTTATTCTCAGAAAAATGTATATTTCAGTGTACACATACACTTTCAAAGACCAACGTGCGTCCTATCTAATAACGACATATCTACTCAAATATGTCGTAGGTCGCTGTGCTCGCTCCGACCTACGAATGTAAGAGGCGCAATGAATTGCGCGACTACAAACTATCTCGTCCTTAAATTGACGCTTATTTGAATGCTGTGGATAAGGTCATAGAGGAATATGTTCAACAAACACCTAATCTGCAAGAAAGTCGTTTTGGGAAGGGAGCCTTCACCATAATTCGTGCGATTGAACGGACAGATGTGTTGGATCCACTGACTGACCATCCTAATACATTTGGAACAATACTGTCCCTGATGAGACCTTATCTGCAAATTATGGGAACGCAGATCTATGTCCGTCATTCTGACACAGAGGCATTGATGGGTTTTCATACAGATGCTGGACCATCACTACAACGTATCCATCCACATACTGACAGTCTTCCATTACAATTCAAAATCCAATTTTTCTTGACCGACCTATCTGAGCCTGACCAAGCCAATTTTATGTGTGTTCCGGGTAGCCATAAGAGACGGTTTCCAGATAATCGGCTTGATAAGGGAACATATCCTGATGGTGCAATCCAAGTGCTTGCTGAGGCTGGTGATGCTGTTATTTTTCCATGGGCATTATGGCATGGTGTCGGACCGAATCGAACTGAGCGGATACGGAAAAGTGTTACATTTCGGTACGGTCAGATGTGGTGCCGACCTTATGATTACGATAGGCTTCCTGTAGATGTGCTTGATCGTATGACCTCTCGGCGTCGTAGACTCTTCGGAGATATGGGAGAGAATCCTCATCCTACCGATTATTACAAACCTAAAGACCAAATTGAGATAATATGCAGCGATGAATGGCAACTATTCTCTTAGAATCTATTTAGGACTTACGCACTTTTCACGATTTTTCAATAATTATGACTAAAACGGTGTATTTTTTAGCAGTATTCTGAGTTTCCAGCGCGCTTACCACTTTGCGTAAGTCCTGTCTGTTGAATTAATTCGCTTGTTGCAGCTTTAGGAATAGGTCTCTGAAGATTGCATCACGATTCACGCTTGTTGCTACACGCATCAGGTGACGATTGTTGTCAAAACTCCATGTTACAGCATCTGTCAGGATAGGACTGTGGACTACTTCAGTTGGTACCCAACTACTATTGACAAGATAAGCAGTTGCTGATATATCCCATATTACTTTTGACCAACCGAAGTGGTCTTTGTGATAATCTTTGAATATTTCAACCAAATAATCGCCAATTTTTCCTTTTCCTTGAACATGACGTTCCATCTCGGGAACGGTAGTGTGCAGATGTGAGACAACACCGCGGGCAGGGAGATGGACAAACGGCACACCACTATCAAGAACTACACGTGCGGCTTTAACATCTTGTGCAAGATTGAACTCTCTTGTATGAGACCAATACAGTGGATTGCCACCAAGCCAGACTACGACTATGTTTTTGATGATTTCAGGTTCAAGTAATAGTGCTGATGCGACATTTGTAATTGCACCAATAGCGACAACATAGAGTGGCTCATCGGTGTTTGCCATAGCACGATCAACCATATCTGTTGCTGCATTACTCTGTATCGGTGTTTCCTCATCAGAAAGAAATTCTGTTGAACCACGGTAGGCAAAACCGTCATGTCCTACATTGAGGAAATCCAATAGTCTCAAAATTTCATCGTAACTTTTTTCCATGCCATCACTGGGATCTGATGAACGGTTGTTGTGAAAGGGGGCAGCATATATCGCTTCAAGGTTAAGTTGTTCTGGTGAGAGTATCGCATGGACGACAGCAAATTGGTCATCAATTTCGTTATATGTATCTGTATCAAGGACCATCCGTACACGTTTTTCTGGGGGTTGTAGCATCTCTATACGTTTTGATTCAGACAGGATTGGGAAGTTCATATATTATATAGCCTTCAAATTGAAATTTAATGAATTTATGTATAGTTTATCATAAATAATTTATCATTGGAATTAATTTGCGTGAAGAGATAATATGCTTTTATGTTAATATTAAATTAGAAAATCGCAAAGTTAAAGTGATATTGTATGTATTCAGATATGTGAAATAATATTACGATATTGAGACTCATTATTATTAATAATATATGGTATTGAGTTTCAGTATCAAGTAATATTATATTTTACTTTTATGTATTTATATACATTAGGGTGTTATGATTATATTATATTGTGAAGTATAGCAAACTTTTGAAGTTTGTATACCATTTCATATATGTCTAATTTTATTAACGGTTGACACATATATCGTTTTTGTAGTATAATTTTTGACAGTATTTAACACTAAACAAGCATAATTATGGATAAATATATCTAAATATGAATATACTCCGTCTATTTGTAAACGGCTTCCTGATTGGTATCGCTAACATTATTCCGGGTATGAGTGGTGGAACGCTTGCATTAGTTTTAGGAATTTATGAACGTCTCATCACAGCATTACGAAACATTGGTTTACAGACTATAAAACGGATACTTGGTATATTCACTTTTAGAAAACAATCTGTTGGGACATTTTATGCTGAATTACGTCGTATTGATTTCGGTTTCCTAACTATATTAGGAGTTGGTGCAGTTGCAGCGGTGTTGGTATCAACAAAGCTCATTGTTTATTTATTAGATTCTCAACATGATGCAACTTACGGTTTCTTTTTTGGTTTGGTGTTAACCTCTATTCTTATACCGGTTCGGATGTTAAAGGGGTTTAGTTGGCGTGAACTCGCGGTCTTATTAATGGCAGCGACACTTCTTGTATTCACTGAAGAATTGAAGAAAAATGCAGCTGGAACAGCATCTGTTACTGGTGATAATTTAGAGATGTCAATTGGGACGTTAGCGTTCTTTTTTGGTTGTGGTGCTTTGTCTATTTCAGCAATGATTCTTCCCGGTGTCAGTGGCTCATTTCTATTACTTGCATTCGGAGTCTATTTTCCATTATTAACGGCTATAAAAGAATTTATGGAGGAGGTCCCAGCGACTTTCAGTGGAGAGATAAGTCAGTTATTTCTTAACAATTCTCTGACACTTGTTGTATTCACACTTGGGTGTTTATCAGGATTATTAGTTTTTACGAGGTTACTTAACTTTCTACTGGACCGGTATCGTAATCTGACTATCTCATTTTTGATTGGATTGATGGTGGGATCTTTATATGGGTTGTGGCCGTTTAGACATACTGTGAAAGTCGGTGAAAAATCTTATGATACAAGTCATCTACTACCCAAACTTGATATGAATTTACTCATAACGGTGTGTATCTTTCTCATAGGATGTGGGGTAATTTTAGGGTTTTCTCGATTGGAGAAGGAGACCGGATGACGAAAAAAGTTGGTTTTTTTGTCAATACCCGTAAGGAAAATGCCCCACAAGTCGTTGCTGACGTTTCGGATTTGCTAAAGAAAGCAGGTGTCGTACCGGTAGTATCTGATGAACAAGCGGAGGATCTTGGACTTAAACTCACGGGTATTGGGACAGCACAAATGGTAGAAGATGTTGATATACTTCTGGTTCTCGGTGGTGATGGAACGCTTCTAAGTGCTGCACATTTACCAAAAATTGAAACTGTACCTATCCTTGCAATCAATATCGGCACTCTCGGTTTTTTAACAGATGCTTCGTTGGATGAACTCAAACCATCTTTACGAGCAACTTTGAGAGGGGATTATCGGATAGAACATCGGATGATGTTGGAGGTATTTGTCAACAGTCAGAGTCCGGAACCTTTTCATACATTTGCTCTTAACGATGTTATGATACGTCATTATACAAGATTAATTGAACTAAATGCTTATGTAGATGGTGAGTTGTTTATTCCGTATAATGCGGATGGACTGATAATTGCCACGCCAAGCGGTTCAACAGGATACTCACTGTCGTGTGGTGGAACTATAGTAGCCCCACAGTTAGAGGCGATTTTGTTGACACCTATTGCACCCCACAGTCTCACAGTAAGACCTTTTATTGCACATGGTGATGCCGAGATAAAGGTTGAGATGCATTCCACCTATGAAAGTCTTGATCTTTTTATTGATGGACAACGTGAAACACATACTCTCACAAGAGAAGCCGAGATAAAGGTGCGTAGAGCAAAACGAACAATTCAATTAATTCGCTCTCGTAGTCATAGTTATTACAAAGCATTACGTGAAAAGCTTATGTTGGGAGAGAGAATAAAATGAGTTCTTCGGTTATCTTATCAGACTACAGTTGTCATGCACCTTGTAAGATTGAATTTGTAAATAAGCAACAAGGAAAGAACTGTGATAGAAGCGATCTCTATTCGCAATATTGCCCTAATTGATGAACTTGATTTAGAACTATCACCAGGATTAAATATATTTACTGGTGAAACAGGAGCGGGAAAATCGGTTATTCTAAAATCAATAGGGTTAGTCTTAGGTGAACGAACATCTCCTGATATTGTGCGTGAAGGCACAGATGCAGCATCCGTAGAAATTGGTGTTGTGCCTTCTATCTCGTTTCCATCTATGATGGATACGAATGACACATTGGTCCTTTCCAGACAAATAAGTGCAAACGGTAGAAGTCGATGTCGTATAAACGGAGAGTTGTCAAATTTGAAGCGGCTGGAAGAATTGGGAGCATTACTTGTTGATATTCATGGACAACACGAACATCAATCCTTATTTAGGACGGAAACACATCTTGAATTATTAGATGATTTTGGAGAGAACGATAAAGAACGGGAACAGGTTAGCACACAATACCATCACCTTCTTGATTTACAAAGAGAATTGGACTCTCTATTGCATACATTGAGGACATCTGAGCGAGAGAAGGAACTGCTTGAATTTGAGGTGAAGGAACTTGCGGCGGCAAATCTGCAAGAAGGTGAAGAGGAAGAACTAACTACAGAGATTGGTATCCTAAATAACGCTGAACAATTATATGAATCCGCTAATCTTGTATATGAACAACTTGATGGAGACGGAAGTTCAGCGTTTGGCACATCAGATTCTGACGGAGGTTCTTCTGTGTTAGAGAGTTTAAGGGACTCTGCTAAAACCATTGCAAAGTTGACAGAAGTTGATACGAGTTTGTCGGAATTGTGTGAGAGAATAGAATCTTCTTTATATGAACTTGAAGATATTGCATCACAGATTCGTGAATATGCAGAAACTGTTGAATTCAATCCTGCACGACTTGCAGAGGTGACTGACAGACTTGAAACTATTTCAAAATTTAAGCGGAGATACGGTAACACTATCTCAGAGATGATTGAATATCATAGTGATGCTGAACGTAAGTTATCAGATTTAGAAATTGGATCCGAAAAAATAGATGAACTACAGTCCCAAATACGTGAAATCAAACAGACTATATGTGAATTGTGTATTACTTTGTCCGAAAAACGGAAAAAGGTTGCGGGACGACTTTCAGCGTTGGTAGAAAAGGAACTTCAAGAGTTGGGAATGGAAAAGGCTGAATTTTACACAGAAGTGCAGCCGATTGAAGATGAGAATGGCTCACTCCTGATTGATGATAAAAGGTATGCTCTTCGTGAAAACGGGATGGACAAAGTTGAGTTTTTAATTGCACCTAATGTAGGTTCTGAGTCACGTCCTTTAACAAGAATTGCATCGGGTGGTGAAATTTCCCGTGTTATGCTTGCTTTAAAAACTGTGTTGATTAAGGTAGACAACATTCCAACAGTGCTTTTTGATGAAATTGATAGCGGTATCGGTGGTAAGGTCGCAGATGTCGTAGGTAAAAAACTAAAGGAACTATCGCAATCTGCACAAGTCATTTGTATCACCCATCTTCCGCAGATTGCACGTTTTGCCGATAGGCATTTTCTGGTTGAAAAAGATGTGGTAGGTGAAAGTACTCTGATTTCTGCCAAATCGTTGACTGACGCGGAGCGAGTAACAGAGATTGCTCGTATGCATGGTGGACAAGAGACCGAAGTCGGTCTTGCTCATGCCCGTGAACTACTGAATGGATAAACCATTCAAAGGATAACATACATCATGGATGAAAGGTTTACACAATCAGAAGGTACTAATGTCTATACTGGCTGTGAGTTGCTTGTTAAAGGTTCTTTGGAGAGTGGTGTAAGTCTGCTGACAGGATATCCAGGTTCACCAATTTCTGAAGTATTTGACGTTTTGCAACGGAATTCGGATCTTTTAAAATCAAACGGTATTGTTGCGCAAATTGCTAATAATGAGGCATTAGGGATAGCTCGATTGAACGGTTCACAAATGGCAGAAATGCGTTCAATAGCATTTATGAAGAGTGTGGGGATGCACGTTGCATCTGATAGTCTTGCCATTAGCAATTTGGCAGGGACAACGGGTGGTGCGGTTGTTGTTGTTGGAGATGATACTTGGTCATATAGTACTCAAGTTCCAGCCGATTCACGTGTATTAGCCCGACATCTTTATATGCCGCTATTAGAACCATCTACTTGGCAGGAACTCAAAAATTGGGTCAATTATGCATTTGAAATATCAGCTGAAGCCAACCTTTACACATGTTATTTAACTACACAGAATCAAGCCGATGGCGGAGGAAATGTAGAGTTACTTCCCAATCGTTATCCTACCATAAGTAAAATAGCACAAACAGAATTAGACACAGATCTGATTTCAATAGATAATCGCGTTTTATTACCACCTGATACTGTTCGCATTGAAGTTGAAATGCTTAGTGAACGTTTTCCCGCCGCACTTGAAACTGCAAAACGGTTGGGTCTTAACCAAATCCTCTACCCTAATAGTGGTGAAGGAAAACCCCCATCTACTAAACATAAAATAGGATTTGTGACCGCTGGTTTCAGTTACTGTTATTTAGAACATGCTCTCACTGAACTAAACCTTAGTGATACCGTTCCCATACTAAAACTCGGTATGACACATCCGATTGATCAGGACATAGTTTTTGAATTTGCACAAATGGTGGATGAGATTTATGTTGTTGAGGAAAAACGTCCTGTGATAGAAAATGAAATCAAGGCGTTCCTCACACAAAAGTTTCAAGAAGAAGAGCTTGAGGATTATGTAAAAGTGTGGGGAAAACAGTTTCCAAATGGATTACAAGGGATTCCTGTCGTAGCAGGATTAGATACATCTATTCTTATCCAGCGATTGATACCATTATTCTCAAACGATAATGAAACAGAAGTGTTTTCGTATGATTTTCCGATAGATAACGATCATCTGGAGGAAGAAGCTAAGTTACAGCAGGAAGTTTCAGATATTAAGGCAGACATTCCAGCACGTACACCTACTTTCTGTCCAGGTTGTCCACACCGAGATTCTTCAAGTGTTCTTCTTGAAATGACAGATCAATTTATGGATCCTGCCTATATGCAAAAACACCACGATTCATCCCCCGTTGATCTTGTTTTCCACGGGGATATCGGGTGCTATTCTATGCTCAAATACGAACCTTTCCCGCGTCTGATGCATAACCTTTCAGCAATGACTCTCGGTGGCGGAGCCGGTGCTGGTATTGATCCTTTCATCGTGAATAAGCAGGTTGTATTCATGGGTGACTCGACCTTTTTCCACGGTGGCATGTCTGCTATTTCTGACTCTATAAAGAATAACCAAGATATTACATACATCATTTTAGATAATCAGACGACAGCGATGACAGGACACCAACCGACACCAGCCGATGAATTGGATATTCTTGGTAATCCAACATTTGCCCAAGACATAGAGAAGGTAGCACGCGGATTGTCAGGTGGTTCTGAAATTAGTGTTGTTCGTGTAAACCCAGAAGACCGATTGAACTATAAAAAATATCTTGAGAAATCCATACTGAAGTCGGGTGTGAAAATAATTATTGCTGACAAGGAATGTGCGATTACCCTCCACAGACGACTCCGAAGAGAACAACAATCAATAAAAGAAAAAGCAGGTTTCTTAAAAGTCGAAAAACATATCAACATAACACCAGAAGTATGTGAATTTTGTTTAGAATGCACAAAATCTACCGGGTGTCCTGCTCTAAAAATAATAGATACAGACTACGGAAACAAAATTGCAGTTGATCAATCTAACTGTGTAACAGATGGTGCTTGTGCTCGCATTAAATGGGCATGTCCTTCATTTGAAGAGGTTGTTGTCACGCGAAAACGTCCACCCCGTAAGCAGCAACCGATTCAACAAATTACACGACCGAAAGATAAAAGTGATGACATAGGAAATGAGTGGGAGGAGTCCGGAATATCGGGTTTATTATCTCAACTTGGTTTGAATGAGGGACATACCTTACCACCTCCGCCACCACAACCATTCGATGAAATCTGGAGTGTTTATGCAGCGGGTGTAGGTGGCATGGGTATTGGGACAATATCAAAAATTCTTGTTGTTGCTGGATATCTTCAAGGGTATGATGTGCATTTCTGTGATAGAAAGGGTTTGGCGATACGAAATGGCGGGGTCTATACACATGTAACGTACACAAATTCTGGACAAAAGATTTCACCAATAATTCCCTATGGTAAGGCGGACCTTGTTTTGGGACTTGATATATTAGAAGCAGTTCGTGGTATTTCTGCCGAGTCGGTATTCCGTGTTGCTTCATCGGGACGGACAGACTCTGTTGTCAATACTGCTAAAACTGATACGATAAGATCGCTCATAGGAGAAGATAATTTTGAGATAGATGACTTAGAAGATACTATAAAAGAGAATACAAAGACTTATTTTGGTGTAAACCTATTTGATGTGTCAGAACAGTTATTTGGAACTAAACTATATGCGAATATAATGCTTTTAGGTGTAGCGTTTCAACGTGGTTTGATGCCGATTGCACTTGAACCTATACAAATCGCTTTAAAGCAGATGGTTAGGCGTTCAGATTTACAACAGAATATGAATGCGTTTGAGGTAGGTAGATACCTTGCTGTAAGTGAGAATGCGGACATTGTACAATCTAATATTAAATCAGATGCCTTGAACCAGACATATCAACAGACACTGGAAGAGAAGAAAAGCATACTTTCGAATAAATTTCGCGGTAAGCATCTTGCCAATTCCTATGCTGGTTTAATCGAAAATATTGTTAATAAACTAAACCTTGATGAAACGACAAACCGTAGCATTGCTATATATATATACGATCTGATTCAATTCGAGCATCTCAAATATGCTCAAACATACATTGAAAAGATAGAAAACGTCTATGAGAAAGACCATGGGGAATACAATGCAACGAAAGCTGCGATTAAATATCTACACAAGGTTATGCTAATTAAGGACGAGGTATATGTATCACACCTTCTAACAAGTAAAGAGAAGTTGGCTCGTGATAAGGTTCGCTATAATATTGATGAGAAAAACGGAGATAAAATCCGTTATCTACACCTTAATCGTCCTCATTTCACCGTACTCGGAATTGATATACAACATGATATTGATACCAGAAATTGGATGTTGCACGTGATGAAACGAATGAAGTTTCTAAGACGCTGGTTGTCACAATGGCACGCAAAAGAACGTGAATTCCGAGAATGGTATATCCGTGAAGTTATAGATACATTTTCGCCAGAAAATGATGAAGATTACGATAAACACTTACAGGCATTAGAATGTGCAGAAGATGTGCGTGGCTATAGACAGATTCGTTATCCAACAATGGAAGCGGCGAAACAAAAGGTTGAGAAATTACTTTCAAAAGCACATGATAATTAGCAGCCATTTATATTGTACGAGCATTTACGTCGACACTGCTATCAACTACAGTAAGAGATTAGAAAACTAAGTAAATGGGAAATCCACATACAATTACTGGACACACTCGTATCGTCGGAGTTATTGGGTCGCCGATTGCACATAGTCGTTCACCCCAAATGCATAACGCAGCACTTGCTAAAGCGGGGCTTGACTTCATTTATGTTCCGTTTCATGTTCCTGTTGACGCAGTAGAAAATGCTATAAATGGTTTTAAGGCAATAAATGTAGTCGGAATAAATGTCACACTGCCACATAAGCAGTCTGTCATCCCTTTTCTCACATCTATTTCAAGAGAGGCAGAACTTATTGGGGCAGTGAATACACTTACTTTTACTGATGGAAAGATTCATGGTGAGAACACAGATGCACCAGGTTTTTTAAGAGCGATGGAGGAAACTGGAGTGTCAATTCCTATCGGTGAAGATGTTGTTGTCCTTGGTGCTGGTGGTTCCGCAAGAGCAATTGTGGTTGCTTTAGTTCTTGCAGGTGTGCGTTCAGTAATAATTGCAAATCGGACAGTATCTAAGGCAGTTACCTTAGCTGAAGAACTTACAAATAAGATTGGGTTACAGACAGATGAAGAAGATAGTTTACAGAAATCTGATTCTGACCAAGGTAGAAAAGAAAAAATTAAAACAGAATTAACAGGTATGGGGTTAGAGGATTCACGGTTGAAGGATGCAGTAAAACATTGTTCACTACTTGTAAATACATCCACATCCAGTATGGATATATCCCATCCGTTGTTGATTGATCCGAATTGGCTTCAATCAAGTACTACAGTTTATGATATTGTATATACTCCACCGATGACATCTTTATTAATTATGGCAGCTGACAAACAATGTCCTATTGTTGGAGGACTTGGAATGCTTGTACATCAGGGGGCAATAGCGTTTGAAAGGTGGACAGGTGTTAAACCTTGTGTGGATACGATGCGAGATGCCCTTTCATAAGGAAGATACAATATAGACTGAATTCGTTCGTACGTCATGAAATGTAACCCATTCACATGAAAATATAATGGAGAATATCATCAGAAAGGAACAGATATGCAAGAAGAAGACATTACTGAGCAGAAAGACGATTCTACTCAGGAAGGACAAGCGATTCGATTCGTTATCTTGGGTATTCCTTACTCTATCAGACCCTCTGATGAGTTAAGTGCCGAGGATATTGAAGTCCTTATTACCTATGTAAAAAGTCGGATTGAAAGTTATACACAAAAAGGTTATGATGAAGCAAGAATTCCGATTCTTGTAGCGTTTGATATTGCCAATGAGTTGCGTGAACTACAGAAGTTTTATGAATTACCGATCAACCGAGCTATTGACAAATTAAAATTTGTGCTTGAACCGGAGTAGAACTATATCAAATCAAGAAGAACAATAACAGCACAACAGCACAGAATATCGGTAATAATATAAATAATAATTTTGCTTCAATCAGATAGTTTTGATACCGAGTTATCCTTGTTTCACCTTTTATAAAACGGTAAATAAATTCGACTCGACGATGTATTGAAGGATGTGTATTAAATAACTCGAAAATACGACGAACATACATAGGAATACTGTTAAAAAGAGCTAGTCTTTCTAATGCCGCGATAAATGCGTCTGGTTTGTTAGTCAATGTAACAGCATATAGATCGGCTTGGTGTTCAAAACGGCGTGACACATAACGAAACCCGAATATAAAATACGAAAGAAAAAATAGCATTGAACCAACAGAGGATATAAAAGGATATTTTTCGAGCATATTCACAGGTAGTAATTGTAAGATTGGATTCTCAACAAAAATAAGAAATAAGGGATAACTGAATAAATAAAGACAAGAAAAAAGGATATATGTAGGAATATGTTTATAGCGGATATGTCCAAGTTCATGTGCCACAATAGTCTCAATTTGATCATAAGTAAAATAGTTTAGAAGCGTATCGGTCAAAAAGATTCTCCTATTCCATTTAAGAGTTCCTGCCACTGCAGCATTAGCAATTAATAACGAACCTGTTTGCCAAACACTTATACCACGATATTTCAGTTTACTTTTAATTGTCAAATTTTCCAACTTTTCCTTCAATATGTCATCAGATAGAGGAACAGTTTTCCACATAAACTGCATCAATAACGGCGCGAAGATGTATGCCCCTGCCAACACTGGTAATAGTAAACCAATCAATAAATAAGGATGTTTTATCAGATACAACTGAATATTTTCTGGTAACCTTACAAGTATATCCAACATAGACAGATAAATTATCAGTGGTGCAAGTGGTAGGAGTAGGAACTTTAGATGGAATGACAGCAATTCCGTATATCGTACTTCACTTGCCCGATTTGAATTGTGGGATACCAATCGAACACCAATTAGACTGATGATGAGCGGTAATATACCAAAGCTTTGTCGCAATTCCACAAATGGGAAGAAGGAAAACAGATAATTTATGAATACCGGTAAGTCTAACTGGTATAGACCAAATAAGAATGTACCTAAACATAATACCTCAAACACCAAACGGAAATGTCTGAAGTTTAAGAATACACTCTCTGTAAGTGATTGATATGATTTAAGGAGGCGTGGTATAACGGTTGTTACAATGTAAGCAAGTAATATTGGAGCAATTGTAAGTATCAGGTAGAAAATAGCCGTTTGTATTGTATATATTGGACCGATGTCTTCTGGGGGTTCATAAGCGAATAGACAGAGGAAACCAACAATTAGAATAATACTCAATTGTCCCATTCAGATATTTTATAGCACTTTACTTGAATTTTCAAGTTTTATCATCTCATAACTATAGAAAAAGACCTATTTTACAAATTTTTTTGAATTATAATCTGAATTGTGTTAAACTATTAAGACACATACAATGTGAAATCAATATATTACTCAGTTTACGCATCAATTTTTTGGAGGAATTCCATGAAAACCAGAGGAACACTTATTGTCGCTGCTTTTTTGGTTGTTAGCATTGCCGTCATTGGTTGTGGTAAGTTAAGCCAAGAAGAGTTTAATATGTGGAAAAATGAACACGTTGCACATATTGACCAATCCACTACAGAAATAAAGAATCAGATTTCAACACTGGATGCAAAGGTTGATCAGAATAATAAGGATACAATGGAGGCTATCTCTAAAGCGAAGGATGAGGCAATTGCCGCATCACAGCAAGGGGATGCTGACACAATCGCTGCTGCGAATCAAAACACTAAAGAAGAAAACGCGAAACTTCGTGCTGACTTGTCAAAAGTTATTGATGAGCAGGGAAAAGAATCTAATGATTTTGCCAAAGCCGAAGATGCTAAGATCAAGAAAGAGGTAATGGATCTTGCCAAAAGCTTGAATACACAAGGAATGGATTTGAAGAAAGCCATGGCACAAATTGCTTCTATCTTAGAGGACATCACCGAGCTAAAAGCGGAGGCAGCATCGAAACCATCGTTATTGGTTACAGTTTCATTTGGCAGTGGGCAAACAGGTCTATCAAGTAAAGGGAAAGAGATGCTTGATGGAATCATCGGTCAGATTATGGAAAATCCAGATGCAGAGATTCTTGTTGAAGGACATGCAGATGGAACACCTGTTTTACGGGGTGGATTCCGTAGTAATTGGGATCTATCACAAGCACGCGCAAATTCTGTAGTCAAATATCTCACAAGCAAAGGCGTTGACGCTGCAAGAATCAAAGCAGTTGGCAAAGCACACACTGACCCAGTTGCGT
This sequence comes from Candidatus Poribacteria bacterium, assembly GCA_022825665.1. Taxonomy (GTDB): domain Bacteria; phylum Poribacteria; class WGA-4E; order WGA-4E; family WGA-3G; genus MSPOR6. Next base: position 25,351 of record JAJDWI010000092.1, read on the forward strand.
CGCAGAACACAACTGCTGGAAGAGCAATGAACCGTCGGGTAGAAGTTATTTTGAACCCATCCGGCTCCATGATGTAAATTTGATCTTATGTGATTTGTCCCCACGAATTTCCGTCCAGTGTTGTTAGGATGTCCTGATTTGGGACATCCTAATTTTTTACTACCTATGCATCATATATTTCGTGAACTACCTGATTAAGTTGAAATGAACGAATAAAATCTAAGAAAATAGTTGAATTATGCGTTATCTGTTAGTAATAATGTTCATTTTATGCACGATATCAGGTATTTCACATGCACATCCCTCTGATGTTCAGGAAACAGATTCGTCACCATTCGTCCACAATATATGGGAACAACACATCCAAACATCGTCACTACAGTTAGCGATCTATTCCTATAAACCGGGATTAGGTGATTTGAACAATGTTCTTCAGAATATTGGAATAACAAATCCTCCTGTAGCAATGATGCCAACACTATCACTTGTTCTACAACATATACCAGAACTTGATTCTCGGTTGGAAATTGGGTATTGGAGTGCTGGACTTCAATCACCAGGACAAAATCCTCTATCTATCACTGCCACCCTTGTGCCAATTTCATATCAGTTAATCTATCGTCCTATCTTTCTATATCAATATCTTCCGATCTATTTTGGAGCAGGGATTGGTATATTAAGAGCAAATTTTAGTGGTAATATGGTAGACTTACTTGAACAACAAGGCTTTGGGATATCTAATGGCGGTTCAAGCACAACTGGATATGTATTTACAGGTATAGAGTTATTCCAATGGAAACCTGATACTCACGCATCTATAGGGAATAACGCAACTATTACGATAGAATTCAAACGAATCCTGAAAACTATAGAAACCACAGGAACTCTCCCTCTGAATATAACTTTGGATGGAACTGCGATTGGACTTGGAGTCAAAACACAGTTCTAATCGTATGAATGCATGTCCTTGAAGCAAGCAAACTTTATCTTACCATTTATCGTTTGCATCGTGTTCGGGGTAATCCTCGGGCAATATTCAGAAACTCCACTTGCTGTTTTATGTCTACTGGCTGCTGCTGCTGGTGCCTTCGTATGTATTGGAACGGAGTTGGCACTCTATATCCTGTTAATCTGCCTACCATTTTCCTTTCGGTATATTATCCCTCAACTCCTTGAAATTCAAACCCCAACAGAGCCTTTGTTAGGTATGCTTACTGTTGTGTATTGGTTGAAGAAGATAGTTGATTACGCGCTTGGAAAACAGGGAGATAAACCGTCATTTCCATTCTTACTACCCCTCATTTGTTTTATTCTCATTACGTTCCTGTCTGCAATCAATACACCGGATCTATTTGGCACGTTGAAAGGTGCTTTGCGATATGCTACTTACACGATGTTTAGTTTGGTAGTATATGATCTGATACAGAATCGTCAAAGTTTGAAACGACTATTTATATCTGCTTTTCCAAGTGCTGCGATAGCAGTTATATGGACAGTTGTCGTGTTGATTTTTCATATAGATCAGTGGCAGTGGACAAGTGCATATCGGAGTTCTCCATTCACAAATTACTCGGTTTATGGCTCGTTTACAGCAATCTTCTTCTTAATTTGCTTAAGTCGTCTACTATTTGACAATCAACGTTATGACCGGGTCTTATGGATAGGTTTGTTTGTCTGTTTCGGTTTGGGTCTAATTATGTGTTTCTCACGCGGTGTTTGGGTCTCAGTTATTGTCGCTGTAGGATTTATGTTAGTCCAATTAGGTAAAGGGGTAACACAAAAAAAGGTGTTGTTTATCGGTGCAACCTGTCTCGTATTGTTGATTTGTTTAAGTCTACCGGGTGTTTATACTTCAGTTGTGGAACGTGTATCAACATCTATAGATCTTAACTATGCATCCAACAGGGCACGACTGCTCCGTTGGGGACAAGCCATTACAATGTTCCTTGATAATCCTATTTTGGGCAAGGGATATGGTGCTTTTGCGATGCTGTATGAAGAGGACGTCGCACTTGTCGGTAGTTATGTCGCACAATATCAGTTAGGCGCACATAGCGAATATCTACAGGTAATGGCAGAACTTGGAATAGTTGGATTAGGAGTGTGGATATGGCTCAATTTTGCATTTCTACGATACGGTTTCCATGCACTCAAAAGAATTGAAGATGGTTTTTTCCGATCCATTATCATCGGTATTATGGCAGCTGAAATCTCATTGATGGTGCATTTTATCGTCAATAATCTTTTGAATGGTGATGCAATTGGAGTACCGTTCTGGTGTATTTTTGGGTTATTGCCTGCTATCGTTCAAATCGCAGACCGAGAAAGAAATATAATACATGAAAGTGATAATACGCTATAATCTTATATAACGACTTGTACTATTTTTATTTTTTGACCACTGAAAACTGAAAAGGACATCAAACATATTGGATATATATTGTTATCAAACGCAATAACACTACAAAACCAAACGACCATCAAGTATAATATAACCCAACATCCAACACACAACGGACAAAATAGAGGAACACCGATGACAATATACCCAAACACAAAAACCGAAAAAACGGCAAAAAAAAACTTGCTTTTAGTTGTTTTTTTTAATTTTCGTCAACAAAAAAAGTCTACTTAAACCCTTACTACTACAGGATCGAGAACACCTAAACAAAATTTAAAAAAAAACAACTAAAAAACAACTAAAAACAACTAAAAGTATGTTTTATGCTGTTACGCAGGTAAGAAAATGTATTAGAAATACCGAAAACTAAATAACGTAGGTTCGATAATTAAATCCAATTACCACTGTAGGTTGGTTGAGGGCGAAGCCCATAAGCGTCAATTTAAGGAAGAGATGCGTTTATAGTCTCACAATTCATTGTACCTCGGACATTTCGTAGGGCGAGGTCTCCTCGTCCGCATGCTCACATATAGTCCTAAAGCCCCAGCGGGGCGAAAGGTGTATCATAAGCACTAAGGTCACACACTAAATTGACGCTTATGGTTGGGTTGAGGAAGAAACCCAACAGAGAATACTATATATAGTGAACTTTGTAGATAAACGGACTTATCTTCTGTAGGAGCGATCTCCGAATCGCAATGATACTCACGGATAGCCGGGAATCGGAGTTTCCTCTTATATCTCTAAGTGTCACATTAATTCTAAAGTCCACCATAATTAATTTTATATTTCATCATAGTAGCTCAAATTCTATGTCATTTATACACAATGAAGAGGAATTGTATGAACATCATTCACATTATATCAGATACATTCAGACGAGATAATTTAGAAATATTTGGCGGAAAAGGCTATAGTCCTGCACTTAATGCTTTTGCTGAGAAATGCGTTGTTTTTAACAAAGCCTATGTCTGTAGTTTTCCTACAGTGCCTATTCGCGGTGATCTGGTGACAGGTGAGGTAGGTATATGTCGTCGGGGTTGGGAACCGCTAAAAGGAAACGTACCTGTCATTGCAAATGCACTAACAAAAGCCGGTGTTATTAGCATGATGATTGCTGATACACCTCACCATCTCAACAACGGATTTCTGTATAACAGAGGTTTTACAGGCTGGAAATGGATTCGTGGACAGGAAACCGATATATTAGAAACACAACCTTATGACTATGATTCTGATATAACATCACGGTATCGTGAACACACGCGACCTCACCCAAACAAGTTGCCACCGGGGCTCGCTAACCATCTCAGAAATGCAGACTTCAGAAGGAATGAGGGGGATACCTTCGTAGCACAAACTATGCAAACTGCCTGCGACTGGTTGGAACGGAATTATAAACACGAAAACTTCTATCTTATGGTAGATACCTTTGACCCACATGAACCGTGGGATGTACCGGACTGGTATATTAGACGATTTGATTCTGAGGATTACGATGGTCCTGAACCAATATACCCGACATACGGTCCAAACAAAATGGATGAACGCACAACACAAAGACTCAATGCATTATATCGTGCTGAAGCGAGTCTGGTGGATAATTGGATTGGACATTTGTTGAACAAAATTGACTATATGGGGTTGATGGATAGTACAATGATTATCTTCATGGCAGATCACGGTTTCCTGTTGGGTGAACACGGACTAATCGCAAAAAATCTCAGTATGTATGAGGAAGTAGTGCATATACCACTCCTTGTGTACCATCCTGATGCAACACCGCGTCAGACTGATGCGCTCGCAAGTATTATTGACTTACCGGCAACTGTTGTTGACTATTTTGGTGCAGAGCGCGGAAATCAGGTTGAAGGTCATAGTCTATTACCGATAATCATGGGTGATACAGATAAAGGAAGAGATTATGCCATTACACACGGCGCGTGGGGTGGTGGATGGAGTCCTGACGGAGGTAGTCCTCACGGGAGTGTTACGGATGGCACTTGGTCATTACTATTAGAAAATCAAGGTGCTCCGAAAAGCTTATTCCATCTACCATCGGATCCGGACCAGATGAAGAATCGGTTCGAGACAGATACCGATGAGGCACGTCGTCTATATCAAGCATTTTTGGAGTTTTTGGGACAACACGGTGGTCCAGATGCAATGGTTGAACAATTTCAAAGTCGGTGGACTCGTTGAGTTAAATATTGGCTATATGAATTTACGGAATTTAGTTGCAGAGTTTATCGGTACATTTACCCTTATCTTTATTGGTGCAGGTGCGTTGGCAATAAATGTTGGCGGTCTTTTAGAGGTTGCACTTGCCCACGGCTTTGTAGTGGTTGGTTTTATTTATGCTTATGGACATATTTCCGGTTCGCATATCAATCCTGCTGTAACACTTGGACTTTTGGTTGCTCAAGAAATCCAATTGACTGCTGCCATCGGTTATTGGCTTGTTCAGTTCGCAGGAGGAATTGCCGGTGCGTTCCTACTCAAAGTAATCCTACCGATGGAAACTGATCTTGGTGTGACGGTTTTAACAACCGTGGAAACAGGTGGGGCATTTACAGTTACACCAATAATGGGTATGTTTGTTGAAATTATACTTACATTCTTACTTGTCAATATGATTTTCAATACTGCAGTCAGTGGCAAAGCGGGGAACTTTGCAGGATTAGCAATTGGATTAACTCTAATATTTCTAATCCTAATGGGTGGACCATTGACACGTGCGTCTCTCAATCCAGCACGGACGTTAGGACCTGCAGTCGCATCGGGGAATTATTCTGATTTATGGCTCTATATTGTCGGTCCGTGTGGTGGTGGTGTGCTTGCTGCACTTGTTTATATCGGTGTATTTAAAGATAATAGTTCTGGAACTGAGTAGAAAGATATTTATACAAAAAAACAGGCTGGTGCTTTATGGCACGAGCCTTTATGTTGTCCTATTGTATTCATTATACGGTTTGTGACAGCAGTATTATGATTCAACGTTGATCGGGATTTCTGTAGGTTTAGCATCCTCAGATTTAGGAATCACAATTGACAACACACCATCCTTAAATTCTGCTTTTATACCATCAGCATTAGCATGCGGTGGTAATGGAAGCATGCGTCTGAACTTTCCGTATCTAAGTTCTGATCTACGAAACTTATGATTTTCATCAGTTTGTTTCCGTTCTTTTTCACCTTTTACTTTCAAAAGCCTATCGGTTACAGAGATATTGATACTGTCTTGGGATACTCCAGGTAGTTCAAACAATACCTCAAACTTATCTTCCAGAACAGTCAACTCAATAGGTGGATTCCAAACCGATTTCCCTTTTCCTCCTCTTCCCCTTCGGGAATCAAATCTTCTATTGAAAAATGGATGACGGGATCTAAATCCTGCTTGTGCCGGTCGTTGTCGATTTCTCCTCCGTCTTGGGGAATGATCATTGTCCGATCCTCTTTCAAATGGACGGTTCCGTCTATTTCCTCTTGCTTGTGCGCGTGGTCCTTGTCTCCTGCCTTCAGTAGGTCTGTTAGGTCTTCTTCCTCTACCTTCTCGCGGACGATGCCCTCTTGGACCTCTGGGACCTTGTTGCGGTGAATTTCTCATTTCAATTCTCCTTGTTATTTATAAATAATTGTTTTATTCTTCGCTTCTTTAGACAACTATCCTAATGAAATGTTCGTGATTAGGATTAAAACAACAATGGGGTTGGCACAATTGACATGCCAACCCCATTGTTGAATATATAATGTTTAGTTTTCCTGTGTCCCACTTACTTCTGCCTGAACGGTGATTGGTATCTCTTTCGGTTTTACCTCTTCAGCTTTTGGGATAGACAGGGATAAAACACCATCGGTGAATTCGGCTTTGATGCTGTCTGTATCAACTTTCGGAGGAAGCGAAAACCTACGCTCGAAACTACCATAACGTCTTTCTACCCGTTTGTAGTTATTAGAATCGTCAACATTTTCCTGACGTTTTTCACCTTTGATTGTTAAATAGTCATCTTTGACAGAAATGTGGACATCTTCCGATGGTATACCGGGCAGTTCTGCACGCACCTCATAACTGTTATCCGTTTCAGAAATATCTGTTGAGGGTGTCCATGTATAGTTCTCCCTCACAGGAACTGTCTGTCGTCCAGCAAATGGAACATTGAAAAACCTAAACGGGTTTACTACGGGTCTACGTAAAGTCAAATAAGTCATTTTTCTTCTCCTTCTATGATTGTTATACTTTTCAGATAAATTGTGTGATTTACAGCATTATTCTGGGTTTCAAGCGCGCTTACAAAGCGCGCCTGCTGTGTGTAAGTCCATCGTGTTAAGAGTTTACCGAGATTTGAATTTCTTTCGGTTTTGCTTCTTCAGCTTTTGGGATTATTAGGCTTAAAATACCATCCTTAAATCCTGCTTTGATGTCAGAGGTATTCACAAGACGTGGTAACGTGAAACTTCTTTGGAAAGTACCATATCGTCTTTCTACACGATGAAAGTTTTTGTCCTCAGTTTTCTCTTCAACATGTTTTTCACCTTTGATAGTCAGTAAGTTATCGGTTACTGATATGTTGACATCGCTTTCTGAAACACCAGGAAGTTCTGCTTGGATTTCATAACTATTTTCCGTTTCGGCAATGTCAACCGTTGGTGTCCAAGAAGTAGTTTCAGTATTCACATCACTGTCTTGAGAGGAAAGAAGATCACCGAAAAGCCTTCCCATCTCATTATGAAGGTTGAAAAGATTTCCTATTGGTTTGCGTGTTAAATATGTCATTGTTCTTCTCCTTTTATCAGATGTTTGATGTATACTATAAGAAAAGCAATTTCCGTGCCAAATATCATTAAACTACGATTATGTTTTCTAACTGAAAATAATATAAGCAATTTATATGCCAAAACATGTTAAGACATGAATGATGTGTAAATATGCTTAGTTGGGGGCTGTGTTCGGACCGCAACTAACTGAAATGGCTATTAAAAACGCACATAAAAAATGTATATCCAATAGCTATTTAGAGCGACTTATAATGATAATTTGAAGGGAATAATGGAGAAAACCTATCTGCTACAATGACAATACCGTGTCATTATGAAACGGTGTATATGTCAAATAGACATTATCAGAATTTTGTAAATAACGGGGTTAGAGAAAATGATTAAAGTAAGGTGGGATTAGTTGTTTTGAGTGGTAAGTCGGGCGCGTATACCGGCAGCAATAGTTTGTAGTGCGATATGATTTTCATTAAGATAAGGTATAATCATGTCAGCATATTGCTTACAAGGTTCAGTGTAGATAGGATAGTTTGGTAGGACATCACGTCTGTACCACTTGATTGCGGCTTCCAGATTCGCACTACGTGTGCCGACATCACGTTGCATGCGTCTAAGCACTCGTTCATGTGCGTCTACTTCTAAAAAAAGTTTGATATCAATTAAGTCTCGGAGTTGTTCGTTCCAATAGATTAAGTGTCCTTCTACAATTACCACACAACTTGGTTGTGTAACTTTCTTTTTATCACCCCGACTTGCTGCTCGTGTTCCGGGTGCTGGTGTCTCAATTGGACTATTTGAACGTAGTTTCTCAACATCTGCTATAAGTACATCCCATTGTACTGCATCGGGGTGATTGGCTGTTACTACCTTTTCCCGTTCTTCAGGTGTGAATTCTGACCAATCTCGAAAATATAAGTCTTGATTTAATATAATAGGAGTGTGTTCAAAGAGTTTCTCTGCAAGTGCTGCAGCGAATGTTGTTTTGCCAGATGCTGAACCACCCATAATTCCAACGATAATTGGTGTCAGTTTGTCGTTTTTTGTCATAATTTATGTCATATACGATATATTGGGAGTTTATTTGACAGCAATAGAATAGCATATATTGATGTAATTGTCAATATAGAATCATTTGACTTAGGAGGAAATTATGTGTTATTCTATAATAATATGTATGTCTGATTTCATGCAGTGTGAAACGGAAAATTCCTTTACACATATAGATATTTTGGAGAAATAAGATGTTTTGGGAGACAATTGAATCACAATTCAAAGTCGCAGCTGCACACCAATTTCTGTTACATTTTAATGTCGGAGACTTGCAGCATGATGAAAATTTTGGTTATATGCCAACTCTGGATTATTTGATGGAACAATTAAATGTACTTGGGTGTCGATTGGTTATCGGATATAATGCCACCCAAGGATTTAAATGGCCAAGAGTCGGGGAATGGATAAGTACACAGAAAATATTAGGACTTATACCTAAAGAACAGGGACCACCAGCGGAAACTGAAGATAGAAAAAGAATCAACAGTCAACTATTACTCAATAAACTGCATGAAGATCCATTTTACAGAAGTGATCCGTTGCCGACAAAGGACTTGGCAAACAAGATGCATGATCTCTTGAAGCAAGACAGAGTCAGAGTCGGTATGGTTATTGATAGCCTTGAACAGATTGCACCGAATGATCCTATGTTTGAGGCAGGTGCGCATGACAACCAACAATACTTCTTCTACCAACTCAAGAATTGGGCGTCAGATCTGGAAATTCGAAGAAAAAAGCATATTATCTTACTTCTCACACAAAATACTTACGATATCCATCCACAGTTTCTTGTGAATCAGGAAATACCTATCGTAGAAGTTCCATTTCCGGCTTATGATGAACGGTTGAAATTTATTGAGCACTTAAACAAAATTCCACAAGAAATAACACATCAGGATTCGCCGGATCAGAAAGTTCAAGTTCAACTGAATCTTGGGAATGCGGGTGAAAGACAAAACTTAGCTCGTGAAACTGCGGGTTTAAATCTATTTGGAATACATGATTTAGTCAGACATGCTGCGTCTTTAAAGCAGAAAGTGGAGGGACCATTACTTGGGAACTATCGACGTCAAAGTATCAAGGTATTCAGTCATGGAATTATTGAAATTAATGAACCACTTACCAATCCAAGACAGCACTGGTCAAGTCATGTTACAAGGGTCATAGAGGATGTTGCTGAAGGGTTAAAAGAAAATGATATGCGACGTGTTCCGCGAGGTATCCTAATGCTTGGACCAACTGGTAACGGAAATATATTTGCTGCGCGTATGTTGGCTGGACAGACAAATATGGCATTTGTGCAACTTCGATATGCAAGTCAGGTCAGCGAAGTAACGATCAACCTTAATGATAGCGGTTCTGGTTACGAAAGAAACCTGAATTCTGCTATTAATTTTATCCGTGGACTTGCCCCGGTAGTTGTATTTATGGATGAAGTTGAACGTGCCTCACCGCATACTGGGATGCAGCAGGGAGGGGATCACGGTTTTCCTGTACTCTTGACAAATGCTATTAGTGATGCGTCCTTACATGGTCAGGTGATATGGGTTGGTACATCCAGTCGTCCCGATTTAATGCCACCGATATTCAGACGTCCAGAGATATTTGGTCATAAATTAGTGCTTTTACCTCCTATGCGGGAAAGTCGGGCAGGTATATTACAGTTCTTTTGCCGATTCCACACACAAGAACAGATAAACTTTCAAGAGATTGCAAGAGACCAGAAGCTACGTGGTGTGAGTGTTGGTGATCTTATGCAGATAGCACAACGAAGCCATAACATTGCTAAACGCAAGAATAGAAATGCCTTTGTTGAAGAAGATTTGCGTGAGGCAGTAGCAGATTATATGCCAGATCATTCTGCTGAAATGCAGATGTTTATGTCTTTGTTAGCATTGCAAGAGGCGAATTCTCGTCAAATGATACCTGACAGACTTCCACGTCCATACGTGGAATTCGTTGCTGATAACCGAATTGACAAAACAAAGATTAACAACCGGTTGATGGAGTTGAGTAAGGAACTTGGGTTGAGTGCTTGATATATTAATTATATCTGGTATGGACGATTTCACAACAACCTGAATTTTAATAATAAATTCTTAGGTTTCTATATAAATCCCTTTAAATGCAGGATGCTCCTGTTGGCTTGCAACAGGAGCATGAGTATTCCGCTAAAGGTTATCTAAACAATTGCAGGTATTTATCCTACATCGAGCGATTACTCTTCTTCGTAGCGGCTTTGGCTTTGGTATCGGGGTTCAGAGCGACGTTCGCGTGGACGTGCGGGATTGACCTTCAAGGGGCGTCCCATCAACTCTTGACCGTCAAGAGCTTCAATAGCGCGTTCACCGTCTTCTTGGTTTTCCATCTCAACAAACCCATACCCTTTTGAGCGACCATCGTAGCGGTCACGAATAATCGTTACCGATGTCAGTGGTCCATGCGGCTCAAATATTTCTTCCAAGTCAGTTTCTGTGGCTGCATAGGGCACATTGCCAACGTAGATGTTCATCTCGTTTCTCCTTTTGAAATTGAAATAACGGGAATGTGAGAAAACTGAGTACTGTCAGCATGTTCTATTGGCAGGCATTTGGCAGTGCAAAGATTGGTAAAAATGAACTCGGGATTCTCATCAATCTTTTTCGGAAGCCGCATCACAATCTACAAGAATGCTACTGGTTCCAAACCGTAAAACTGTCAAAATACTACGCATAACGTTGTTCGCAGACACCGTCACATTTCCCAAACGTAAACATGATACAACAATTTAATCAAATTGTCAAATTTGATTGTACTATTATTAATTATTTTGCATCCATCCAATTATCACCGATTCCTGTCTCAGTGAGTAGAGGAACATTAAGTTCTAATGCATTTTCCATTTCCTCGGATACAATTGCTGCATGTTCTTCTGCTAAATTAATCGGTGTCTCCAGCACGAGTTCGTCGTGTATCTGCAATAATAATTTCATCTGTAAATCATCTCTATCAATCCTGTGTTGAACTTTGACCATAGCTGCTTTGATGAGATCAGCTGCTGATCCCTGAATAACGGTATTGATTGCTAAACGTTCTCCAAGACTTTGCCTGCTTCGGGAACGTTCAAAGAGTTCCGGAATGGCGCGCCGCCGACCTGTTAGTGTAGACACATATCCTTGGTCTAATGCCTGTTGAACACATGATTGGAAGAATTCGTTGATACCGGGGAATCTTGCTTTGTAATTTGTAATCAAATCTCTTGCTTCATTGACATCCATACCTTGAATTCTGCGTGCTAAACCGGAAGGAGACACACCGTAAATAATACCGAAATTTACGATTTTTGCTTTGTCTCGTAGATCGCGAGAGACATCTTCCGGGTCAACTTTAAAGACTTCTGCAGCAACGGATGTATGGATATCCAAACCGGTTGTAAAAATCTCAGTAAGTATAGGGTCCCTACTAAAATGGGCAAGGACACGGAGTTCAATCTGTGAATAGTCTGCACATATCAACTTATGTCCTTCTGGTGCAATAAATACGCGTCGTAACTGTCTGCCAATTTCTGATCTGACTGGTATATTCTGTAGATTTGGACTATCAGATTTTAATCTTCCTGTTGCGGTGGTTAGTTGGTAAAGATGTGTGTGTATCCGTTTTGTGTCTTCATTTACTGAGTGCCTTAAATGACCGAGATAGGTACTTTGTAGGTTTCGGCATTGACGATATTCAATAATGAGACGTGGCACACTCGTTTTAGGGGTGTTTATATCCTCTTGTGCAGCGAGTGCTTCAAGCACATTTGCATCCGTTGAATTCTTTCCCGTTTTGGTGCGTCGTACTGGCTTGAAACCGATGTCATCAAACAGAACTTCCGCGAGTCTACTTGGCGAGTCAATATTAAATTGGTAACCAACTAACTCATGTATCACTTTTTCACATTCCACAACCATTTCTTCTACGACTTCGGTTTGTTTTTTTAATTCCTCAGTGTCACAGACGATTCCATTGAACTCCATGAGTGCAAGTATGGGTCCAAGTGGGGATTCTATGTCTCTAACCAATTCGTTGGTTTCTGTCTCTACGAGTTTCGGTTTGAAATAGTGATATAGTTGGAGAACTATATCTGTATCCTCTGAAGCATATTGTGTTACCTCATCAAGCGGAATCTTATCAATAGAAGTGGAATCGTCCTCATCACCAATTAAGTTTGAGAGCGGGATCATTTTATGTTTTAGGTGAAGCAGCGCAAGATTATCCAAGTTGTGAGAGGGTTGTCTTGGATCTACAAGTTGACTTGCTAACATAGTATCAAACACAACACCTCGCAGTTGAACACCATGACGTATGAAGATGCTTGTATCAAATTTCAGGTTGTGTCCACATTTTGGCAGTTCAGCGTTTTCCAAAATTGGCTTAAGTTTTGAAATTACTGTTTCTTGATCCAAATGGTTCTCCGGATTTGGAGTTCGGATTGGAACATATACTCCCTGCTGTGGTTTCCAAGAAAAACTAATACCACACAAATTAGAGTTGCGATTTAAACCGTCTGTTTCTGTGTCGACAGCAATGAGTGATTGCTTTGATAGTGTTTCAACAAGGGCATCTAACTGCTCTTCAGTCGTTATTGCAGTATAGTCCCCTGTTTCTGCGGTCGTAAATTTTCCTTCCTCCAGTATTGCATCCTTTTCTTGCTCCATTGCTTCCAAGCGTTCTTTTCTGGTAGTTTTGACTTCTGTTTTCACCTGGTCTGATTCAGTGTTTCCGGAAGCGAGTTCTGCAAGCGGTTTGTAAAAACGTTTAAGTTCAAGTTGATCTAACAAAGGGTTGATTTTACTAAGTTCAGGTGGCTTGAATCGTGCTTGTTCCAGAGAGAAATCCAAATCTGCATCCCGTTTGAGTGTTACAAGTTGCTGTGAAAGCGATATGTAGTCTTGTGCTTTCTCTAAATTTTCACGGCGTTTTCCCTTAATCTGGTCAATATTCGCATAGATATTTTCTATTGAACCGAACTCCTGTATCAATTTCGCTGCGGTTTTCAATCCAATACCCTCAACTCCCGGTATGTTGTCGGAGGTATCCCCCATTAAAGCAAGTGTATCTATGACTTGGTCAGGAGTAATTCCTTTATTTTCTAATAAATGGGCTTCATCTATTGTAACTTCATTACGTAGATCAAACATCGTAACTCGGTCACAGAGTAGTTGTTCAAGGTCTTTGTCTTTTGAAATGATGCAAACATGCACATCTTGCGTATCTGGAGAATCGAGAATGTATTGGGTGACAGACGCAATAATATCGTCTGCTTCCAGTTTTGGTTTGCCTATGACAGGTATTTGAAGGGTTTCAAGTAGTTGTTGTATACGAGGAATCTGTGTAACAAGATCATCTGGCGGAGTTCGACGATGCCCTTTATATTCCTTATACATCTCATTTCGGAAGGTATCACCGGGCATATCAATAGCGGCAATAATATATTGAGCCTTGTAGTCAGTTAAGAGTTTGAGGAGTGTTGTCGTGAAACCGTAAATAGCGTTTGTCGGTTCACCTGTAACGGAACTCACCAATCTGGTTTGAATTGCGTAAAATGAACGGAATATCTCAGCGAGTGTATCAATGATATAGAGCGTTTTTGAGTTGTCGTTTTGTGTCATAAATAGTTCCTTATGATAGTGTAGTGTAAATAAATAGAAATACTAAACTCTATACATTAAAACGTAAAAACCTGCATTCTATTTTCATTAATCAACACTTGGATAATGCCATTTTCGTAGTGAATCCGATGCAGATAAACCTGCTTCTTGACCAAGCGCAAAAGCAGTAGCAATTAGGTTTCGTTCGCCAGAAATTATATCCCCTGCTGCAAATAGTCCAGGTATCGGTTCACCATTGCTATCCAGCATCTGCATATCCTCATTTGCAATTATCAATCCCTCTTCATCTTTCTGGTAGTTCCAACCGTCTAAAAATTTGGTATTTGGAATTAATCCTTCGTCAACAAGGAATCCGTGAAAGAACAGTTCAGTTCCATCCTCCATTTCAAAACCGAGTAGATTAGTTTTTTCACCAATGTGCCGCTTTATTTTTGTTTCGATTATGTTGATTTTCCGATCTTTGACCTGATTTAGAATTGGCGGTGACATCCTGTGAGGTCGTCCGTTTGTTAGGATTGTGATTTTGTCAGTGAAATCTTGTGCGCCAATGGCTGCTTCGTAGATATAGTCTCCTACACCGAGTAGTGCCAGATGTTCATTCACATGTAAATGACCATCACAACGGATACACACATGCCACCCTTTACGATTACCTGCGTAACGGAACACAGTTGCATACTGTTTATACAACCGTTCAGCTTCTGGTTGGAATTCAATATTGGGCCATTTGTCGTCAAAACCTGCTGCAACAACGACTGTTCGTGATTTATATGTTTCTATATGCAGTGGTGTATTTTTCTTTAGAACAGATGTAGATGCTTCTAACTCAAAGATGTCGTTGTTTCGTGTCAGTTTAGTTACGAGTCCGTCTCTGATGTCAATACCAGATTTACGCTGTTCATCCCCAAGCATAAATTCTACTACGGGTCTGCTCTCCATCCACTTCATCAGTTCCTTAGCAAAGTTGGGACCGATGATACCTGGAAATACAGGTGCGTCTTCTATCTCAACAGATTTTGACCAATACGCTCTTCCACGACTAAAACTTACTTTGCCAGAGTGTAACACCAGCACATGACGCATTTGGTGGCTTGCTGATACAGCTGCTTGTGTGCCTGCTGGTCCAGCACCTATTACTGCTACATCGTAAATTGTTTCTGCCATGTTATCTCTCCTCATACATTAGAATGTAAATGGATGAAATATATAACTACAGAAACAGTAATAATGTTTACAACCCATATTTCTTCCACCGTTCATTTACGAGTTCAACAATTTCCTCAGACATCTGAATTTCGGGGGGCCAATCACGGTGATAGCCTTCTTCTTTCCATTTGGTTGTCGCATCAATTCCCATCTTTGATCCAGCACCAAGTAGCGGTGCAGCATGATCAAGTACATCAACTGGACCTTCAACGATTGTAACATCACGTTTCGGGTCAACATTGCTTCCAACATAGAATAGAACTTCCTCAACATTTTGAACATCTACGTCTTTATCAACCACGATAATGATTTTACTAAACATCAGTTGTCCAAGTCCCCAGAAACTGTGCATCATTTTCTTTGCTTGGAATGGATAACGTTTGTCAATTGATATTAGTGCAAAGTTGTGGAACACCCCAAATAATGGCAAATTCATATCAACAAGTTCGGGAAGTTGCGTTTTAATCAACGGCATAAAGATACGTTCGGTTGCCTTACCCATATAGCAATCTTCCATTGGAGGTTTGCCGACAATGATCGTTTGATATATTGGGTCTTTACGATGTGTAATCGCTGTGATTCGGAATACTGGATATTCATCAGGTAGGGAATAGAATCCCGTATGGTCACCAAAAGGTCCTTCAATACATGTCTCATCAGGTTCAATAAACCCTTCAATTACAATGTCTGCATCAGCTGGTACCATCATATCTATGGTTTTTGCTTCTACCATTTCCACATTTGCTTTTCGTAGGAATCCTGCAAATAGGAGTTCATCAATCCCCGATGGTAACGGTGCAGTACCAATATAGGACATTATTGGGTCACCACCGATTGCAATTGCCACTGGCATCTGTTCTCCTGCCTGTTTGTATTCTCTGTGATGTGCTGCGCCATCATGGTGAATTTGCCAATGCATCGCTAATGCATACGGGTTGAGTTTCTGCAATCGATATGTTCCGACGTTACGTTGACCTGTTTTCAAACTATGGGTGAAGACTTGAGGTAAAGTAATATATCTGTCAGCATCCATAGGCCAACACTTTATCAACGGCAATGTATCTAACGAGGCATTTTCACCTGTTAAAACGACATCTTGAGAAGCACCTTTCTTGACAGTTTTCGGTGGAAAATTGGTGAGTTGGGATAGGATACGTAACATTTTTACCTTATCAAGAAGGGACTCAGGTGGACCGATTTTTATCATACCTTCAATTTCATAAGCGATTCGGGAAAGGTCGTCTACACCGAGTGCCATTGCCATCCGGGAATAGGATCCGTAGGTATTGATAAGCAAGGGCATATCACTACCTTCAACGTTTTCAAACAACAAAGCAGGACCGCCTTCCTTGCTGACACGGTCGGTAATTTCACTGATTTCAAGGTCAGGAGATACCTCTGTCTTTATCCGTTTGAGTTCTCCTGCTCGATCAAGTGCTTTTACAAATTCTCTAAGACTGGAATAAGCCATAATTAACCTCTATCCACATGTAAGATGAATGTTGTGTGTTTCTGTTTCACTATTTTGAAGGCAATTTCGCTAATATTGCTTTTAATCCTTCTTGATAGTTTTGGTTATTGGGTTCCAATGATATTGCTTTTCGTATAGATCGTTCAGCGATATTATATTCACCCAATCTAAATGCAATCAGAGCAAGTGTGTTGTGATGACTTGCTGTGTTTGGATCTAATAGGATTGCTTTTTCTGCATACGACGTTGCCATGTCCATTTTTTTATCTCGTCCAATCGGATTTTCAATAGTACTTGCTTGCTTGGCAGTGAGTTGGGCTAACGCATTATAGGCTTTTGGCAAACCAGAGGAAAGGTAGGCAGATTCTGCTTTAGCATAACTTTGCTGAAGTACGTGTAATTCACCTATAAGGTAGTATGTATCCGGAAGAAATGAGGGTTGAAATGAATTGGTTGTATCGGATTTATTTGAGTTCTGAGGTATTGCTGCAATTTTAACTGCCTTTTGAAGTGCAGACAATGCTTTATCTGTTTTTTGTTGATGTGCATAGCAGACACCTAAGTTATGATATGCTTCAGCATTGTCTTGATTGAGTTCAATGACCGCTTGATATGCTGAAACCGCTTCAGAATACCGTTTATGTTTAAGTAAAATAAAACCAATTTTCAGATTTACTTCTTCTTCAAACTTATTCTTACGGGTTTCGTTCCTTTTTTGTATTAGCATCAATGTCTGTTTATAATGTTTGAGAGCCAATTCATCTTTTTTCTGTGTGAGGTATACCAAACCGAGTCCTGCATGTGCTTCGGCAAAATCTGGTTGAAGTTTCAGGGCATGTTGTTGTGCATCAATCGCTTCAGAAAACCTGTTGCGCATGGTATAGGCAATTCCAACACCGTTATATGCTTCAACAACTTGCGGATTTAGTGCGAGTGCCTTTTCGTACTCCCAAATTGCCTTCTCATAATTCTCACTTTTGAGATATAATCTTCCAATGTTGGCAAGAATTTTTGCCCTCTGTATCGGTTCCCGTGTTCGTTGTAATGTGCCGCGTAACTCCTGTATTGGTTTGACAACCACTTTTCGTCTTTCATACAGTTGCATCTTATTGCGTGCTTCTTGTCTATTTCCATTGCGGACCTGGGTTTGGGCAAGGTTGTAGAGTGCTTCAATAAGTTCTGGATCATTCTCATACGCTATTTCATAAGAAGAGATTGCCTCATCTAATCGGTTTTCTTGTGAATATAGTAAGCCTAATTGGTAGTGTGCTGCTGCTAAATTTGGAGATAATGCAATTGCCTTTTGATGATGGATTATTGCATTTGAGCGTTTACCACGTTTACTATATATATTACCTAATTGGTGGTGAATCATTGCGTCATCAGGCTGAAGTTTGTTGGCTTCTTTGTAAGAGTCAAGGGCATTTTCATATTGATGTAGACTCGCATAAGCTGAACCTAAAGCTGCATGTATATGTGCCCGTTCAGGTGCAGATTGAAGTGCACGTTTAAATGCTTCAACAGACTTGTCAAATTTCTCAAGACTCACATAAGCCAATCCTAATCCATAGAAACCGTCGGGTAAGGCATAAGCGTATTTTGACATAGCATCTACAGACGATATAACTTCACGATATTCGACAATTGCCTGATCGTATCCCTCAATTTGCAAATATATCTTAGCCAATTGTAGTCGGATATCAATCCTTGTAGCATCAGCAGCAAGTTGTTTCTGATAGGATTCAATTTGCTCACTTAGAGACATCTCGGTATCAGTCTGGCACAATCCGATGGGAACAAGCTGCATGCAAATATATAGACAACCAATTACGACAATTAATGAATTAATGTAATATATGTTAAATGAATATTTCATTTGAGAGTTCGATTAATGATTAGTATTGTGTGACAGAATGAGAACCCTTTTATATGATGATAATTACATTACTGACGTTCTAAAGATTCAGAGTTTTCAGAGTCAGAGGGAAATTTGCACAATTTTATCATGTGCTATGAACCTATATTCAGTAAGGTTTTATAGGGCTATTATGACTTATTTAGTCAAGAATGACTCTGAAAATTCGGATTATTCTACCAAAGACAATGACAACGGAATTTAGGATGTGGATTAACTGATTCCAAAAGTTACTTATCCCGAATTCACGTTAAGATAATATAAAGGGAGGCAGTTCCTGATGACTGAAACACCTCCCTTGAATTAGGTATCTATATTATTGTTCACTGAATCATAGAACTATTGACGACCTTTGATACGTCCCCAGGTAGTTGCTAATTTATCCTTTGGTTCAACAGGCGTACCACTATCTTCAATATCATCACTTGTTACCCTGAAATCATCAAAACTGACAGCAGTTTGCCATCCCCAGACACCTACTTGTCCCGCATCGTAGGAAGCATCCGTATTGTCGCTTTGTTTTTCACCGTTGATATGTAGTGTAAATGTATCCCCTACAACCTCTACCATCATATCAATCCATTCCCCGTTTTTTATCTCAACACCTCCAGCAGCAGGGATTTGAGCAAGATTTTGGCGGTTTGTCCATGCTCCGGCTGTGTGTTTCCAGAATTCGGTTTTGTTATCTGGCACATTCAAGTAGTAGACGTAATACTCCATTTCACTTTTAGCACGGAATGCAATACCTGCCCAATTTCCATCATCAACCCGTATCCTTGCTTCGATGGTATAATCAGACCATGAGGATTCGCCGGCAAGCGTGTGTTCAGCGGCACCACCTCTCGCAAGTTGATAAACTCCGTCAGCAACACTCCAATTACCGTTAGCAACTTTCCAATCATCTGAATCGGAGTCAAATTCCCACAATTGTTCACCAGCAAACGCTGTTGAGATAGACATTGCGAGGAAACACATTCCGAATATAACTGATAATACAAACTTCATATAAAACTCCTTAAATCCATTGTTTACCCAAACCGTGTTTGGATTTAATTGATGTTAAGAGCGTACATTAATAGTACGCTCTTTCATCAATGATTTTCAATTAATTCGTTTCAGTCGTCCCCAAGTTGTAGTCAATTTTCGGTTGGGATCAACAGCAAGTGTATGTTCAATGTTATCACCTTCAACGGTAAAGTCATCAAAACTTGCAGCAGTATTCCATGCCCAGACACCGACTTGTCCAGCGTCATAACTGGCATCACTATTATCACTTTGTTTTTCACCATTTAAATGTAATGTAAAATCGTCTCCGTCTACCTCTACCATCATCTCAATCCATTCTCCGTTCTTTATCTGGACACCGCCAACAGCAGGGATTTGAGCAAGGTTCTGTCTATTCGTCCATGCTCCTGCGGTATGTTTCCAGAGTTCGATTTTGTTATCTGGAACATTCATATAGTAGACGTAATATTCCATTTCACTTTTGGCGCGGAATGCAAGTCCTGCCCAATGGTGCTCATCTATACGTATCTTTGCCTCTATGGTGTAGTTGTCCCAATTCTTTTCCCCAACGAGGGAGTGCTCAGCTTCAGCCCCGCGACTAACTTTATACACACCATCTTCAACTGTCCAATTGCCGTTAGCAACTTTCCAGTCATTTGCATTATTATCAAATTCCCACAATTGGGTGCCAGCGAACAAAGGTTGCGATACAAATACACAGAAAAGCGTTAGAAAACTCAAAACGACGAGTCTTCGTAATATAATAGTACTCATATCCATTGAAACTCCTTTTTTATATGTGTTTTCGGTGATGTGGGTAATAACATACCTATCTTACATCGGGTGAATCTTGTATATAGCATACGACTTAAGTTAAAAAAAGTCAATCTTAAAATAGGACATATTAGAGTAATTTGATTGTCAATTTAATCACATATTGATAGGATGGTGAATTAATAATTACCTCTTTTCCTTTATAATAAGATGTTGATTCACCAATATATCATTGATACTTTCAATATCTCCACATGTCCATCGGACTATCACTTTATCAACTTTCGTGACATCTGACAAACCGAAATGTAGACGCATATCGTTTTGGCTAAGGTATCCGGATCCGCTCTTGACTTCTCGGATCTGTTTCGAATTTCCTATGATAACAGTAACCCGCGCTCCTATTGCATCGTGGTTACAATGATTTCCAATCAATTTCACGCTAAGCCAATTATTGGAATTTCCTTCAACATTTCGTAGAACAGTGGGAGATGCTTTCAGATTAGTTACAACAATGTCTATATCCCCATCGTTGTCAATATCACCAAATGCAGCACCACGACTAACTTTATGTGTACCTCCAACTTCAGCAAGTTCAAATTTAGATTCCTGTTTATTCCAAAATATATGATTTGGTTGTTCATATTTGCCGACTGGATCTATCTCCGCAATGTTATTGTCTAAATGTCCGTTACATACGAACAGATCAAGTAAACCATCGTTGTTAAAATCAGCAAAATCTACACCCCACGCCAAGTACGGTAAACTCTTTTCCCCAATACCTGTGACATAACTTACATCGTTGAAGAACCCATTTTGCGCGTTGTTGTAAATGCTATTAACTTGATCTTGGAAATTGGTAATTACAATATCCAGAAATCCGTCATTATCATAATCCCCGAGGTTTGCACCCATACTGCTAAATGCACGTCCATCTTCACTTAGTGCAACACCTGCAAAGAGCGCGTCTTCTGTGAATGTTCCGTTTCCGTTGTTAAGGTAGAGAAAATTCGGTGTTGTATCGTTTGCTACAAAAACATCAACATCCCCATCGTTGTCAACATCCCCACAAACAACTCCAAGTCCTTTTCCTGCGGGGGCAGTTATCCCTGCGATCTCTGTCACATCGGTGAATGTTCCGTCTCCATTGTTACGATAAAGAATATCTGCTTCAGCAACAAGTGCTTCAGGGGTGCAATAGGTTGGAACTCCTTTTCGGGAGCATACTGGATTTTCATTTGTATCGAATTTGACATAGTTGACAACAAAAAGATCTAAGTGACCATCAGCATTATAATCTAAAAAAGCACAACCACTACTGAGTTGATTTCCTCCAACACCCATCTGGTCGGTTTCATCTGAAAATGTTCCGTCTCCATTGTTTTTGTATAGAACATTTTGACCATAATTAGTAACATAGAGGTCTTTATATCCATCGTTATTATAGTCACCTACACAGCAACCTAAGCCGTATCCAGTGTCTCCTATAGATGCCATATCTGTAACATCAACATAAACGCCATTGTCATTGCGATATAGTATATTCTTTGGAGAGATGTCAGATTTCTTTCCGGGTAAATTGCTGCCATTGACGAAATAAAGATCCAAATCATCATCGTTGTCATAATCAAAGAGAGCAAGACCTCTACCCAATGGTTCGATGAAGTACTTCTTCCCACTTTCCCCATTTTCATCAAGAAATCGGATACCTACTTCTTTAGTTACATCAATGAACCGTACATTTTCATTTAAGATTTGTTGCTGAGTTTGACTTAGCTCAACATTAGTCACTAATAGTAGCACAGATATTATTATGATTGTTTTTATATTAAAAGTACACATTAGAGAAATACAAAACCGAATGTTGAAAATAGAAATTATGATAATTTATACAAATGATGTGAAACAAATTATACACGGTATGTGATTTTGTAATTTGACCAACAGAAAAATTAAATTGTTCGGATAAAGAAAATTGTTGAAATTCGCTAAAAATATTAATGCTCACGTTGGCGTATAACGCATTTTTTTACTGTTTCCGATATAATATACCTATAAAATCCGTTTGGGGCAAATTGACTGTCTATATCTGTCTATTTAATGATTTAGTTTCCTTGATCAAGCAATCTGTACGTAGTTTCATACCACTTCCGAAGTTAATTGGCATTTGCTATCATATAGATGGTTATTGTGTCTAAACTTGATTGTGCAAATGCATTACGAATAAATCTGATGGATTTATTGTAACACGCAGTGTTGACCACGTCAACGGATTAATGTTCGTTCTTGTGCAATTCAGTTTGAGATTTGCTATTACCATAATTTGGATAAAAGTTAATACTTACTTTGTTTGAGTTATAGACACTAACAAAAATTAGAGTAATACCTTAAATCCGCGCTGTACACCTGCTAAAAGATGTTAACAGCCTATTACATACCTCATAATTCTATAGTGTTGTATAAGCACGATTATACAACACTATTAATTTATCCCGTAATTGTGCGTATTTAAATTAATTTTTACATTTGTTAAACACCTTGGATTGTCTGTAATAGAAATATAGAAATCAGGGTTATTTAGTTTTAAAAACACTCAGTTATCAAGTTAACTGCGAGTAAAGGTTTTGAAGCATAATATTTTATCTTATCAGCTATACTTGTAACTCCAGCAAATCGGAATACTGCTAATGCGGTATTTCGTAATGCA
>JAJDWI010000089.1 GCA_022825665.1 Candidatus Poribacteria bacterium
GTGTACATTTTGCAAAGGAACATTGGCATACAGATCTCTTATCCTGGAAATCCTGAAATCCTGGAAATCCTGGTTCAGACAATAAGCGATGCAGACAAGTAAGAATCACTAAATTGACGCTTATGGTGCGGTTTCCTAACCACACTGGAGTTTCCCCAAAATTACCGAATTAATAAATTAATCTTCAGTTTGTGTCATATTACACTACACAACTCGTTATGGTACATTATTTTTAGATATGGTATAACCACAAATACCCTTAAATCAACAATCACAAATATTTAGAAGAATAATGTATATTGTTCTAAATATCCTGTATTGATTAATCAAATTCTGTCGTTAAATTTATGAAGAAATGAAGAAAAACAGTACTGGTTATATTTTATACATTATCTTATATCTTCCATATCATGCGTATGTAATAGATTTTCTGTGTTAAGGATTCAATTTTACATGGACCGCCCAAATTAATAAAAGAAATTACGTTAAAAAATACCGTTTTTCACTTGAAGTATTATTATAATTTTGTTACAATTCCTGACAGGAGGAAATATTATGGCTGCTAACGATATCAACGAACTTGATGAAGCAGCGGAACATCCGATGGAAGGCGATGGAACAGGGCTTTCCTTCGCACGACACTTCACGAAATCAGCGGTACACCCGTATGATGAATTAGAGTGGGAACATCGTGATGCCGCAATTTACAATGAAAAAGGTGAAGTCATCTTTAAGCAGGATCAAGTGGAAGTACCTGTTTTTTGGACACAACTCGCCACGGACATTGCTGCCTCAAAGTATTTTCGGAAAGCTGGAGTCCCTGAGGTAGAATCGGAAACCAGTGTTCGTCAATTAGTAACCCGTGTGGCTCGTACACTTCGCCGTGCTGGTGAAGAAATTGGTGGTTATTTTGCTACACCCGAAGACGCAGAAACTTTTGAAATGGAGTTGACGCACAT
The DNA here is from genome assembly GCA_022825665.1 of Candidatus Poribacteria bacterium. Taxonomy (GTDB): domain Bacteria; phylum Poribacteria; class WGA-4E; order WGA-4E; family WGA-3G; genus MSPOR6. Next base: position 960 of record JAJDWI010000089.1, read on the forward strand.
TCTTGTTACGCAACGAGGTGCTTTTAATTCTCCCGTATGGTTCAACTGCGGATTATGGCATGAATACGGGATTAAAGGTGGCGGAGGAAATTATTATTGGGACAGAGAAGCACAGAAAGTTAGCATTTCAGAAAACGCATATCAATACCCACAAAATTCCGCATGTTTCATCCAAAGTGTAGATGATTCGTTAGACTCCATGCTGGATCTTCAAAAAGCTGAAGTTAGACTCTTTAAATACGGTAGTGGAACAGGTTCTAATTTTAGTAAGGTGCGTGCAAAAGGTGAACATCTTTCCAGTGGTGGAGAAAGTTCCGGCGTTCTCTCTTTCCTTGAGGGATTTGATAGATGGGCTGGTAGTATTAAGTCTGGTGGTACAACCCGACGCGCCGCAAAGATGGTCATTTTAGATATGGACCATCCAGAAATCGTCGAATACATCGACTGGAAGATGAAAGAAGAAGAGAAAGCAAAAGCACTCATCGCAGCAGGTTATCCCGCTGACTTTAACGGTGAGGCTTATGGAACTGTGAGTGGACAAAACAGTAACAATTCCGTCCGAATTCCAGATATCTTCATGGATGCTTATCTGCAAGGTGAAAAGTGGCAGACAACATATCGCACGTCCGGTGAAGTTGCTAATGAATACGAAGCCAAAATGTTGGTAGATAAAATTGCTGAAGCAGCATGGGCATGTGCAGACCCAGGCGTCCAATTTGATGACACAATTCAAAAATGGCACACTTGTAAGCAGACTGATCGGATTTACGCAAGTAATCCGTGCAGTGAATATTTGTTCTTAGACGACTCTGCATGTAATCTTGCCAGCATAAACCTCGTCAAATTCCTGAATGATGATGACACTTTTGATATTGACGGTTTCCGAGCAGCTGTTCGTATCTTTATCACTGCGATGGAAATCATTGTGAGTCTCTCATCATATCCAACGCCAAAAATCGCCAGAAAATCTCATGAATATCGTCCTCTCGGTTTGGGATATGCCAATTTAGGGGCACTCTTAATGCGATTAGGCATTCCTTATGATAGTGCAGAAGCGTGTAGTTATGCTGGAGCTATCACCGCCATCCTGAGTGGACACGGCTACCAAACAAGCGCAGAAATCGCAAAAAGTATCGGACCTTTTGCTGGATACGCAAAAAATCGAGATTCAATGTTAGGCGTTATCAATATGCACCGTGATGCAGCATACAAAATTGATGCTACAACATGTCCGACAGATCTACTGGAAGCCGCGCGAAAAGATTGGGATATCTGTCAACAAAAAGGTGAAAACTTCGGCTATCGAAATTCACAGATTAGTGTGCTTGCTCCAACCGGCACAATCGCGCTCCTTATGGATTGTGATACAACAGGTATTGAGCCTGAGTTTGCACTTGTCAAATTCAAAAAGTTAGCAGGTGGCGGTTACATCAAGATCGTTAACCAGAGTGTACGTGATGCTTTGGTAAAACTCGGATACATACAGCAACACATTGAAGCAATTGTCACACATATCGTTGGAACAGGCACACTTGAGGGAACACCATATATTAATCCGGAATCTCTCAAATATAAAGGTTTCACTGAGGAAGATATTGGACATGTTGAAGAAATGTTACCAAGCGCGTTTGACCTGAATCTCGCTTTCGCACCCGGTTTCCTTGGAGAAGAATGTCTTGAAAGATTAGGCATCACAACTGAAAAAGCTGCGGATCCCGATTTTAACCTTCTAACATATCTCGGTTTTAACCCCAGTGAAATTGCAAGTGCTGAGGAAATCATCTGTGGCACAGGTACTGTCGAAGGCGCACCACATTTGTCGTCTAAACATTATCCTGTTTTTGATTGCGCTGTTCAGTCTGGTAAGTACGGAACGCGATTTATTCATCATATGGGACCGCTCAAATTAATGGCAGCTGTACAACCCTTCATCTCAGGTGCTATTTCAAAAACAGTTAACGTTCCACGTGAAGCAACAGTAGACGATATTAAGGAACTTTATGTTGAAGCGTGGCGACTTGGGGTGAAATGTCTCGCAATTTATCGTGATGGTAGCAAAGGTAGCCAACCGCTTTCAACCAGTAGCCAACAGGATGCACAGGATGAAGTTGGTGAACGTCCTATCAGAAGACGACTTTCAGATACACGCGATGCAAGGATACATAAATTCAGTGTAGGCGGACATGAAGGCTACATGAGTGTCGGTTTCTTTGAAGATGGCACTCCTGGTGAAGTATTCCTTACCATGAGCAAACAGGGATCTACAATCTCCGGTCTTATGGATTCTATTGCTATCCTCATTTCTGTTGCATTGCAGTACGGTGTGCCGTTAGAATCGCTTGTCAATAAGTTTAGTCATGTCCGGTTCGAACCATCGGGTTTCACACAAAATTCCGATATTCCGATGGCACAATCGATTGTTGATTATATTTTCCGCTATCTCGGTAAAGAGTTCCTCCCGAAAGATGTTCAGGAAGAGGCTACGGAAGTTCTTGAGTTAGATGACCAGATGGCATTACCCGCAGAAACTCACCCATCTGGACACGGAAATAATGGGGACGCAAATCCATGGACAGATCGCGAAAAACTGATTTCACTTCGACACGGTGATGCCCCACCTTGCCACGATTGTGGAACAATTATGATCCGAAGCGGTGTTTGCTACCGATGCACTAATTGTGGTGCAACAAGCGGTTGTTCATAAACCCTCCTATATGCAATCTTTAGGACTTACGCAATCCGAGAGGTTATGCGTAAGTCCTTTTTTATTATCATTACCGGATCGTATACACACATCAGATTAAACTATCTGAATCTAATACCAATTTTAATAATTATTATCCCATTACCGGATTCAACCATTATTGTTGATTGGCAATCTTTCTTCTGTAAGAGCGACCTACTATCCTGAAAACCCCGGTTTAGTCAATACTGAAAACTAAACCAAAAAACTGAAACAGACATCAAACATATTGGATATATATTGTTATCAAAACCAATAACACTACAAAACCAAACGACCACCAAGTATAATATAACCCAACATCCAACACACAACGGACAAAATAGAGGAACACCGATGACAATATACCAAATCCAAAAACGAAATCTTCAAATAAATCACACAAAACTTCTGCAATGCAATGACAACATATCACACACAAAAACCAAAAAAACAACTAAAAAAAAAAACTTGCTTTTAGTTGTTTTTTTTAATTTCCGTTAACAAAAAAAGTCTACTTAAACCCTTACCACTACAGGATCGAGAACACCTAAACAAAATTTAGAAAAAAACAACTAAAAACAACTAAATAAAGAATAAGTTATTAAATTAAATCGGTAATTCCAATTTTCATTTGATCCGGATGCTTTTTACCTTATCGTATGTACGAGGTCTCCTCGCCCGTATGCTCACATAAAGTCTGGTAGGTCGGAGCGATCGGAAGCGACCGCCGACATAAAAACACTAAAGTCCAGACAAACGCTATAAGCACAATTGGCATTGATTCGAGGTAGACCCTATAAGTATTCCCGAAAATGGTACTTTATTTATTAGAAATGGTATAAGGTTTCACATACCCAACAAGACAATCAGATTAAACTTGAAAATATATATCCATTTGGTTATAATTGTATTATGTTCTATAGAGGTGAAACTTGAAACAAGTCGTTTGGGTAGGAAACGCTAAGGAAAAATTATTAGAATTTCCAAAATCTGTTCGAAAAGATGTCGGAGATGCTTTGTTTATTGCACAAGAAAGAAGTCTATCTCCAAACGCGAAATCCCTCAAGGGAATCAATTCAGGAGTTTTTGAAATACGGTCGTCACATAATACTAATACTTACCGTGCTGTGTATGCAGTAAAAATCGGTAAGCGGATTTATGTCCTGCATTGTTTTCAAAAAAAAGCAAAAAAAGGTATAGAAACGCCAAAGAAAGAGATTGACTTGATCAAGGAACGTTTGAAAGAAGCAATAGAATTGGAGAATCCTATGAGTAAAAAAATTAAATTTGAAGAGAGTTCAGGCAATGTGTTTGAGGATCTCAACCTACCGCATGCGGATGAATTATTTATCAAAGCCCAACTTGGAATTGAGGTATTTCAGATTATAGAAGAACGGAAGTTAACCCAAGCAGAGGCTGCAAAGATATTGGGTGTGAAGCAACCTGAAATCTCTCGGCTTAAGAATGGGAAGTTTAATCATTATAGCGTTGAGCGATTACTTACATTTTTGACTCATCTGAATCATGATATAGAAATACATCTTGTTCCTACTGCAAATAAGATAGGGAAACAACGAATAATGAAAGAAGAACGCATAGATCTCAACTAAGGGAAATGTCGCGGATTGTGCTAAATCAACGTCAGATGCCGCATGTGCATTTGGTGTAATCCACGATACTATCAGGAACCGGGTAGACAATACACTCAAGGAAATAAAGCACTATAAAATGACAGTTATACATTCCTTTGTCAAATTCCTATTTAAAACATAGCACAAATTCTAAAATTTATATTGCCGACTACGTACAAAATATGTTACCTTTAAAGAATACTTGAGTTGAGTAGATGGTCGCGTCTCAAAATGAGATGAGGAAAGTCCGGACTCCGCAGGACAGGATGCTGGGTAATCCCCAGGAGCGGCAACGCTATGGAAAGTGCAACAGAAAGTAGACTACAACGTCCAACGTTGTACAGGTGAAACGGTGCGGTAAAAGCGCACCAGTCCATAAGGTGACTTATGGAGCTCGGTAAACCCCATCTGGAGCAAGGTAAAAATGGAGACATTTAAAGGTGTGTCCGCCTCGTCTCCGGGTAACCGCTTGAGGTCAATGGCGACATTGGTCCCAGATGAATGACCATCATATACAGAATCCGGCTTATTCTCAACTCAAGCTAATCAATACAACCAATTTATTGGAAAATTAAGTGAAATAACTACAACATAACTTGTTCACAGACACATTAAATTTATTTTTTATAACTGACAACATTCTATGATCCATCAAAAATTAAAATCACTCATTGCAACAAAAAAATCATCTAACGTTTACAAATTCCTACCATTACCTTTTTTACTTATCTTACTACTGGTTTTTACTACATTAAGACCCAGTATTGGGGAAAAAGAGACTCCCAACTTTGCAAAAGAGGGTATCCCATTCTTAGAACAGTACTGCTTTGGCTGCCATGCAGGTGATCAACCTGAAGCAGGTCTCGGACTTGATGCCTATGAGGACAACATGTCGCTCATTATAGATAGCGATATCTGGGATATAGTGCTTCAAATGGTAGAAACACGTCACATGCCTCCAGCGGGTAATGAGCAACCATCTTTGGAGGAAATGGAATCATTTGTCCAGCACATCAATGCGATTTTTGAGGATGCAAGCCGCAATGCTAAACCTGACCCCGGACGCGTAACCGTCCGAAGACTCAATAAGGTTGAATACAAGAACAGCGTTAGAGATTTATTGGGAGCAGATTTTGATCCGACCGAAAGTTTCCCAGCAGACGATGTAGGACACGGATTTGATAACATCGGTGATGTCCTGACAATGTCACCGCTACTCATGGAACGGTATCTTGAAGCAGCAGAAGCAATCGCTACACGAGTTATCATACTGGATCCTCCTAAACCATCCACAAATTACCAGAATACAAGATATCTACTCCCACGTCACGATAGTGTTAAAGATCAACGTTTTCGTTTGCTTGATCCAAATGCAACAGAACCGTGGTTATCTGGACCATTCAAAGCATACGCCACAACACTGAAACTTCTACCCGATGTGGAGACATACTTCCGTGCAACGCTTTATGCCGAAACAGAGAGCGAGAAACCAGTTCACGTCGCGCTATTCATCAAAGGTAATGACTTAGAAGATGTTTCTTCACCAGAAGAACTCGCTCAGTTAGTCGGTATAGATTCCAATACACAACATGGTATGAAAATTTTAGAAATATTTGAAATTACATCGCGTGATCCAAAGAAACTTCAGACAATCAGACACCTTGTTAGTAGAGTACCGAATATCCAATTGGCAGGAATCGCAATGGTAAAACCTGAAAATGGTGAACCACAAGCAAAACTTCACATTCGTTCTATTACATCAGTAGGTCCGTTGGAAACAAGACCCAAATCACATCTTAAAATATTAGAATGCACACCAGATATACCTCAAATTGAACAGACCCGTGAAGTATTGACCCGTTTGCTACGTAAGGCATATCGCCGACCACCGAGTCATCAGGAAATTGAAGAACTTACCCAATTTGTGGAATCTTTTCAAGCAGAGGGGGCAAAATGGGAAGCTGCTATACAGCACGGCATTAAAGTTATTTTATGTTCACCAAAATTTTTATTCCGTTTGGAATTAGATGACCGTCCACAAACCGAAGAACCACATCCGATTGATGAATTTCATCTCGCTTCTCGACTTTCTTATTTCTTATGGAGTAGCATTCCAGATGATGAACTTCTTGAACTCGCTGAGAAAAATCAACTAAGTACATCACTTGAAACCCAAGTTAAACGAATGCTCTCGGATCCAAAAGCAACCGAATTAGCTACTAATTTTGGTGCACAATGGCTACAAATTCAACGGCTGGATACAGTTACACCCGATCCCAATCGTTTTCCAACATTCAACCCCAAACTACGTGCGGATATGTTGAAGGAAACAGAACTATTTCTGGAGTCAATATTCCATGAAGACCGTAGCATCCTTGATATACTTGATGCTGACTATACTTTTCTGAACCAACGTTTAGCAGGACACTACGAAATTTGGAGAAATGAGGAAGGAGAACCGATAAAAGGTAACGCGTTTCAACGTGTTGCATTACAGAATTCCGCACGCGGGGGAATCCTCACACATGCAAGTGTCTTGACAGTAACCTCTAATCCGTCACGCACATCACCCGTGAAAAGAGGACGTTGGGTATTGGAACAAATACTCGGTTCACCACCACCTCCACCTCCTCCAAATGTTCCTGAATTGGAAGAGGAGCATGATGCCATTACAGGTACCACACTCAGAGAACGGCTTGAACAACACAGAGATGACCCTGCTTGTGCAAACTGCCACGCAAAAATGGATCCTATCGGGTTTGCAATGGAAAACTACAACGCTATAGGAAGGTATCGAACAAAGGATGGAGAACAAGATATTGATACAGCAGGACAACTACCAGACGGCACATCATTCGAAGGATTTTCAGATCTAAAACATATTCTCAAAAACAGAAAAAAACAGTTTGCGCAATGTCTAACAGAAAAAATGTTAACCTACGCAATAGGAAGAGGGTTAGAATATTATGACCGACCAACAATTGAAAGAATCGTCACCGAACTTGAGACAAAAGACTATAGAATATCGGTGTTGATTACAGAAATTGTCAAAAGCGATCCGTTCCGTTTGCGACGCGGTACAAAAGGAAATAACAATGCAGATTAAATTCTTGTTACGAATAAAATACACTTTCCTGCTACTTCTCATAATAAGTCAAGTAAGTTGCTATACTGTTCCACTTGAAATTCGAAAAGATAATCCTATTGAACAACTTGCTTATAAATATACTATCCATTTAGATTCTACGTGGTCTACGAAGCAAGCACAGACACTCGAAGAAATCTTGGAATCCATATCTCCAAATCCTGGTGAGAAATTAACGCCTTCAAAATGGAAAATAAGTAACAATGAAATGCAAAATGATATACAAATAGTATCTCAAGATAATATGAAGTTCGTTACTATCAACAGTGATGTTTTTCGAAAAGAAAGTGCAGCTGATATGGTAGCACCTGAAAGACGTTTGTTTAATGCTGCCGTTGTATACATTACTGAAAATGGCACCAATAGACCGGCACTCATAACAGTATTAAAAGAAAGATATGGTATAATAGTAGATATACCATCCTACGAAATCCTAACCCAACATACAACAAAAGAAACCACAAGACACTATGCAGAATTTGAAAACAAAGACTTGATGCTGCTAATTTCAATATTTGAAGACTTCCCACGGGCATTACATAAAGTCCCGCAATTAAAATATGTAATTTGTAGGATTGATGATACAGTTAGAGCAGCGGGAGTCGCATGGACAACTAATCAATATATTGAATTAGTACAGTCAATGTTTAATCGTGATTATACGAGTGATACTCGACGTGTAATTGCTCATGAAAAAGCACATTTTTTATGGTCTCACCTTTTCCCTACACAACTAAAGAACGACTGGCAAGAACTTGGCGGTTGGTATGAAGATAAAGATCCGAAAAATGAAGAAGGTTGGTCAACAACTAAAGACAAAAGTACATTTGTATCCGACTACGCACATCAAAAAAATCCAAATGAGGATATGGCAGAAAGCCTTGCATACTATCTTGTCTATCCAGATAGACTTCGTTCCATAAACCCGGCAAAGTACGACTTTATTCATAATCGGATCATGAAAACTTACGGGTCGCGTTATATTTCTCTAAACCGCATGTAAATTCACTTGACAAAACCACTTATGTGTGGTAAACTACACATCAACGGTGATACTTATGAGCACTTCAAAACAATTTTCACGTAGATCATTTATTCGCAACATTGGTATAGGTGCAGCCTTACCATTATTAGGATCTGTAGGTGCATTATCAAGTTGGGCGGATATAGATGGAAAAGCCATTCAACGATATCCTGATCCCGCGATTGAAGTTCTTGACCCGCGTTTTTCCAAATACAAAATTGGTAACGCTGCCTTGGAACGATTGTGGACAGGCGCGCGTTGGTCGGAGGGACCCGTATGGTTCGGTGATGGGGGTTATCTCCTCTGGAGTGATATACCAAACAACCGCATCATGAAATGGCAGGAAGCTACAGGAAAAGTAAGTGTCTACCGCAAACCTTCTAACTATACAAACGGACATACACGAGATCGACAAGGTAGACTCATCAGTTGTGAACACGGCACGCGGCGCGTCACACGAACCGAATATGACGGCACTATTACTGTGCTTATTGACAATTTTGAGGGGAAACGGTTCAACGCACCCAACGATGTAGTCGTTCATCCTGATGGACATATCTGGTTTACTGATCCTGGATACGGAATCCTATTCAATTACGAAGGACATAAAGCAGAATTTGAATTGCCTACCTCTGTCTACCGCCTCAATCCAGACACTGGAAAGGCAACAGTCGTTACAAGTGATCTTGAAAGACCGAATGGTTTATGCTTTTCACCAAACTACGAAAAACTCTACATTGCTGATACAGGCACACCCAAAAACATCGTTGTCTTTGATATTATCGAAGGTAAACGGTTAGGTAATAAAGAGGTCTTCTATGAGACAGCACCCGGAAATGCTGATGGGCTTCGGTGTGATGTTGACGGTAATGTGTGGGCAGGTGCAGGATGGGTCGGAGAAGGCTACGATGGGGTTCATATCTTCGCACCAGACGGAACAATGATTGGAAAAATTCATCTCCCTGAAATTTGTTCTAATATATGCTTTGGCGGCGTTAAAAGAAATAGACTCTTTATGACTGCAAGTCAATCTCTTTATTCAGTTTATGTAGAAGCACAAGGCGCACCACTCTTTTAAATGAGGAAAAGAATATATATGGATTTTTCAAAACAACTTTCACGCAGGACATTTTTACGAGGATTAGGAGTCAGCATCGCCCTACCGTGGTTAGAATCGATGGGACCACTCACAAGTGTTGCAACTGCAGCTACAAAAGAGGTAACAACGCAAACTGCACCAAATCGGATGGCATTCCTTTATAGCCCTAACGGAAAAATAATGGAAAAATGGACACCTGAACAGGTTGGTGCTAACTTTGAACTTACGGAAATTTTGAAACCACTCCAAAATGTCAAAGATAAAACGTTGGTTCTTAGCGGATTAACCGCTGATAAGGCACGTGCAAATGGTGATGGCGGTGGGGATCATGCAAGAGCAATGGCCGCATACCTCACAGGCGCACAACCTCGGAAAACAAGTGGAACAGATATTCACGCTGGAATCTCTGTTGACCAAGCAGCAGCTTCACAAATCGGTGAAAAAACACGGATACCTTCGTTGGAACTCGGAATTGAACCCGGATATAGAGCAGGTAATTGTGATTCGGGTTACAGTTGCGTATATTCAGCAACAATGGCATGGAAGTCTGCAACCCAACCTCTGCCAAAAGAAGTTAATCCAAGACTTGCCTTTGACCGTTTGTTCTCTACTGAACCTAATGCAGAAGTATTACAACGTGATGAAGAGCGAAAAAGTATCCTTGATTTTGTGAAACAAGATTCGAAAGACCTAATCCATAAAGTTAGTGGAAATGACGCACGAAAACTCAATGAATATTTCTCTGCAATACGAGACATTGAAATGAGAATCGCTTCTGCTGAGAAGTTTCCACCGATAGAAAACATTGAATATTCTGCACCAGAAAAGATCCCCGCACATTTTCAAGAACATGTTCGTCTTATGTTAGACCTGATCGTTCTCGCATTCCAAACGGATGTGACCCGTATTGTGACCTTTTCATTGGCAAATGAAGGTAGTAATAAAACTTATCCGACAATAGACATCACCGATGGACATCATAACCTTTCACATCATGGCGGAGATGAAGCGAAAATAGAGAAAATCCGTAGGATAAACATTTTCCATATGCAACAACTTGCTTATCTGTTGGAGAAACTTGATAGTATACCTGAAGGTGAAGGTACACTACTTGACCATTCTATGATTTGTTACGGTAGTGGAAACTCAGATGGAAATAGGCATAGTCATCACGACCTACCCATCATATTGTCAGGTGGTGGTTGCGGTACACTGAATAGTGGACGACATATAGAGTATCCGAAGGAAACACCACTTAATAACTTGTGGCTTTCTATGTTACAACGAATGGACGTTAATTTGAGAAAATTAGGGGACAGCACAGGAATATTAGAAGGTTTATCTTAGTTAGCAAAAATCTTTACATATACTGATAGGAACGGTATCCCAACCGTTCCTATTTTCTGTTAATTAGCCGGTTATCGTTCACAGAATACCGACCTACGAATTATCATCCGTTTTACCGTAACCGCCGCCACCAGGTGTTTCAATCTGAATAACGTCACCTTCGTGGGCAGAAAAAGTAACCTTCCCTTCAAGCGGTTGTTCCTCCCCATCACGGATTAACTTATTTCGTCCTACCTGACCCGATTCCCCACCATGCAATCCATAAGGATGAAACACTCTCCGTTCAGAAAGGATAGTAACCTCTGCATCCCCAAGAAGCCTGAAAGAACGCACAATACCAGACCCACCTTGAAATTCTCCTGCTCCACCAGTACCACGTCGAATTGAGTAACTCTCAACCTGCAACGGATAACTCGTTTCAATTGTCTCAATAGGTGTATTCATTGTATTCGTCATGTGTGTATGAATAGCATCAAGTCCATCGCAAGTTGGACGTGCTCCCATGCCACCAGCAATGGTCTCATAATAGGTAAAATCCCGTCCTCGTAATACATCATGTCCACCTATTGTAATGTTATTCATAGTGCCACTACTTGCAGCAGGAATTAGATCTGGACACGCCTGTGCCAACGCACCAAAAAGCACATCAACGATACGTTGTGAGGTCTCCACATTTCCACCCGCAACAGCAGCAGGAAATTTAGCATTGATAACACTACCTTCAGGAGCAATAATTTGGATCGGTTCCATACATCCAGCATTGGATGGCACATCAACACCAGCAACACATCGGAACGTATAAAAGACAGCTGAGACTGCAATTGCGTATATTGCATTAACAGAGCCTCGCACCTGTTCTGATGTACCTGTAAAATCTACAACTGCTGTGTCATCTTTAATTTCAATAGAAACCCGTATTTCTATCGGTTCATCAGTTATTCCATCGTTATCCATATAATCCGAAAATGTGTATATGCCATCATTAATTTCTCGTAAGAATGATCGCACCATTCGACTGGAGTAGGAACATAACGCTTGCATGTAAGACTCGATTTCTGGAACACCGTATTTGGATACCAATTCCTGTAATCTACGTTCACCGATACGGTTGGCTGCGAGTTGTGCCTCCATGTCCCCACGCCGTTCTGTTGGTGTCCGCACATTGGCAAGAATCAATTCCCACAGATCGGAATCCAGTTCACCACCTCTGACAAGTTTTACTGGTGGAATACGGATACCTTCCTGAATCACACTCGTCGCTAAAGGCATGGAACCTGGAGTCATACCACCGACATCTGCGTGATGTGCGCGGTTAGCAACATAAAAGATAGGACTACTCGTTGATTCTTCTCCAAAGACAGGTGCAACCAAAGTTATATCTGGAAGGTGTGTACCACCACGATATGGATCATTTAGCACGATCATATCTCCAGGTTCCATTTCGGTATGTTCTATTGCTGCCAAAACCGAAAGCGGCATTGAACCCAGATGGACAGGTATATGTGCAGCTTGCGCAACCATCTGACCTGAACCATCAAAAACTGCACATGAAAAATCAAGTCGTTCCTTGATATTCGGTGAAAAAGCAGTCCGCTGCAACGTAACACCCATCTCTTCCGATACTGAAGTAAGGAGGTTTTTATAGAGTTCTAATTTGATTGGGTCAAAGTTCATGAGATGTTGGTTTAGGTAATTTATGATTATAAGTATCTTGCATTTTAACATTTCCTTCTGTAATATACAAGAAAAACAAAAGGTTGGAGGTAAAAATGAATAAAGTTAACATCGCTTTAATCGGTGCAGGCGGGATGGCAAACGGTGTGCACTATCCATCTCTCTCAGAATTTGAAGACGTGAATCTTGTAGGACTATGTGATCTCGTAGAATCCAAACTCTATACAACCGCAGAGAAATTCCAGATAGAACACACATTTACTGACTATCGGAAAATGCTTGAACAAACAAGTCCTGATGCTGTCTACGTCTTGATGCCACCACAACATCTATTCCCGATTGTTATCCACTGTTTATCACAGAAACACCATGTGTTCATTGAGAAACCACCCGGTATTACACTGCATCAAACAAAGGAAATGACATTAGCAGCAGAAAAAAATGGATGTAAAACAATGGTAGGTTTCAACCGACGTTTTATTCCACTCATGCAAAAAGTCAAGCAGATTGTTGAAGAAAACGGACCAATAATCCAATGCATGTCAACCTTCCACAAAAATTCTCCAAACGCGCTATATTATGATGGCATTATTGATGTATTAACATGTGATGCTATACACGCTGTAGACGCGCTTCGTTGGCTCGGTGGTGGTGATGTCCAAGCAGTTGCGAGTGACATCAACCGTTTCAACTCCGAACGAGAAAACAGTTTCAACGCACTTGTCAAATTCACAAGTGGAGCATCCGGATATTTATGCACCAATTGGGCAGTCGGTCGTCGAATCCATACCTTTGAGATGCACGCTCAGGGTATCTCCGCTTATATCAATCCAGATGCAGGAGGTGGTGCATTAATCCACACATCAGAAGGTATAACCGAAATAACGACTGAGGAAGCTGCCGATTCTGACAAAACCCACAAAACCTATGGATTTTATGGAGAAAGTAGACATTTTGTGGACTGCATTCAACAAGACAAACAACCATTAACCTGCTTTGCTGATGCCCTGAAAACAATGGAACTTGTTCAAGCTATTTACCAGAATCGTCTCTAAACAGAATCAATGATCTGTAGGAGCGACATACCTGTCGACCTACCACATGGTAGCAGGCACTCTCCGTGTGCCGCCCGCTCTTCCACGCCTGCCGAGAGCCTGACAATGACTCGTAGGGGCGAGGTCTCCTCGCCCGGATTCTCACATACATTCCTGTAGGTCGGAACGAGCAAAGCGACCTCCAACATGTATTATTTTTCAACCAAGACTTTCAGGATAAGAGATTTGTATGCCAATGTTCCTTTACAAAAGGTAGCCCTTCATCCTGGACAACGGAATATATACTCACCAACTCCTAATCCTGCAAATCCTGAAATCCTGTCCATCCTGGTTCAGACAACAAGCGATTCATACAGAAAAATCGAAAACTGAATGGTTCTGGCAATTTGATCAGGGTTATTTAGTTTTAAAAACACTCAGTTATCAAGTTAACTGCGAGTAAAGGTTTTGAAGCATAATATTTTATCTTATCAGCTATACTTGTAACTCCAGCAAATCGGAATACTGCTAATGCGGTATTTCGTAATGCA
>JAJDWI010000094.1 GCA_022825665.1 Candidatus Poribacteria bacterium
ATAAAGCGACAACAGAGATTGTCAAGAATGCATCTACTATCGGTATAGAAACACTTAAAGTAACTAACCTGCTAAAGAATAAGAAGTTAGCAAAAGCGTTATCGGATAGTGCGTTAGGTGGATTTCTCTCAAAACTCAAGACCAAAGCAGAGGCACGCGGAGTTTCTGTCATAGAAGCAGACCCGTTTTTTGCGAGTAGCAAAACCTGTAGCAGTTGTGGACATAAGAAAAAAGAACTACTGCTATCAGAAAGAATGTATCAATGCGGTGTCTGTCAATATCAGAAAGACAGGGATGTCAACGCTGCAATAAACCTTAGACACCTCGCTGTCGGATAGACAGAGAGACTAAACGCCTGTGGAGTCCGAATAAGACCTCATGCGGAGGCACGAGAGATGGAAGCAGGAATCACACAGGAGAGTTGTGTGCTAAAAGAAGCACACGGCTTTAGCCGTCGTGAGTATCACATGGCAAAACCACGAAAAATCACAGGACTCAAACCTGATCAGAATTATCGGTCAAATGCGCGTATCATTCTGCCACAGAAGGTTGAAGAGGTGGACAGTTGGGAGCAATTTATTCATGACCCGGAACGACGTGAAGAACTGCACAACATGCGGATTTCCATAAAAAGACTGCGGTATACATTAGAGTTTTTTGCTGTTAACTACGATACTGGTTTTGATAGTTTTCTCACAACTATTATAGATTTGCAGGATATACTTGGAGATATTCACGATAGTGATGTTGTCTTAGATGTGCTAACGAACTATAAAGAAAGTTGTCAAACTACTGAGTTGCCTGGGATTGATACGCTTATCACACGCACCCGAATTACTCGCACTACTGACTATGAAACATTCCTAAAAAAATGGGAACAATTATCAGCAACAGGATTTAAACAGAAACTCCTTGATTTTATCGCTTCATAGAAATCTGATTTTAGGACGAAGACCTACTATACAAAGGAAATAAAGATGAACACAAATGTTATCGGAGTGGATATGGGTGGCACTAAAATTCTCTCCGCAGTTGTAAATGAATCGGGTGATATCTTAGCTACGGCAAAAATACCAACACAAGCAAAAGACGATACATCCATCGTTATAGATAGGATCGCTGATTCAATTAAGGAGGCGTTCCAAAAATCTGGTGTTGCAGTTGACACAATTCAAGCTATTGGGATTGGGGCACCTGGACCGCTTGATCCGCAAACAGGTGTTGTGATTTTTGCACCAAATCTTGGTTGGAAAAATGTCGCACTGAAAACAGAATTAGAAGATCGTCTTGACATTCCAACGTTTGTTGACAATGATGTGAATATTGGTACGCTCGGAGAACATACTTATGGTGCAGGAAAAGGTATCCAAAACCTTGTAGGGATTTTTGTTGGTACTGGTATTGGTGGTGGTATTATTCTGAACGGTGAACTTTTTCACGGTGCAAGTAAGACTGCTGGTGAAATCGGACACATTATTGTTAAAGCAGACGGTCCTAAATGTGGATGTGGTACACGCGGATGCTTAGAAGCACTTGCGAGTCGAACTGCGATGACAAAAGCATTTCAAAAGGCAATACTAAAAAAAGGAAAAAAAAGTATCCTTACAAAACTTACGGATGGTGATCTCGATCTAATTCGCAGCGGCACCTTAGCTAAAGCACTACGAAGTAAGGATAAATTGACTGTCAAAGTTTTTAAACAGACAACAAAATACCTCGGTGTTGGTATCGGTTCTATTGTGAATTTTTTGAACCCCGACATGATTGTTCTTGGGGGTGGTGTTGTAGAAGCACTTGACGATAAATTCATAGACAACATTCGCAAAGCCGCTAAAAAGTACGCGCTACCCGATACGTTAAAAGGCGTTCAGATTGTTAGGGCAAAACTGGGGGATGATGCTGGTGTGCTTGGTGCAGCCGCATTGGCAAGACAAAGACTCAAAGCGGGATAGATCATAAGTTCGGATAGAATGGTCTATACTCAGGGGAGGATGGAACCATGTTAGTAGATGATAATAGAGAAGAACATCGGATGATGATATTTGGCAACGATAGTCGTCCCGTGCAGGAGCGGTTAATCGTTAGCAATAAAGCAAACGATCACGGTATTCTGGCACAGAAGGTGCACGAGGAATCCTATACGGTGACTCTATATGCACTACTGAAGGACTACGGTCTCACACCTGTCTTTCGGATCAAGCCGCGTATCCGATTCCATCGATCCAGTTACGACAACTTATCATCAAGTGCACCGCTTCAGTATAGTCTCGATGACATCATCCACTTCGCAGAACTCAAACGTGGTACGGTGCTAATGGAGAAGGTTGACGACACAAAATTGGCTGAAATCCTCGGAGACGCACCGACAATTGCTGGTATGTCTGATGATCCTGCTTTACAACTTGTTTCACAACGTGATGTCTCACTCCGCAACCCACCTTTCAAGACAAAAACTAAGATATTTGGAAAAAGTGAGGATGAAGGTGTGGAAGAGGCAGGTATTCCTATTGGATCGTTCCTTGATGCACTTAATCAACCGCAACGAACTGAACAGATCTTCAGTAAATACTCGCGCGGAAGTGAGTTTGCCCAAGATTTACGTAAGGCTTTGGCTCCTTACGAAACTTATGAATTCCAATTTGGTCTGTATTCTCGATATGAAAGACGAGATTGTGTTTTGGCTGGTGGCGATGCGGAAACAAGCGGATACTATCGCGCAACTTTTGACCCATGGACTGCACTCGGATATATCCGTACCAGTGGGGATAAGCAACAGTTCCAAATCCTCGCACACGAACGCGGCACCAGATGGGAACACAAAGTTATGTTGGAATTGCTTGATGAAGATACCCTTCAACGACTTGCTACTGAAATACCGAAACTCCGTAGCGAATATCTCATTGGACGCGTCCTGTCTAAAAGCCAGACAGCATTGACACGTTTAGCACAACTCCGAAAATCACAGTTGAATCTCACAACTGATTTGGATACGGGATATACCCTTCAGTTGGAAATACCGATACCTGATAAAAGGTTCTCTGTGATTGACCATCGCAGAGGTTTGCGTTCGGCGTTTAACGGCAATGGAAATTACCAACTCCACCCGCTTAATGGTGAATTTGTTGAAAAACACCTCAACTTAGCAAAGGGGACCCGAGATGGAGTTGTTTGGACACTTGATAACGTTGACCTGCTGACAGGTCCTCCACCATTAACGGAGCAGGATACTGAATTGCCTATATCTAAGATACTGAATCAGAATAGATTTGTAGTCCGTTCCGCAGAAGAACTCAGAGAACGTCTTCCTAAGAATGGATTTGAGAAATGTTGGAACGAATCGATTGATGAAGGGGGTTATACCGTCCTAAATCAAACTACCGGTAGAGTTTATTCAGTGAGTTACGGACGAAAGATTACGGGTAGTATCCACGATGGAAATATTATCAAAGGAGAAGGGGACCAGTATTTTTCAATTGAATACTTAGGGTTAGATCCTTCACGTTCCTCAACAACTCGGTTTGAAGTGCCAAAGAATCAACAACGGAGTTTCTTTGATAGGCTTTTTAGAAAGGAATCTGTTCCATCTTTTTATTGTCAACTCATCAAAACTGAGACGCAGGTTGTTGATGAGATGAAAACACTGGCGCGGTACTGTAAAGATAAGTTGAAGATTCCGTAGGCATCAATTTAGTGATTCTTGTCCGTTTGAATTGCTTGTTGTCTGAACCAGGATTTTCAAGATTACAGGATTTTCAGGATAAGAGATTGTATGCCGATGTTCCTTTGCAAAAGGTAATCCTTCATCCTGGACAACGGAATATATACCCATTAACTCCCAATCCTGGAAATCTTGGTTCAGATAACATATATGTCGGAGGTTACTTTGCTCACTCCGATCTACGGGACTGTATGTAATAATGCGGGCGAGGAAACCTCGCCCCTACGAATGTCCGAGGCGCAATGAATTGCGCGACTACGAACGCGTTTTCTCCTTAAACTGACGCTTATGGTGCGGTTTCCCAACCGCATCAGATGTAGAATTATCTCAAAATCTACCATAAAAGGAAATTTGATGCCAAATCGCAAAAAAGTCCTTATCACAGGTGCAGCAGGATATATAGCAGGGAGAATGCTGCCAGCATTCCGAGAACGTTACGATCTCGTTCTTCTTGACGTGAGAACCACAAATCGACAAGGTGAAGAGGTAGAAGGTCTGCAAGTCGTTGACGTTAGCAACCCTGACCGAGAAGTATATAAACACTATTTTGAAGGGGTTGATGCAGTCGTTCACTGTGCATTCCAAGGCGGCGGATTTGAGAACGAACTCAACAACATTCAGATGGCATACAACGTCTACCATACCAGTTGGGAAACCGATGTCCGTCGTGTTGTTGTCTGTAGTTCAAATCACGCAGCAGATTATTACGAAAAACTCATCTGGACAGGTAAATGGGACTTTGTATCACCAGATATGCGTCCCTTGTCAGATAACTTCTATGGGTGGGCAAAAGAGTCTTATGAACATCTCGGTTTTGTCTTTGCGACAGGATTTAGAAAGAATAAGAAGCTACAGAATGTCCAAATACGTATCGGTGCACCACGAGAGACGGATTTAAATGACATCACAGCGGACAATTATCATAAGATGCACCGCGCACTTGGCGCATACTTGAGCGTTAGAGATCAAGTACAACTCTTTGTCAAGAGCATTGAAACAGAGAATATAGAAGACGAAAACGGTATCCCGTTCCAGATTTTCTACGGTATCAGCGACAACTCACATAAATTCTGGAGTATCACTAATGCTCGGAAGGTGATCGGTTACGAACCGGAAGACAACAGTGCATACCGTTTTGCTAAACGAATTGCTGAAATCCTTAATGAAACAGAAGATGTCTAATCCTACCCTATATTGACATTCATAAAAGGACTGCCGTAATGCCGAATGTCACAGCAGAAGAACTCACTACTATCTGTCTAAATGTATTCCAAAAACTGAATGTTTCACCATCTGAAGCAGAAATCGTAACGCGTTCTATGGTAGATGCGAATCGTGTTGGACACGATTCGCACGGTGTTATCCATCTATCAAAATATGTGCGTGAACTTAAAGACGGACTCATCCAACCTAACGCTCCAACAGAAACGATACACGAGTCAGCATCCATAGCGATATTAGATGGCAATTGGGGTTTCGGACCCGTCATTGCCACACGTGCCGTTGAATTAGCAATCCAGAAGGCAAGACTGACGGATATCAGTTCTGTTGCCATATCGCGATGCAATGAAGTCGGTAGATTAGGTGGATATGCATGTCTCGCAGCAGAAAATGAGATGATTGCGTTGCTCATGGCAAACGATCATGGAGGAGGCACGTGTGTTGCACCACACGGTGGGATTGAAGGACGGCTATCAACCAATCCGATTGCATGTGCAGTACCGATTGAAGGACAAGACCCAATTGTTTTGGATATGTCCACAAGTGTTGTCGCATCAGGAAAAATTCGTATCAAACAGCATCGGAACGAAACACTTCCACAAGGATGGCTTATCAACACTGACGGTAAGTCAACGACTGATGCAGAGGATTTCTACGGTGAATCACCTGCTGCTCTATTGCCATTCGGTGGGATTGCAGCACACAAAGGATTTGGACTCAGCATAATAGTTGACATTCTTTCAGGTGCGTTGACAGGCGCGGGGTGCAGCCGTAGTGATGACGCACGTGTTGGCAACGGATTGTTTGTCATTGTGATTAACGTCGCAAGTTTTAGAGGGTTTCCGGGTTTCAGTGCTGAGATAGAACGTTTCATAGAATATCTCAAGTCAGCAAAACGTGCTGCTGGTATTGATAAGATTCAGATGCCTGGGGAACGTGGTTGGGATGAACAACGCAAACGTGAACGTGGTGGAATTCCGATTGATGCGGAGACGTGGCAGCAAATACAAGCACTCTTGTGAATTGTATTATGTCAACAAATCACCTGTTTCTGGGTGGAAAAGGTGCGCTTTGTCAATGTCAAAACTGACTGTCAGCGGTGTGTTGTGCTGCGGTAAATTGACGAGACTGGATTGTGCAACAAAGTTGTTTTTCTCTGTGCGTAGGTAAAGCAGCGCGTGGTTTCCAAGTGGTTCAACCAATTCTACCTGAGTTAAAACCTGATTTTCTCCATTCTCACCGACATGAATATCCTCTGGACGGATACCAAGTGTCACAGAACTTTCCGAAAGATCATTGAGGACTGTCTGTAAATCTGAATTCAGTTCAATGGAATAGTCTTCAAACCGTAGTTTTGGTGTGCCGTTGTCATTTTCAATGTGTGTATCTATAAAGTTCATTGGTGGTGTGCCGATAAACCCTCCGACAAATTGGTTTGCAGGTTTGTGATAGAGGGTCCCCGGATCAGCAATTTGTTGGATTTTCCCCTCATTGAGAACAACAATCTGATCCCCCATTGTCATGGCTTCAACTTGATCGTGCGTAACATAGACAATCGTTGCTTTGAGTCGGTCATGGAGACGACTGATTTCCATTCGCATTTGCACACGTAGTTTCGCATCAAGGTTGCTCAACGGTTCATCAAACAGGAACACCTTCGGTTGACGAACAATTGCTCTACCGACTGCAACACGCTGACGTTCACCACCAGAGAGATGTTTCGGTTTGCGGTTCAGTAGATGGGAAATATTGAGAATGTCTGCTACTTCGTTGACGCGTTGGTCAATTTCCTGTTTCGGATACTTACGAAGTTTCAATCCGAAAGCCATGTTTTTATATACCGTCATGTGTGGATAGAGCGCGTAGTTTTGGAAAACCATGGCAATGTCTCTATCCTTCGGTGGGATGTCGTTTATACGTTCTTCGTCAATGTATATGTCACCCTCAGTAATCTCTTCCAATCCAGCGATCATTCGCAAGATTGTTGATTTACCGCACCCTGACGGTCCGACAAGGACAGTAAACGACTCGTCCGAAATTTGAAAGTTTGCTTTTTCAACTGCAAGAACATCACCGTCGTATATTTTTGTGACATCTTTCAAATTGACGTGCGCCATAAGTTATCCTCAAACACGTGACCTGCCAGAACCCATAATTAAAGCGACAAGAAACCCTAAGGCAAATCCGACAACAAGTTGCCAAGTGAAAACCTGACCCATGAAAAGCGTAAATATGTTATCTTTTTTATGCATTTTGATTCTGTCAAACATTTCACCGCCTGGGGCAACAACCTTGGATTTACCGACTCTGTCCCCATAACCAGCTTTAGAAACACTAATCATATAGCGACCACCATGCAGCCCTTTTTTCTCATAAACACCATCTTTATCCGTTGTGACAATATATTCCTGACCGTCAGCCGAATTAACGATTTTAACAGTGACTCCCTCAATTGGATTTTGTTCTGGTGTGGTATCAACAATTTCTCCTCGGATCGTTGCACTAACATCATAATCAGGATCTAATTCGTTTGCAGAACCGATACAGAAATAAGAACTCATACACATAACAAACATTAGTAGTATATTTAATCGTGTCATTTTTTACTCCTTCTGATTATCACCTGACGAGATTATCTCGGAGAATAAAGTTTATTATGTACACCGCTATATCTTTGATATGAAGTAGAAAATTAAGTAACCGACTCCTATAATGTAGAGTAAAAGATAAAAGGCAAATAAAATAATGAGAAAACCGTTAAATTCAAAGAAATAAGTGAAGAAACTCTTTTGTTTTCTTTGTTTTCTCATCTTGATTCTAGTCATAGTACCCACTACCTAAAGGTAGGGGCTTGTGTTTCCTCGCGGATAGCGGATCTGAGCTACGTCTTACATCTGCTCCACTTTAGGCAGCTAAGCCTGCCTGTTTGATAAGAATTGGTGGAATGCACAAACAGTTG
>JAJDWI010000138.1 GCA_022825665.1 Candidatus Poribacteria bacterium
TCTAAGGTTTATTGCAGCGTTGACTGCTAAACCAATGCCTTTGCTTAATAGTTAGTTCTAATGTGATTTTATGTGTTTTGTATGCCATACCTGATCCCTGATAAGATACTGACCATCACTGAGTCAGTCTTATGATTATACAACAAAATACCTCCAAATACCAACCGTTATTGGACCCACAGCTAAAGCAGTGGGATTGTCAGTTACTTCCCTTCATCATAAGCATAAAAAATCTCCCGATGATGGGTCAAATGAACCAACATCAGGAGATTATGAATAATTTAGATAGAACCGAATAAAACTAAAATAGATAGTTATTCAGTTGCGCCAATTTTGGCTGCTTCAGGTGCACGAGTTGGAAGTTCTTTCTGTGCTAAGGTGTCTTCGGGGACATAACCGGAATAGTCGGAAATGGCACCGTGTGTCAATGCATAAACGACTACGTTTGTCATAAAGCGATAGACACCAGGCGAATAGTGAACACTACGTGTTGGTAGACTGACAGCTTCCATTGCGCACATATAGTCACGACGGACAACTAATACGGATAATTTTTCACCGACAGAAAATCCTTCAAGATAATTCCGTCTCGGAGGTCTTGTACCCCACCAGAAAATGTCAAATCCGACGGGTGGACCACCCATTTCGTAGAAATTGTCGTAAATCTCGTGTCCGTTATCAATTCTTTCAATTTGATATTCGGGCATGACGTAGCGCATTTGTGCAATGAACAAACGGACCATTGCTTGTGCTGGGGCATTTACACCGCAGTCATCAAAGACGAGGAATCCACCTTTTTCAACAAGGTATTTACGGAGTCCAGCGGCTTCGGATTCGGTCAACCGGCTATCCATTTTACCACCACCGTACTGTTTGCCGAGCAGGTTCCGTGATCGGACGAGTGCAGGATCGTGTCCTGTCATAAAGGCAAGCGGTGTTTTATAGAGATTAGCATCGGTAAGTTTGAGCGAACCACCTTCAACGTTCATGTCCGTTTTGATCTTGGTTTTTTCGTTGAGCCATTTGGTTAGAGCGTTCAACGAGGATGAATCTGCCCACCAGTCAGAAAGGGTATGGCGAATTCGTGTGAAACGAAGCACACCGCGAATGTCACGACCTTTTCCTATGACACGTCCACCGGGTTCACCTTTGGGCAATGGTGGAACTTCAACGTTACCAAGCGTAATGCTATCAGCAACTTCGCCAAGTGCGTCACGCGCAACACCAACGTTTTCAACCATGGCAAGACCT
Organism: Candidatus Poribacteria bacterium; assembly: GCA_022825665.1. Lineage (GTDB taxonomy): Bacteria > Poribacteria > WGA-4E > WGA-4E > WGA-3G > MSPOR6. The sequence goes on from JAJDWI010000138.1 coordinate 1,252, forward strand.
GGTGGACGTTGGATTTGAACTTTTACCTGAACAGGACTACCTGCAATACCACGTGCAATGTTTTTTGGACCAGCAGAAGGTGCGCTTGCTGCAGGACCAGCAAAAGCTAATGCACTTGGAGCATTAGACACAGGTAAGTCTGTATGTGTTACTACCTCCGGAACCGGTGCGTTTGGTCTAACAACTTTCGGTACGTTCGGATTAATCGGGGCATCTACTTTGATAGCTTGGTTAGAAAATTCTAACGTCGTCTGTTGGATATTTTGGGTTACCTTTGGCGCAAACGCTGTTGTTAAACGCGGCTGAACTTGCACCTGCTCAACAACGACTGTGCTTTCCACAGGAACGATCGGTTTAAGAATCTTCTTTACGATCGGTTTTCGCACCTTAGGCTTCGGCGGATCCGGTGGTTCAAGTGTTTCAACTCCAACTAAATCTTTAAATGTTTGTGTTTGCGTTACAAAATAGAGTCCCGCAATAAGAGCTAAAACTAAGTGAAGCACGAGCGAAGTCATTAAGGCACCTGACGTTCTTTTTACACTCATTATTTCACCTCATAATATTTATACGTAATCGGTTTTGATACAAAATTTTAATATGATAATACTAAACCTATACTTCTTTATGCAATTTATGTGCCATTAACAAATAGGCGTTATATGTAGATTAACTCCAATTTGTGAGATGTTTGCTGCACGAAATAGTGCATCCAGAAGATTAAGCTGCACAAAATGGGGCAGCTTTGCATGATACTCAATAATATTTTACACTAAAAAATGGTTTCCTCTTATACACACTTCATTGCTTGCCATTAATATACCAAATTTACATAAAAAAGTAAATAAAAAATATTCACTTCAATTTATTAGGAAATTGGTAGGTTAATGTATGTATCCAGATTCTTCTATTAATTGAATCACATCTGTAACCTGAATAATAGACATACACCCTTCTTCCCCTAATCGACATGTATTACCTGAACACGGGGGACAATCAAGTTTCTTCTGGATAGTTTTGCACTTGTCTCCGACAGGACCAAATCGTGTTGGGTCGCCAGGTCCATAAATTCCAATCGTCTGTGTGCCTACTGCTGCAGCAAGATGCATTGGACCACTATCATTCCCAATAAATAGTTTACATTTCTTTAATATGGATGCTAACTGTGGGATAGTAGTTTTACCTGCAATGTTAGTAGATTCTCCTATCATCAAGTTCTGTATTTTCTTAATTATTGGAATTTCATCTTCTACACCAACAAATATGACTTGTGCACTTTTCTGTTTAATCAACCAATCCGCCAATTCAGCAAATCGATTGGGTTTCCATCGTTTTAATGGAATCGGTGACCCTGGGTGAATAGCAATGAGAGGGTCGTGATTATTAAAATCTTGTGTTACTATAAAATCTGATGTCCATATTTCATCTTGTTTTGCGATAGCAAATGTAGTCTCTTGTATCGGTGTTGGAATACCTGCATGCATTAAAACATCAAGATTTCGGGTTGTTTCATGTTTACCACTAAATAGTCGAGAACCTAACCTGTTTGCTATCTGCAAGGAGGCGCGATTGATGCGTTTCGGTGTAACGTCAAAGAGCGAGAAACAGGCAATCCGAAAATCACCCCTTAGTTCTACCAACAGATCGTATTTTTGACTACGTAATTGTCGATAGAGTTGATATGTTTCCTTAATTGATGTTGGCTGTCCAGATCGACAAAATGAAGGTGAATTGTATGTTAGAACCTTATCTACATCGGGATGGTTTTCAAGAATGATACGACTCCAAGTGCCAGTAAGTGCGTGCAGTTCTGTGTTTGGGTAAGACTTGCGCAGATTGGAAAACACAGGTGATGCTAACAAAACATCCCCAATGTGATCAAGTTTGACAACGAGAATACGTTTAGGTGTGAAATCTTTGGGCAGAGGTTTTGTATAAAACAACCGCTGAATCAATGCAGAGAAAATAATTGTTAGTATTTCGGTTGCATTTTGAAACATCTTTTCAGTTTACGTAAATCACTCAGTTCTGTCAAGGAAGTTCAGATATGAATATTGGCTTGATTCAACAATAATAATTGTTGATTTTCATTACACATGTCAGTGGAATTTTCAAACAAATTACCTTGACGGTATCAACGTTTAATGTTATCCTTGCATAATATTATCTGAAGTGAGTGTATTTAGTTTCCTAACTTTTTACATCAGATGTTTAATACAATCAAATTCTTTTAACTTTTATTGGAGGTACTCCGTTACATTTATGAACACATTTAGATTTTCCATCCTGACAGTCTTTTGCCTGATAGGTATATTAGGATGTACTCGAGACTATACTGAGGTCATTACCTCGCCTGCAGAATCCCCTGATCCTGCTGAAATTGAAGCTTCCTTCCACATGAACATTTTACCTATTCTAACTGAAAGATGTGCTCTTGCTGGATGTCACGTCGCTGATGGTCCTGAAGATCTGGATTTAAGGACTTATGAAAGTTTCAAAGCTGGTAGTGAACATGGACCGATATTCATACCGGGAAATGCGGAAGAGAGCGAAGTCGTTGAAGAAATTGAATCTGGTAAAATGCCCCCAGGCGGCCCACCATTGACACCAGACCAAATTCAACTTTTCGTTGATTGGATTAATAACCAACCACTCCAGGATAGTGTAGCACAGTATGAACATGTTGATGACCATCCTAGCAACATGGATGATGGCAATGATCATGTGAATGAATAAGCTTCAATTCCGCAATTATTTCATAATATAACTATATTGAGACTGGTTTCCGACCAGTCTCTTTTCGCGTCACCTCACTTTTTATTAACCAGAGGAAGACGGACACTGAAGTAACCTCACAGTGTCGTCTCACATTCAGCAATCACATTTGCATTTGGAACTTGGACGCTGCTATACTAATTCCACTTGTCCCAACCTTTGCAGCTAAACCAATACTTATGTCATATATCAAACGTTTCTCAGAAATTGACGAAGATGACCTTCTACATGTCGGTGGAAAAGGTCTGAATCTTGGGAAATTGACAAGAGCAGGATTTACCGTGCCACCGGGATTCTGCGTCACCACAGATGCCTACCGTTTTTCTGTGGAAAACTTATCTGAACAGAACGTGAGTAGTGTTAAAGAAGTGGAGTTAGCACCTGAATTAATTGAAGCGGTTTTAAAAGCGTGCGAAGAATTGCAGACAGACACTGTCGCTGTTCGTTCCAGTGCAACAGCAGAAGATTTAGAAACAGCAAGTTTTGCAGGACAACAGGACACCTTTTTGAATGTCCAAACCGCTGAAATTATAGATGCACTGAAAGCGTGTTGGGCATCGCTCTGGTCTGAACGTGCAATTGCATATAGACAAACACAAGGTATCTCAAATGAAGGGTTAGCAATGGCAGTGGTTGTTCAAGAGATGTGTCAAGCGGATGTTTCAGGTGTTCTTTTTACTGTCAGTCCTTATGATGAAAACGTAAGTATAATTGAGTCGAATTGGGGGTTAGGAGAATCGGTCGTGTCTGGTAATATTACACCTGATAGTTTTCAAATCTCACGTAAAACAGGTGAAGTATTAGAAAAAACCGTTGCATCAAAACGTGAGATGATTACAGAATCTGGTGTGAGTGAAGTTTCAACATCACAGCAGAATATCGCGAGTCTCACGGATGAACAATTAAAACAACTTGTACAATTCGGTATTCAGGTAGAAACTCTCTATGGTCAACCGATGGATATTGAGTGGGCACTTGCAGATAATAAGTTTGTCTTGTTACAGGCAAGATCAATTACAACTCAGACACAGAAGCAAATATCTGTTGATGGTATTGACGGTGAAATTGCAAAGTTTCGCGAAGCAGAAATTCAGATACTGAATACACTTTCAGACACACGTTGCACAATCTGGAGTCATCATAACCTCGCAGAAGTTTTACCTGCTCCGTTGCCAATGACATGGATGATTATGAAGCAATTTATGTCAGGTGAAGGCGGATTAGGCAAGGCATATCGTAGTTTAGGTTTTTATCCAAGTAAAAAAGTAGATAAAAACGGTATTTTGGACCTCATCTGCGGAAGAATATATGTCAACTTAAACCGTGAAGCAGAACTGTTTTTTGATGGATACCCGTTAGTGCATAATTTTGCTGAACTGAAACAGCAACCACAGAAAGCGATGTATGCTCAAGCAGCATTAGATATTAAGCATAGTGCACCCTCATTTTGGTTCAAACTTCCACTTTACATAGTCCGTATGACAAAAGCAGAAATGCAATTACGAAAATTTCGCACTGGTTTCGATCAGGAGTTGACAACACAGATATTTCCGCAGTTTCGTGAAGATGTTGAGAATGAACAAAAATCATCATATTCAAAGCTTTCAGATGTGGAGTTGGTCAACAAGTTTCGAGTATGGTGTTTAAAAACATTGGATGAATTTGCCCCGAAGGTGCTTACCGCTACAGTGCTCGCAGCATTTTCACTGCAACGGTTGGAAATCGCACTTAAGAAATGTATTGATGAAACAAACGCAACGAACCTTGCAAGCAAATTGATAAGTGGGATATCCGGGAATCTCACCGTAGAGACGAATGAGAAGCTACAGCAAGTAGCAAACGACGAAATGACACTTGAAGATTTCATAAAAGAATATGGACATCGTGCAGTAGGAGAGTTTGAATTAGCACAACCGAGGTGGCGGGAAAATACAGATTACCTTAAACAGATTATCGCATCCTTTCGTCATGATACTGTGGAGAACAATCAAGAAACACAAGAACAGGTGGCACGGCAAATTGAACAACGTGAAGCAGCAGAAAAGGAACTTGCTCAGATAACTGAAAAAAAGACAGGATTACGAAAACAGATTGAGAGTGAATTGGATTTCACAAGACGTTATATGCCTTTTCGGGAAACAGCTAAATTTTACCTGATGCTCGGATATGAACAGATTCGACGTTCCTTAGTTGAATTGGATGATCGTTATAACTTAAATGGTGGAATTTTCTATCTTTTACCGGATGAATTGAATCAACTAATTGATGGGAAAGAATTTGGAGATGTAATTTCGGATCGAAAGGCACAGCGCGATCTTTTACTACAGATTGAAGTGCCTGATGTCATCTTTAGCGATTCGTTGGATAGCATTGGTTCCCCATTGTCAATTGACGCAACGGATACATACACAGGCGTAGGTGTTTCCACGGGTGTAGCAAAAGGACAAGCACGCGTGCTCATGAAACCTTCAGACATAGAACCAACTGAAAGGGATTATATTCTTGTGTGTCCATCCACAGATCCAGCGTGGACACCCTTGTTTTTACATGCAGCTGGATTGGTGATGGAACGTGGTGGGTTACTGTCGCATGGCGCGGTTGTTGCAAGGGAGTACGGTGTTCCTGCAGTGGCGAACATCCCGAATGCCACACAAAATATCACTGACGGACAAATACTTCAGGTTGATGGAAATCAGGGGAAGGTATCAATTATATCGGATACATCGTAGGGAGGTAGGCAATGTTGTTTGATATCTATACTGAACAACGTCGGAGAAAACGTAGAAAAATGCAACGTGCATTTCTAATGTCGTTGGTGTTACATGCCATTGGAATAGCACTTGTGAGTATAAGTTATGTCAAATGGTATCGTCCTATGCTATCTCCAGAAACATTGGTATCAGATGCCATCATCTTGTCTACACCTAAACGTCTACACATGAGTAGTAAACGCAAACGTTCAATGCCAAAACGTCGTCCTACCTCTTCAAACGCTGTGAATGTTAGCAAACAGAATGCTGCACAACCGATAAATTCCGCACGTCCTATTTCAACCGGCACATCAATGTCAGAATTCGGAACAGACGCAGGTCTACCAATAGCTGAGACTTCTCTGAGTGCAAAGGCAACTGATTCACCTGAATGGAAGTCCATTGCGATAACGAATGCACAGTCTCCGACAATCGTACCTATTGCTGAAAAAATGCACGAACAATCGGGAATAATTCAGGCAGGTGCTGAGGATGCACCACTACCTGTTGATCGTGATGGAATGATGGGAGAAGCGTTAGAAGGTATCGCTGAAAGTGTTGCTGACACAGAAAATGATAGTATCGTTGACATCGTATTTCTACTTGACATCAGCGGGAGTATGATAGATAATATCCGTGCTGTTGGGAGACAACTTAGTCAGATGGTTACGGTATTTGAAGAAAAAGCAATAGATTTCAGACTTGGAGTTGTTATCTTCAGGTATCTTGAAGGTGATACCATTATCCATCAACCGACTTGGGATGTTGAAAGATATAAAAGACTCTTGACGACGCACGTTGTCGCCGCAGCTGGTGATGAACGCGCACACAATGCAATCATAAAAGCAATTCGTAGAGTCAAATTCCGAGATGAAGCAAAACGACGTTTTGTTCTCGTAACCGATGAGGCAAGTAAAGGATCTTACAAACTATTAGATATTATACGTCAATGTCAACAGAACGGAATCGTTGTAGATGTGATTGGGATTAATCATACTACACATCGGGCACTCACATCTAAGACAGGTGGACTCTGGTACCCGATTCCAATTCAGGAGTAGAATAATATATGAAGTGGTCATTAAATACATATCAGACATGTCAAGATTGGGAACTCAAACGAATACTTGATATCGCTGAGGCAACAGGCTATCACGGCGTTGAGTTGCTAATGGATTACAATCAGAAACACGGATTTGAGTGGGATACACCCGAAGAAGCATGGGATGGATTGAAATCACAAGTTGACGCAAGTGGTGTGGTTATATCATCGCTAACAAGTTGCCAAAATTTTCACTCAGAAAATGCTTCTGACCGTGAAGAGACGGTCCGACGCGTTACTTGTGTAATTGACATGGCGGAGTATATGGGATGCGACCATGTTCGTGTACTCGGTGACAGGTATTCTGATGACAACCGTGATGCTGTAGTAGGCTACGTTACTGATGGATTGAAAGCACTTGGTACCTATGCTGGCGAAAAGGATATTACGGTATCAATTGAAATGCACGGTTCTTTTACAGACCCGGATTCTGCGATGGAAGTAATTGAAGGGGTCAACCTACCGAACGTTGGTTTTGTCTTCAATTCACAATTCATCGGTTGCGAAGGTGGAAGTATTGATCCTCTCTTTTCACGCGTAGCACCCCATATTACTTCGGTACATACACACAAGGTGGAAACGCCAGAAACCTTTGAACTCTATCGACAAATGTTTGAATGGCTTAATCGTATCGGATTTTCTGGTTATATTTCCAACGAATGTGCATATACAGGACCAGACCCAGAGAAGGTACTGGCACTCTACGTTGGACTATTCAAGGCATTTGTGTAGTGGATATATCACAAGCAGCACATCTCTTCAAACGGGTTGCAATTCCAGACGCATTTCTGAATAAGACAGCAGGACGTTCGTGGGGTGGCGATATCCGTATCGGTGACCTGACGGGAGATGGCACTGTTGATTTTTTAGTTTATAAAGCACTCGGTGGCATACATCCATGTTTTCTTGGTGCGTTTTCACTTGAAGGTGAACAGTTATGGAGCCTTGGTGATAAGCATCTTGAAATCAATGATGCCGATTCCAAAGACACCTCTCTTACAACGCTCTCACCAGACAGACCAGGACCCGTTGCTATATACGACATTGATGCTGATGGACAATCAGAGGTAATCTGTTTTTGGATAGACTCGGAGATTTCAAAAGCGAGTAAGTGGGATTTGTCTGCAGTTCGCTTGATGATTTTAGACGGTGCAACGGGTGCTGTCAAACATTCTGTTGTGTCTGATGAACTACAGCAGTGCAATGCTTATGTAAATGGTGAACTACATATCCCAAATTATGTACATCAACGGTTAATGATCGCTAACCTTAGTGGTAATGAACAACCACAAGATTTCGTTGTCAAGGTTGGTGTTAATATCCTTGCATTCAATCACAAACTTGAACTGCTTTGGCAACATACAGATAGATGGTTTCGGTATCCAAAGCATTCGGCATATATTCCTGCAATTGGTGATTTCAATGATGATGGTCTTGATGAAGTGAACGGTGGTAATTTTGGACTTGGTGCTGATGGAACGGTGTTATGGGATAAATACCTTGGTGATAACATAGATTCTGTTTTGGTTGAAACGTGGGATGGTAAAAAACGGGCGATCCTTTCTGGTGGAGGACAGGTAGTTAATGCAGAAGGCAATCCTGTGTTTTCACTTGGATTTGACATTGTGCCACATGGACAAGAGATAAGACACGGAAACGTACTATCAGATTCAACACCAAACTTAGTTATCCGCTATAATGGACACCACCCGGATTTAATAGTAATAGATAATGCTGGTGAAATACGAAGTCGGTTTAGGGTAGATGAAACCCCGAACAACACAGGATTAGAAATCATCCGTTGGAATGGTCTTGGCAATCCTGAATTGATTTATAGTCCTGCAGCACTCTATGATGGGGAAGGGAACAAAGTGGTGACTTTTCCTGACCTTCCACCTCCTACTGGTGGTAAAATGGGGTGGTATCACTGTTTTCCTGCTGATGTCTGTGGAGATGCGCGCGAAGAGATTGTCCTTTATGATCCTTATAGTGATACTGTTTATATCTACACACCTCATCCTTTTAACCCCGATCAATATGAAGGTTATCAACATACAGCACGACAGTATAATGCAAGGTTAATTGACTAACAATATGGAAACTAAACCTATCAATAAATTTCTCCTCATTTCAATTGATTGTTGGCGATATGACGCACTTAGCCGAACCAATCCATTCTTCAATACACCGAAGTTTGATCTACTGACCAAAGATTTCTCGCTTGCAGAGAAGTTTTTCGTGGCAGCACCTGCAACACGTCCTTCTCATACCTCCTATTTTACAGGTTTATATCCTTTTGAGCATGGAGTTTATGGACAAACCTATCTTAAAATGTTTGAAGGTATTCCAAATCTATTTCAGTTGTTTGCTGATGCGGGTTATCACATTACGGGACGTTCAGAACGCGCTGAGGTATTTCGCTTCCTTGACTATGAGTCGTTCATCACACCAATTGACCCAAACGCGAAAGCACAACAGCTTGGTTCGCTTGAAGACTTGATGCATAACCTCAAACAACCTTCAGATACGCCGCAATTTTGCTTTCTGCACTTTTGGTATACGCATGGCGGGTATGGGATGAGTGGCATTCCGGGAGCACCAAGTCTTGGATCGCTTGTCAACAAAGGTAGAACCGATGAGGCACTTCGGTATTACTATGCTGCAGCAACACACATACTTGAGTTTAAACTCGTTGAAATCCTAAAGCAGCTTGACCTTCCTGAATGGGCAGTGTTTATCTTTGGTGACCACGGAGAGGGGATTTGCGAGGAAATTATTGATCATGGACATACGCTTAATCAGAATGTCCTACACGTACCCCTTTTAGCACATATTCCTAATGTAGATGAATTGGACTTTCCATCCGCGCCGATCTCAGCGATTGACCTATTTCCAACAATTACAAAACTCGCTGGAATTGACACAGACTATAAAGGTTATGGGCAAGATTTACTTACGCCTTCGGAGATTGAAGATGACCGTTTAGTCTTATCTGAATTGGACAGTTTGTATGGCATTGGGTTTCTCAGTCGCAAAAATCTGGAGATGCCGCATGATCGCGTAACTTCTCGCACCACAGTTGACAACAAGGAAATTAGCAAGTATTCTGAAGGAGTACGTCTTTGGTCACTGACGGATAGTGAGTATATGTATCGGGAAGATGAACAGACAGGTGAGTTCGTGTTCCGACACATCCTGAGTGGTGAGAATATGACCTGCGAAGATCCAGACAGATTCCGTGATGCCTACGATGAGATCTTGATGAACTCCAATTATCAGCACCTACAAGCACAAGCCTCTACACCAGAGGAGAAGAAGATCTTAGAAGGTAGGTTGCGGAATTTAGGGTATATTGAGTAAGTTTAATAACAACCAATAACGCTACAGTTCATAGATTTTGGCTTCTCGTGTATCTAATTCCACAACAGCAATCGTCGCCTTTCCCGTTGTCCATCCACCTGTTTCCCCTGGATTGAGAAGTAGGGACTGCTCTTTTTGAATGTCAATCTTATGGGTGTGTCCATAGACGACAATATCGTATTCTCCGCTCTTTGCTATAGGGATAGCAAGTTCAGGATAGTGCATTACAGCAATGGTTGTGTCACCGAGTGATGTGCTTGCAAGATTCGGATGCACCTCTCCTATTTGCTCAAACTTTTTCACAAGGACAACCCGCTCCCCATCATTGTTACCAAAAACACCAACGACACGGCAGTTCAAATCTGCTAACGGGTCAATGGTGAACGGAGCGATGAAATCCCCCGCATGCACTACCAAATCTACACCAATATCGTTGAATACCTCAACAGCGCGTATTATGTTCGGAACGTTGTCGTGACTGTCTGACATTACACCAAGTTGCATTTCAAATTCCTTTCAATTTATGCGATTATAAAAATGGGTAACCTATGAATGACATTGCCGAGATAACCTTTCGGGTTCCACGGTTGAGTAAAAGGTTGGGCGTTACCAGTGTCGTCATAGGCACGTGTCCATATTTCGTAATAGCCTTTGTTTGTTAAGGTCAGTTCTGTTTCCCAATGATACCAAGCATATCTATTTGATGGTAAAATCAACTGCGTTTCTTGCCATTGAACGCCAAAATCTGTAGAAACAAGAACCTTTTCAATATGATTTTCTCCTGCCCAAGCATGTCCTTTTATGGAGATAGGTGTACCCGCGCTGAATTCCGTAGATTGTTGTGGTTGTGTAATTAAAGACTTCACCCGCCACGCAGTTGCAATTTCCATATCCTCTATCGGTGGATTATTTCCCGGTTCAATTGGATACTTAGGAATACGGTAGGAATACCCACTCATTTTCTCTGAGTCATGGACTTGGTCTCTTACCCAAATGCGGTTGAGCCACTTTTGCATTGCACTGCCAATCCAACCAGGAACGATCAATCTCGCGGGAAACCCATGGGCAGCTGGTAGCACTTCTCCATTCATCTTTAATGCAATGAGTGTGTTTTCATCCATTGCCTTTTCAATTGGAATCCCACGTGAAAACTGTTCACTGTCGTCATTTGGAATATCTTCACCGTAGTTTCCTGTATATACAGCAGTTGGCTTCAAACCTGCTTCTTGTAGGACATCACGCAACCGCACACCTGTCCATTTACTACAAGCAACGGCACCGCGTTGCCACGGCGTGCCGCTAACCTCTGGTACAAACAGACTTCTTCCATTCCCAGCACATTCCAATACTATTTCCATCGTGACCTGTGGAAAACGCAATAAGTCATCCATTGACAGTTCAAGTTTCTTATGAACTTCGCCATCTATAACCAATTTCCATCCATTGAGATCATGATTTATCGCTCGTTCAGGTATTCCGTTGTTATTACGGACGAAATGCCTTTCTGTTGGGGTAACATCGTCGTTGAGGTGGTGCGGGGCAAATTCACCATTAAAAAACGGACTTTCAGTGTGAACAAGCATGTCTGCCTTTGGGAGTCCTGCTGCCTGCAGATCATCAAGGATAACAGGCATGAGTCCTCTATCCAACAAGCCTTGATTGACGGCTTCACAGCCTGCCCCAAAAGTCCCAATACTTGCAAGTAATCCGGCTTTACCTATGTTGATAAGAAAATTACGTCTGGTGGTCGGTATGGTATCTAAGAAATTCTTGTTATTGGATTCGTGTGATGAATGTTGCATGATTAGCGTTTCTGTTTCAAAGTGTTGTGTCGGGGTACAAAGACCCCGACCTACAATGTCTAAGACGCGTTAATCTGTTTTGATATTAATCGTCGTCGCGTTCACTAAGCAACTCACCACGTGCAAGACGTTCCGCGTTCTCGGTTGACCACAATATGTTCTTCATGAGTTTCTGTGCGGTGATGTAACGCGTTGCTGCCAATAGATGCATCCGCTTTTCTTCCGTGTCGTCTGACAAGTCGTAATGACGAAATGCGACTTCAAGCACTTGGAACATATGAAGTTCAGCATCTTCTCGGAGCAGGATGTGTGCTAACGTCCGTTTTAGCGGTTCAACATCATGTCCTTCTTCCAAATACTGATTGACGAGAATTTCCGCTTCGTAGACTTTTTGGAAGTCGGCGAATTCCTGTAGACGTTCTAACATCTTTTCAGATGATGCGTAAGTTTCATCAAGTCGCTGTCCGGGTTTGGGAATACGTGCGGCAGGCATGTTCAACCAACGTAAGTATGCCAAGTAGACCACACCATGAAAGATACCACGTAACAGGTTCGCACTTGGTGCATATTTAAAAGCGTGATAAAGTGCATGAGAGTATGAATAAATATTCGCTACATCGTGCCAATCTCCTTCGTTTTTGAGATGGAACCTTGCAGTGCGAATTGCGGAGGCATAGGTCATCGCACGGCAGATGTCAGTTGGATCAACACCTTTGCGAAGTTGCTGTTCTACCTCTACGACAGTGGGTTCGAAATCATCAGCAAGTAGCGTCTGTGCAAACGCAGATATATCCAACTCTGCGCTGTTATTTTGATTGTCGTCCCACATACTATCAAGATTCTTAAAAATGGGTCGTAAGACAGGAACTGCGTCTGCCCATCGGGAAGTTTCCTCATGTCGCGTTCTACTGACGAGGTCAACGACGATTGGACGCAAAATCTCGTGTGAACCTTCCCAATTGACATAATCCAACGCTTCAAACATTTTATTCGCAAAATCAAGTGCGTGTCCATCACCAGTGAAGTAATAGTCTGTTGCTGCCGTGTACACAAAGTCTGCGATAACTGATTTATCATAGTCTCTGTCATTAAGCGTTAACAAGATGCGTTCGGCTGCACCTCTGTGGCGTTTATCCACAAAATAGCGGAACCATCGCTTGAGTGTTTCCAAGTCATGATCATCCTTTACTCGCGGGAAAGGTGCGCGATAAGGTCGTGCACTTCCTGTGGTTCTGCGACTAATCTGACTTAATCCGTGTACGAGAAATAGGTTGTGGTCATTTGGGTCAACGGCATCCCACAGGTTTGCTGCCAAAGTTAGGATTGCTACACCTGATGACCATCCGTCACTACTTTTATGTGCGCCGTAGTGGAGTCCTTGTTGAATGATAACTTCTGGGGGGGCGCCTGCGTCACGGAGTGCTGTAACGGCTTTGGCAATGAAAAAAGTGCTTCGGTCTTTGAGTCCACGTTCAAGAGCACGTTTGCCGTTTGCAATGACACGTTGTTTTGCTGCCTCGCGTTCCCCCTTCGCTAACCCAACGTATAGATAACCGTCCTCTCTGGTTTCAACGGGAAACGCCTTTAGGTCATCGCCGGATGCAAGGAAGCAGGCACCTGATTTTAGATCAAATTCCCAGTGGTGCCAATGGCATATCAGAACACCGTCACGGATACTCCCTTTTGACATTGGATACCCCATGTGCGGACAACGATTGTCAACTGCATAAAAACTACCGTTGTTTTTGAAAACCGCCAGATGCGTTCCATTGACATGAAAGGGTTTGCCTTCGAGATCTTCAAAATCCTCAGCGGGGCAGAGCTGGTGGTAGACAAGTTCGGTTTCGTCTATTTCAATTGGTGGTATCGGTTCAACGTTGATGGTACCGACACCGCTTTTCTCAAGAGCAGAAGTTGTATCTTGCACAATGTGCCTCCTTATTGACGATATTGATTCTTATTGTTGTATAACAAATAGGTCGCGTGTATTATTACGTCAGAGTATATTCAACCTACTTAAAAAAGTAAAGAAAAAAGAGGGAATTTGCGGATCAATTTATGGTAAATTCTGACAATTATTGCGTTACGTTGTTTATCAACATGTGTCTTAAATTGTGATGTTTTGCACGTCACAGGTGACGTTAAAAATTCAGTTAGGACAAGGAAAGTGACGCGAATTTCACATTTTTTGCTTTCCTTCTGTTTTATTTTACACAATTTATCTCTATTGAAACACACATTTATTATGTAATATGTATTTTAACATAAAATGTGTGCTTGTCAAGTTAAATTTGATTTTTTAGAGATTTATGACAAAGATTGTACAATGAATGAACGAGGGTGTTGTCTGTGAAATGATTCTGTGGAGAGACAACCTTGTCAACAAATTAAAATTTTTCATTGATCTTGTTCAAATCTGCAAGTAATGGTACTTTTACTTTAATACACTTGCAATTGGAATTATGTCCTGATCAGGAATAGAGGAAAGTTTCATCAGATTGTATAAGTCGCCACCAATTCCTTGGATTGCTATATTATTAGGTTGCAAGTTCACATAACCAACAGTGATTTTACCATTGAATATCAAAGGTATTTTGTAATCAAGATAATTTTTGAGACAAAGATCATGGCACTCTTGAAGCACTTGATAAAGTTCCTTTGAAAATCCTGCATGATTTTGATAGTTTTGATTACGTAAGTCATAGCGATTTTTCACTACGGCAAGTTTTAATATACAGAACTGTCGATAAGTAAGTTCCTCAGCTGCCTTTATCAGTTGGTGTCCCATATCCGCGCTGATATTTGAATCAAATGCGATACCTGCAAGTAAATATCCTATATACTCAATTTTCTTTTCCTGTGGTTCACGCTGACACTTCAACATTATGGCTTCTGCAATCTCTTCTGCATCTGATCTACCTGTTGACTTTTTATTGAAAAACCCATCATTCCGCAAATTTTCACCTTGTTCTAAACGTTGGTGAATTTCTAATGCTGTAATTGCTAACACCTTACCTACACGATAATCTTCGCGAGGGGACAGCTGCCGTTCATTAATATCTTTACCAATACCTTTTAGTGTGCCAGCAACTATAGCACCAGCAGGACCAGCTAAAAAACCTACGAATGGTTCTGCTGTAGAAAACATACTTAACGTACCCGATATACCGCTACCAATCACGTCAGCATAATTATTCTTGATAAATTGCTTAAATTTGCTTTTCTCTTGTGGGATTTTATACTCATCCATATCATCTGTTTCTCATGGCAGTTTAACGATGAAATACAGTGGATCTAATGTAAACGTTAGGAAATTTTGCTTATTTATTCAGTTTTTTCCATTCTTTTTCAAGATTGCATTTAGATTTTTTCCCACCGTGGATACTTGGTTCGGCACATAACAGTTCGCGGAGACGGTGTATAGCGTTGTGTGCATCTTCGGTTGTTATATCTAATACCTCATTTAGCAAACGACGATCCAGTTCGTGACGTACTGGATCGTTATCTGACTCATTAAATGGTAACATCCGCTGATGTTTCAAATCGTGGAAAATCTGTTCTGCGTTTGCCAAGGCTTTATCAGATAAGCACCGCACATCCAGTGTAGGCATTTGGAGTAAAGATGTTCTTGAATTTGCCCCTCTGCCCGGTTGTTGTTTTCCACTATGTGCCCAATGTAGCATGAGTCCTAAAGTAGTATTTCCCCAGAGCGTCCAGACGTAATCGAAAATAGGTTTTTCAAAAACAAGGTTTGGAATTGAACTTATTCCAAGAACAGATTCTTCAGTAAATAGAACACTGATGGAATTAGCATTGAATCTATGCATCAAGTTAAAATGTACACGTCCACTACGTGCAAGAATCATCTGTGCTTTTTCATGTCGATTGGGACGAGGAATGAGATGACAATCGGGTTGTACAACCATAGTCCTTTGTGCTGGTGCGTTTAGATGCCATAACCCAGGATAGAGATCAGTATCCGTATAACTCTCTTCTATATCAAATGCCCCTCGTTTTCCTTTCTCAAAAATATCACGATGGCTTGCACTAATTTTTGCAATATCGTTAACTAAACAGATAGGAATTTCAATAGGAGCTGCTTGTGTTGGTAGCCACATCTCTCCGTTAGCTAAACGGTGTGCGGACTGGATTAAAGCCATCTCCTTAATCCGAACTGAATCCCACGTGCTGTCTATCTGTAGGGGACAGTTGAGTGCATGTCCAAAAATGTCATCGCCAACCTTGATGGGTTCACCACCACTTGGGGCATCTTCAAGTTGTCGTAAGTTATCAATCTTGTATGTAAACTTGGCTATTTCAAACGCTTCTAAAACACTCCTTGGTCGATGACTCAGAGATATGAACGTGCCTCGCCCTGTATTATCATTTTCTTTTCCCTTGGATGCTATTACCATGCACTCTGCCATATTGGTATCCGCGGAGAACGCGCAGTCTTCAGCCTTGGCATCCGCTATGGTAATCACAACAACGTCGTGGTATTCAGTCGCCCACATGTTTCGGACTTTCTGCCAGTCTGAGACGGCGAGACATGTAATAGGCAAAATGAATCCCATTCTACTCTTCCCGTTTTCCTTTAACATTTTATCTGCGAGGTCAACAAAATCAGAAGCGAGTCCAGCGTTTCCGTTTCCGACTCGCCACTTTTTTCGTTTGCGTGCTTTCCGCATCGCTTGTTCTTCCAATTTGCCCCTGCTGCTTCCTTTGAATACGGCTTTAGGTGTACCACTGCTTGCATCGGAATCTGGTCTGGTAAACGGTGGATTTAAGACGACAATATCAAATTCTTTATGGTGAAATTCCTTTTGTGGAATTACTGTCGCGTCGTCATCTCCACCGACTTGTTGGAATTCTGTACCCATCATTGGAAGGGGAAACTTTCCTTCAGGACCATCATACAGATCAAGCGAACCAAGGGCATAGCTACTATCTGTTTGTCTACCGTAAGGCATTGTATAGATTCGGGTATTCCCGATTTTCAAGTCTGGATAGGTGCTTGTTAACAACGATGCAGTCAAGTGGCTTGCATTCGGCATAATGTCACATCCAACAAGATTATTTTCTATCATCTTAGTGTGAATAGGGCTGCCCTTGTTGTCTGTTTGTTCATATAGTTCAATGATACGTTGGTATACACCGTTGAGAAGCGAACCTGTTCCACATGCAAAATCAGCGACCTTTAATTCGCTTACATTTTCTTGGGTTTTTGGCAGAACTAATGCAGACAACAAGGAAACGGATTCAAGACGTGTGTAGTTTGCTTTAATATATTTTCTGTCAACAATGAGACGTTGAAATACAGTACCAGCGAGTTCGTGTACCTGTGTGAGTCGTTGGTCAACGAGTTCCCTGGCTGCTTTACAGAGAATTGCCAGGACCCTATCAATTAGTTCGTCGTCAGTTGCAATTGCCTCAATAAGTCTTTTTGCAACATAGAAAATTGGACGATAATTTACCTTGAGAATAATGTTCCATCCTGCAATCACTTGATCATAGCGTAGACGTTTGGAGTTGTCGGATAACATCCGTTTGAGGGAAAGTACTTTCTTCATTTCAGATTTACCTGCAAGTGCGCTCTGAAAAACAAATGCGTTGGTGATAATAAGCATTGCCATTCGTGAAGTTTGTTCACCAATTTTTTGAAAGAGGATCCCTTCGATTTCCGTTCCGATACCTGGTCGAATTGAAATTGCAGCTTCAAGTTGTTTTGCGGCAATTTCTATCCGTGCTTCTAATAGGTCAGCGGCAGCATTGATTTTAGATATTGGCGTTGCCCCGACGCGAATAGCGGTTGCTATATCAGCTACACTGCCATTTAACCAACCACTTTTTGGGAAACTATCAAATTCTGGTTCACTCTCAAGTTCAGTTTCTTCTGCTTCATTGATAAATAGGTCCCAATCAGGGTGCGGTTCAATTTCTGTTTCCGGTTTGTTGATAAGCATATAAGCGATGTCTTCTGCATTTCGCATTTCAATGTCAATGTTCTCTTGTGGCATCGTTTTGAATCGCGCAGGCATGCGGATGCGTAGGACATTCTCAACGGTATTGTAAGTGAGTCCTGAGAAAAGGTTGGGATTAAGTTCACTTCCGATATGTGCCTTTGCTTGTGTAATGCCCGAAAAGTTCGGTGTTTTACCGTCTATTTTTACCTCAATGACAATTGGGTTTCGTCCCGTCTCGGTAACAATCACATCAGGTTTTGTTGACGCATTTAGGAATGGTTTTGTAATTTGTTCATTGACAGTCCAAGCATCCCGCATGTTACGTAGGACATTTACAAAGGCACTGGTGATGGTGTTTTCACTGTTTGGCATTACTATTTAGACCATATTAATAAAGAGTTTGACAATCTACTCAAATAAGGATGCATCTGGATGACCGCGATAGAGAACTACGCTATATCGCAACGTCAAGGATGCGTCGGGTGAGAGATGGAAAGGTTCATAATAGACGGGTGAGGGATGGATTAAGCAGTAGTTTTGTCGGTTGCGTACCCACCACGTTGTTGGATGACGGGGATTGTCTGGGTGGTCAATGATTGCAACTCCGTAGGTTTCATTGTCAGTTGGGTGTTTGGAAGTGAAACTACACCATTTGCTCTGTTTACCGAAGATGTCCGTTGGTTCGGTGCGTCCATCGGCATCTAAAAGGTTGCCGGGTGTGATGATGTTGTCAAATCGAATTGCCATGCCGCTGTAGTATCTTCCATCTGCACCGGGTTCACCTCGTCTCAAGTCAAGTACAACCTCACGTTGGTTTGGACGAAGTGTCAATCCTACAGAAATTTGCATAGAATCATCAGATGGTGCATGAACGGTTGTTTTTCGTGTCTCATTTAGATGTGTTCTACCTTGCCAATCAATCCAGGCGTTTTCTGTTAGTAAACTCGCGCTGTTTGTGGTGGTATTCAGTGAAACAATCCGTTGATGAACAATCTTGCCAAAGCCAGTGGGATCAGCATCCTTTGCGGGTTGTTCCCAGAAATTGACATCGTTGACCTTTTTCCACGCAACCCATAGTCCTTGATGGTGGACATGATCTCCAGGTTCGTTCATGGTAAGTGAAGGTGCACCGGGTAGATTCAATGGATGGCAAAAGGGACGATTGCCATCTTCAGGATAATGGTAACCTAAAACTTGTTCGTCGTTCCAAGCGATAGTTAGACTGTGTTGTGTTTTTGATAATGAGAACATATTTTATCAATTAAGTGGTACTTCTACTAAACTGGATCACAGTATCATGAAAAAAACCGTGTATATTCATCGTGATTTCCTATCCAGAACCATGTAACTGTATCTTTCTCTAAAGTGCCAACAGCACGGTAACCTTGTGTGATACGTACAGACCAAATATTTTCTTTATTATTAATACACTTGAAACGCAAAGAATTATGAAAGGGATTAGACATCCATAATCTATAAGCTTTTTTTACTTGATTTTTTAGTGTGTTATCAAGATTCTGATAAGCTGTCCAAAAAGATGGTAATGTCGCAGATTTCATAACCGATCCAAATCCATTGGTTCAGCTTTACCTTCTGCAATCTCCTGTTTTGCGCGGCGGGCAGCTTTAACAAGTTGGTCCTGCGTATTGTTAAAAGTATTTTCCCATCGGAGTTCATCTTGTTGCTCAGCAATATACTCACGCAGATGTTCAACAATCTGATTCTGTAATGTTTCTGGTAGTGTTTCCATCATCTGAGCAATCGTGGTAATAGCATTAGAAGCCATTATAAAATCCTCCCAATTTAATTGAGATAAGGGTTCACGACTTCGCGTTCAATAGTCAAACCTTCCCATTCGTCATCACCAGGTCCGTCGTAGATGAGGGTATGCGGACCAGCAAAGCCGGCTTCCTGTGTAAGATCAAGGCATTGGATGTAATCGTCTTTGTCAATTTCACGTGGGGCAGCAAAATGTGCTTTGGTATGACACGATTCTGCCCGCGGTGCAATTGCTGCAAGGTCTGTATATTTTGCATCACCACGCCAGTTGCCAAAGTCAAGGCATAACCCAACTTTACCATCCAAATTGTCTAAAATAGTGTTGACATTTTCTGGTGTTGAAAAAATAGAGAACCAGTTTTCAGTCATCAAACGTATACCAGCAGCATTAGCACGTTCGGTTAGTCGAGAGAGTGCATTTTGACTTTGTGCTAAGGTTTCTTCGGACGGTTCTGCTTTACCACCAATGACACGCGCACATTCCGCACCAAGCTCACCAGCAATGTCAATCCACTTTTCAATCCATGCGATGTCACGTTCTGCATTATCGGGATGTGTGATGTCACCATCGTCTATTAGTAAGGAG
Source organism: Candidatus Poribacteria bacterium (assembly GCA_022825665.1). GTDB lineage: Bacteria > Poribacteria > WGA-4E > WGA-4E > WGA-3G > MSPOR6. The sequence continues at coordinate 21,366 of JAJDWI010000138.1, forward strand.
AAAAGTTCAAGATCAGCATCTTGGAGTGCTGCGCGGAGTTCATATAGATATGTTTTTTCAACTGAGGGAAGATGGAAATGACAGAGTTCAACTGTATTTATACCGAATTCTGCAATACGAGATGGTAAATCCAGCAGTGGAATAGGTCCGTTGTTGTGGGTTTCAGTAGGTATTTGCATGTCGTGTGCGGGTCCCGTAAATCCAGGTTTTCCGAGTTGCCGATGCAAACTCCACGTTGAAACTGATAATCGGGGTGATGACATAATTTGACTTCTCCGATGTATTCGTTTTTAAGAAATGTAGTTACAATTTTTGGCTAACCCACGCGACAACTTTTTCAACCATGATAGGAGTGCCATCATCGGAAAAAACGTGGTCTACGCCGGGAAGTTCAAGGAGTTCTGTTGATTCGTTTGCGAAATTTAATATATCAATGCTATCTTGAATTGGAACAATATCGTCCTCTGAACCGTGAACTAAAAGCCAAGGAACAGCAAATTTACTTGCGATTTTTGCAACACTATCAATCGTTGCCACATCATCCATATATTTTTGTGAAAGCGGACAATCCGGTTCATCCCACATAAAACCCTTGTCAGGTATTACACCACCAAATTCACGGTCAGCGAATGCTTTTGTATGGACCATACCAGCAAGTGAAACAAGGACTTCAATACGTTCATCAGAAGCAGCACGTAGCACCCCGACTGTGCCACCCATGCTATGTCCAACATAACAGATCTTATATTTGCTAAGGACATCAATGACACTGCCGAGGTCTGCAACCTCTTTTGTAATCGTGGAATCTGTAAATGCACCTTCTGATTCGCCATTACCGGAAAATGAAAAGCGGAGTGCGGAAATACCAGCATCGGCAAGACCATCTGCTAAAGCGATTAGGGCAGGTCTATCTTTATTACCAGTGACACCGTGCCCAATTACTACAATTCTGTCGCCTTTACCTTCGTGGTATGTATAATCAAGACGTTCGCCTTGTTCGTTTCTAATTTCTCCAAACATAATTTCTCTGAATTCCTATAGATATATAAGTATCGGATTTACAACGATTGATCAGGATCTTTACCTTCCTGTTTTCTTTTAATAGCAAGTTCTTTGTACATTTTTTTAATATTCTTTTCAAAGTCAGGCGGTGGAGGCGGAGCGGGTCGATATTTTTTACCACGTGCTTTTTCCTGTTTTTCAATTTCCATTAGATAGGCAGAGAGTTCCTCCATTGAGTTGAATTGTGCATTGAATTCTTCTTTCATTCGATAGCATTCTTCAAGTATTGGATCTGTTTTTGTATCGAGTTTTTCTTTCATTTGTATCTCCTCAATTAAGTCTAAAGGTGTACAAAGATTCACTGGTGTATAACCTGCGCTACGACAAACTCTATAAATATGTTGTTGCTTTAATTCATTGACAATATGTTTAAAGTTCCATGATATTAGATAGTCGAGATTATGAACCGTTGCAATAGATATATGTTGTGCATCTGACCGAGATTTCGGTGGTACAGCACCTGAATCTATCAGGAGTTGAGCGAGTTTATCTATTGCTTGGGATGTTTCCAATGTCGTTAAGTATTCAACAGTTTTAAGTCTTTTCTGAGCTTCAATTACATCCCCTTGTTTAATTTCATTAACAACCGATTCAGAAACAATAAACTCAAAACTGTCAAAATACTGATCCCATAACCTACGAGTCGCTTCTTGTCGAGAAAATATAAAACTATCACGGCTCGGAAGCGAAGTTAAATAACTGATTACTGATGTTTCAACATAGACTGTAGGCTTAATTAACGCGTATTCTATCATGATCTATATCTGAGTAAAATAACGGTCTTGCAAGGTTTGAATACATTGCAAGAACCGTTATTAGAAAACTACGCGCCATGTCCATTGTTCTTCAATGCTTCAACAACCTTTTCGGGTTTGATCGGTAATTCAGTGACCCGTATGCCGACAGCATCTTTGACAGCATTTGCCATCGTTGCCAATGTGGGTGTGATAGGCGGTTCACCTACACCTTTTGCTCCATAAGGACCGTTCGGTGCGGGCACCTCAACGATAACAGATTCAACGGTAGGCAGGTCAGCAGAGGTAGGAACTCGGTAATCAACGAAGCCAGGATTAATATTACCGTTATCACCGTATTGCATTTCTTCCATCATTGCCCATGCGTAACCTTGCACTGTGCCACCTTCAATCTGTCCTTCAACCGCCATCGGATTAATTGCGAACCCGACATCTTGTGAGGCAACAAGTTTCAGGACTCTTGTTCTACCGGTATCAGGGTCAACTTCAACTTTTGCTATCTGTGCTGCGAGTGCAGGTGTACTCGGTTGCCGTGCAAAGGAGCCTTTACCGACGATGGGACCTCCTGTTGTTGAAAGACTATATGCAGCGAGTTCACCCAATGAAATGGATTTTGGCGGATCTGCGGTAACAATATGAACCGCACCATCTTTCAGTTCAAGGTTATCCTCGTTTGTATTGAGTCTTTCAGCCGCGAGTTCAAGAATACGTCTACGTGCATCTTCAGCTGCCAGTTTTGCTGTGTTACCCATTGTGAAAGTTACAACGCTACCACCTGAACCAGTAGAATATGGAGCAGAATCAGTATCACCACGACGTATAGTTACGTTTTCATAAGGCACAGTCAAGATTTCAGCGATAATCTGTGTGATTGCTGTGTCTGTTCCTGTGATGTCCATAGAGCCGTGGAATATACGTGCACTGCCGTCTTCGTGGACGGAGACATAAACACCACCAGGACCGCATCCGTTTGTCCAATCACCAATGGCAACTCCCCAACCTTGGTTGTCATCTGCTTCACGATCCCACCATCCGGCGGCATCTGCAACAGCCTCTAAAGTTTCCTTGTACCCGACTTTTGGTTCGCTTCCACCAGCGGGGACAGCATCACCCTCTTCGCGCATATTCATCAGACGGAATTTGACAGGATCCATACCAATTTGTTCTGCAATATCGTCAAGTTGTGATTCACCTGCGAAAATCGCCTGTGGTGCACCCGGTGCTCTATAGGCAGCAGTACCAGATTTGTTGGTATGTACGCCGTAGGCATCTATTTTAATGTTTGGTATCTTATAAACACCACGCACTCGGATTGTACTACCGATGGAAGCACCAGAGACTGAACCTGAATCCCAAAATGCAAGTGCTTGCCTTGCAAGAATATGTCCATCTTTGGTAGCACCGGTCTTTATTTTGATTACGCAACCAGGAGCAGGTCTACCATCAAGGAATTCCTCTTCCCGAGTCATTTGCACACGAACTGGACGACCAGATTTTTGTGAGAGCAATACCGCAGGAACATGCGTTATGATCACACCAAATCGTCCACCAAAACCGCCACCCATTGTTGTTCCGATGACGTTTATTTGTGTCAGTGGAATACCAAGTGTACCAGCTATACCGGATCGGATAGCAAAGGGACCTTGTGTTGATGCCCATACCGTTATTTTACCTGATGAATCAGCACTTGCAACTGAGACGTGTGGCTCCATATAGGTCTGATGGACACGAGGAATCACATAGGTATCTTCAACGACGACATCAGACTCAGCAAATCCTTTTTCTACATCTCCCGCTTCATTGTGTGTTTCGGCTGAGATATTATAATAAACTTCATCAGAATACTGTTCCAATTCTGCTTTAAGTTTCCGTATTGTGTCGCTATTGTCATCTTCTTGATCGCTTGACAGTTCCTTTATTTTTGCATTAATGTCTCGACGGTTTGGACCATCTTTTGTTTCATCTCCGTGTAAGCGAGGGGCAGATGACTTAATGGATTCCATTACGTCCTGCACTACAGGCAACACTTCATATTCAATCTTAATCAGTTCAGCGGCTTCTTCAGCAACGTCAGCATCAGTAGCAGCGACTGCTGCAAGCGGTTCACCCAAATAAAGCACTTTATCAGTTGCAAAAACTCGTCGACCACTCGGTACATCGTCCTGCGTAATAATAGCTCTGACACCGGGTAGTTTTTCTGCTTCACTGGTATCAATACTGAGGATTTTTGCGTGTGCATGCTTACTACGTACGATTTTACCGTAGAGCATGCCAGCAGGATGCACATCTGCACCATATTGCGCGGCACCGGTTACTTTTTCAACAGCGTCTACACGCGGTAATTTTTTACCAACGACAGAATAATCTGACATGCAATTCTCCTTTCTATATATAATGTCTTGTATTAAGATGGTATGTGGTTACTATTCTGCAGCTGCGGTGGCTGTGGGAATTTCTATTTTCCCGCGTCCAATAGCAGTATTACATCTTTTGCATACTCTAAATGAAGTTTCATCAACTTCACGTGTATATAGCACCTTTACACCCGTTCGTCCACAAGCGGGACATGTGCCGCGTCCATTGTTATATTCTCCTTCATGGACATTCCCGTTCGGATCGACATATAGGTGTCTGATGCCTGACCCTCGATGTGTTTTTGCCATGTTTTCTCCTTATTCCTTAGTGCAGATCTCTTCTGCTTGTTGTCTATGAATTGGTTCGTATCTCTTCAGCGGCTTGTAGTACTGCCTCAAGTATTTTTGTGTATCCGGTACAACGGCAAATATTGCCACCAAGCGCAAATCTGAATTCCTCTTCCGTTCGGTCAGGATTTTCATCTACAAGGGCTTTTGATGCCATAATAAAGCCTGGGGTACAAAAACCGCACTGATAACCGCCTGTATCAATAAATGCTTGTTGTATAGGGTGAAGTTCACCGTCACTTGCTAAACCTTCAATCGTCGTAATCTCTTTTCCAGATGCGGTGACTCCAAGTACCATACAAGACGTGACAGCTTTTCCATCAACGATAACAGTACATGCACCACAATCTCCTGTGCTACATCCTTCTTTCGTTCCTGTCAAACCGATTGTATCACGAAGTACCGCGAGTAATGTTTTGCGTGGTTCAATGAGTAAATCGTGTTCATCTCCATTAACTTTTAGACTGACAGGGTGTTTTGCCATATTTTTCTCCTTAACATACATGTGAAGTATGAGACTCAATCTTCACTTTAAAATATGAATTCTATTGCCTTTATACTCTGTCCAAGGCATTTTGCAGAGTTCGCCTTGTCAGGACATCGACCATTTCTTTTCGGTGTTCAGCAGAACATCTTAAGTCTGATATCGGACTGGTTGCAGCGGCAGCGGCTTCGCCTGCTTGTGCCAATAGTTCTGGTGTAGGTGTTTTGCCGCTTAGAAGATTCTCTGCTTCTGTTGCTCGAATTGGGGTTGGTGCAACTGCAGCGAGTCCAATCCGTGCTTCTTTAATTACACCGTTTTGCATATTGACTGCAGAAGCAACACCGATAAATGCTAAATCCATGACTTCACGTATTTTATGCTTAATATAGTGGGAACCAGATGCCGGATGCAGAAGTCGAAATTGTGTAATTATCTCACCTGGTTTTAGGACTGTTTGTCCCGGCCCTGTGAAAAGTTCATTAATCGGGACAGATCGTTCACCATCAGCACTTGCGATATCTACCTGTGCGTCAGCAACAAGCAAACCTGCGACTGTGTCTGCAGCAGGAGAGGCATGTGCGATGTTACCACCGATTGTAGCGAGATTGCGTATTTGTATTGAGCCTATTTCTGACGCACCTTCCGCTAATGCTGTGTGGTATTGCTGTATATCCTCAGATAACTCTACTTGTCTTACCTTCGTCATCGCTCCAATAGAAATGCTTTTATCGTTATCAGTAGTAATTCCATCCAATCCCGGTATTTTCTGTAGACTTATTACGGTTTCTGGTGTTTCAGTGTATGCCTTCATTCCGATAACAAGGTCTGTTCCACCGGCAAGGAGTTGCGCGTGTTTTTGGGCAAATAGGCTGGACGCTTCGGCAAGGGTGGTTGGTTCAAAAAACTCAAAACTTTTCACATCTGTTCCTCCATATCATTCTGTTTTTTCAAGATATTACATTCCTTTTAACTTCTATTTCATATAAATCCTATCTATATACTATTATAAAAGGATACAGAATTAAGGTGTAATTGTCAACCTTAAATTCATTGTGATAATCACGTAAACTGAGTTATTAGGTGAAGTAATTTGAATGTCTCGCGTTGAATATTAACATCTTCCGTCAAATCCCCATGCTTTAGCTTGTGGGATGTAGACGGCTAAGGGTGTTATAAAAATATATTTGACAATCTAATCAATCTATGGTATCATATATGCAGCATCTTTGGATAGGATTTCTACCTCAGCACTAACCCGTGCTGAGTCCTATCTCCAACCGTAGAAAGTTGTGTGGTGCTGGTGCGAAATCACTATAAAAGTATAAGGAATGCACGCGACCGATACGAGATGTAAGAACCCGATCAACTGTTTGTGCATTCCACCAATTCTTATAAAACGGGCAGGCTTAGCTGCCTAAAGTGGAGCAGATGTAAGACGTAGCTCAGATCAGCTATCCGCGAGGAAGCACAAGCCCCTACCTTTAGGTAGTGGGTACTATGACTCAGTGATGGGTAGATATGGCAATATCTTGAAAGCGTTAATAAGAATCGGACTTTATTAAGTCCTGTTTTGGTCATTGTCACCCAGAAAAAAAGAACAAGTAGATAACAAAATGGTTACCTAACGTGAGTTCGGGAAAACGAATTTTGGCGTGCTGTGCGGTTAGGAAACCGCACCTACCGTTGTTATTAAGGTGATATTCAGGAAAAGAGCACATCATTTTTTTATACCGAATATTTGAATTAGTTGAGGACATGCCAGAGTACTTGATAGATTAAAAACTTCGTATAATAATACCGAGTAACACCAGCAATCCAATAACAATAATACCTAACAACATTATATATAATCCTAATAGTAGTGATTTAAAAATGCCTTGACCGCTAAATCCTCTGTGCTGAAATGCTCGAATATGTTGATAAGTCGACTTTTGACAATCAAATTTTTGATATTTTTATCTACATTGATAATTGCGATTCGTCCTCCTTTTGCCCTTACCATCTTATAGATTGAGATGAATGCACCAAGTCCTGCGCTATCCATTTTATGAACACGTTTGAGGTTAATAAGGATATAAGGTGTTTCAGTTTTATCTATATGGGTTATTAAGATTTCTTGTAATTCTGGTATAGCGTCCCCTATAATTTTGCTACTCGGTTCAAGAATTAGAATTCCATCTTTCTGATGGAACGTGGTGGACATAGAATACTCCTTCTCACGTAGGCTTTATTACAGTTATATTGGTTTATGGACACCTCTCTGCAATAAAAAAGTAATATAAAGACATTTATATAAATTCAAGGTCATATATTATATATATGTCTTAATTCGGAAAAGTTAATAGCGAATTGTGGATTATTCCTGAAAATTCTCTAAGAGATCTTGTGAAATGTGGCGGAAAAGCGAGATCGGTGGGTTAATCTTGCTTTGGTATGATTGATTTATGAATCAAAACAATGAATGCACGTATAGCATTCCTGGAGAACGCGGAGAATACAATATGGGTATTTATTAGAACGTATTGTGCGATCAAACAAGAAGAGATGATTACGTGCCAGTTGTTGTGCCGGCATGTCAATCGACTCTAAAGTTAAATCTTGATAATTTTCAAAATAGAATGAACACACATACCCTGTTATAATGGGTTGTAGTTACTCGTTTTTGGGACTATTCAATTAACCCGAACCTTTGGCATGCATCACGCAATTTCTGTTCTACATTTCGTGCTAACTGACTGATTCGTGGCGGACTAAGATTCATCATTTTAGCAATTTCACACTTCGGTATATCCTCGCGAATGTAGGAGAAAACCTGTTGTTCACGGTGTGTCAATGCTTTGAGGAGTTGGGGTAAGGCTTTCTCAAAATTGGCAACAGAGAGTTCCCAAACGAGTTCATCCACAAAATTTTCTGCATCGGCATCAGGAAAATTTTCAATAAGTTCTATCTCTTCCTCTATATTTAATAATCCATTACCGTCTGACACCATATAGGATTCAGGGGATTCTCGTGATAAGTGTTTGAGTTCTCTCTGTTTTGCATACATCAAACTTCCACAAATTTGTGGACGGATAAAAGTTCCAAAACTTGCACCACTTTCATGTGTAGGATTATACGTAGGACCTTTTTTAATGAGTGTTATGGAAGCGATTTGTAGTAAATCGTCTCGGAATACAGGTAGCGTTGGTGAATCATAAGCTATGCAATTCGCGCACCGACGCAAATCAGGTAATAGACCTGTAATTGTTTTATTGTTTGGATGAAATTCACCATCATGTGAATAAGGTGGGCATTTCGCTCCTATCAATTGACACTTTAATTTCATTAAGAGACCCCTTTCCCTTTTTCAGATATCTGTCTCTTAGGACATCTATTGACACTATGTAAACCTTAAATTGAAAAGGTTAATAGCAAATTGCAGAATTTTCAGTAATTGAACGAGTTTTTCTATTTAGCGATTACAGTACCTACCATAAGCCAATAAAAAAATATAGGAATAATTAATCCCATCCGAGAAACATTATTTCTTATTGAATAGGCAAACCTGTGTCGGTTCAGCATGGAGTCCTTTGATTTCACTTACGAATCGCCAAATTCAAAGATTGAAAAGATAGGAATATCCCCGATTTTTTGTCGCCCATTAAGTTCCGGTAGCTCTATTAAAAGGGCAATACCAACAATGTCTCCACCCAGTTTTTCAACAAGTTCAATTGTTGCAGCAAGAGTTCCTCCCGTAGCTAAGAGATCGTCACATATAAGTATACGACTCCCTTTTGGAAAAGCGTCTTGATGTATAGTTAATGTATCAGTTCCATATTCAAGATCATAGGTAACTTGATATGTGTCGTGCGGTAACTTTCCCTCTTTACGAACAGGTGCAAAGCCAGCACCCATACGATAAGCGAGTGCAGAAGCAAAAATAAAACCCCTTGCTTCAGGTCCTACAATAACCTCAACTGATTCATTTTTGTAATGGTTTGCATATACCTCAATTACAGCGTTGAAAACAGGTGCATTTCCTAAAAGTGGTGTAATGTCTTTAAAAATAATACCGGGTATCGGATAGTCAGGTATATTTCGGATAAATTTCGATAAATCATCCATTGTATAAGGTTACTCCTCCTCAATGTATATTTATATCCCCGCTTTGATAGGCCATCCCGGTGTCGGTTCAGTGCGGAGTGCTTCTATTTCGTAAAGTTCTTCTACGCTGATTTCACGACGGAGTTTGGCAGATAAAAGCGCGCCGCTCATTATTTCAGTAACCTTCTGACCAATATCAGCATTGCTTGCAGGTTGTGCATCACTGTTGCATGCGTCAAGAAAATCACGGAACTTATCGGGGAAGTGTTTATCTGGCAGCTCTAACGGTGTTTCTTCAAGGTTACCTTGATAACGTCTACGGTTACCTTTGTCGTCAGTCTCCCATTTCCCTTTTTCAAGGAAGAGTTTATCACCACTAAATGATCCTTTAGAACCGAAAATAAAGATGCCTTGCGGTTGTCCTGCCATATTACTTGACCATCCATGTTCATAAGTAAAGGACATACCGTTTGTAAAACGAACAAACACGGAAACGAATTCCTCAACATCGTTAATTTCTTCACCAGTATATTCGGGAGGCATGCCGCGATATGCTATTCCGCTGATTGTGGCGGGTTGTGGTGAACCGAGTAGATAGATAGAACGGTTTATATCGTAGACACCTGTGTCATAGGTCGTACCACCCCCACTGTATGCTGAATTGAGGAACCATTTACCGAAACCGAACATGTCAACATTAGGTCTTCCACGTAGGCGGTAACTTGTCAACCGCCCATAGTGTACGTCACCTATTAATCCGGATGTAACTGCCTCTCGGATAGCATAACTCGTTTTATTGAGACATGTTCCTCCACTCTGATATGCAAGTTTCACTCCTGCTTTATCACATGCTTCGCGCATGTTTCTTGCTTCAGTTGCAGTGCGTGCCATCGGTTTTTCGCAAAAGACATGCTTGCCAGCATTTGCAGCTGCAACTGTAGGCTCTTCATGGAAAAAGGGTGGTGTTGCAAGACTAATGGCATCTAATTCAACCGATTTCAACATTTCTTTGAAATCATTGAAGATTTCAACACCGTTATCTTTATATTCTGCCCAACGTGCAGCGTTTTCTTTTAAAGTTTCGCGTGCTTCTGCTGAATCTGCTTTTTTTGCTTCGTCCGATGCAGTCTTAGCGCGTGCTTCCGCACCAGAAAGCACTTCTGCTGCTCTGCGCTGAGCGTTTGCATCAACTGTATCGCAAACAGCGACGATTTCAGCATGCTGCGGGTGTGCTAAATAACCGTTGACGTGTGAACCGGATATCATGCCACATCCAATTAAACCGATTTTTATACGTTTTGACATTTAATGCTCCTTAGCAGGAATAATTTGTAATTATAATCTTGTTGTGTAAGGTCAGCAATCTATTCGTGTGGAATCATTCAGAATGTGAAAATATTTTAATTGTATACGTTTTTAGGTTTTTGTCAAGTGTATTATTCAATCCTTATCAGATCCATTCAGTTTTCCAAATAATATGATTTTCTAAATTAAGTATTCCTCTGTAGGAAGGACCTATCGGTACCGACTTTACGACAATTACTTATGTCTGAACCAGGATTTTCAGGATTTCAGGATTAGTATTTTCTCAGATAAATGTGCCACAATATACAGGCGGGGAGACCCCGCCCCTACGATTGGGCATGGGTATATGGATTTTTTGTCTGAATACGGTCGGGGAGACCCCGCCCCTACGAGGGTTAGGAGGTGTCCTATTATGAATTAAATTGCTTCGGAAAAAACGAACCAAAAAAGGCTGTTTTTCGTTTTTTGGTTCGTTTTGGGTTTCGGGTTTATGCCAGTCTGAAACTGGGTTTATGAGGTGGTACGATTTTTTTGAGATTTTCATTTTGGTACGTTTTTCCTTTTCGGTTTTTTTTCATATTTAGTCGTTAGTATTCGGATAATAATGGACATAGGTGTATTAGAATCGTCTGCCCATGGTGACTGCGCCGCAGACGACTTTGCCACTGCCGACAGTCTTACGTTTACGTTGGAGGCTTAGGACGAAATAGGCTGTGCTGTCTATACCGTGATGGTCGCGGGTGATTGCTTCGTCGTCTTTGTCTGTGCCGTCTGTGTTTTCAAGATATTCACAGGTTAAGAACTCATCGGTGACTTCAAGCGGACGATATGCCTCTTTTAACTCTGGGTCTGGTGGATGCACAAGTCTGTTTCGACAGAAGAAGATTGAGGGTTTGCCTGTTTCGTCTACCTTTAGTCTTTGTTTTACTGCATCTATCTGTTTGGCACGAGACTTTTTAGGTTCTTCAACGCGGAAACCTGCTTGTTTTAGCTGCTCTACCGCATCTTGATCAGCACTGTCTACTGCGGCATAATCAATACGTTCACCCTCTTCGCGGTGGTCCTTTATCATCTTGATGAAATCGGGTTGCGTGAGTTTGGTTTTGTATATCTCCTTGTATGCATAGACACGACCATCCTTGTCTTTTGCCCACCAGATACAACTTGCGGGGTTGCGGTAGCCCCAATCAATACTGAGAAATCGTATCCATTCATCCGGCACGTCAAAGTTGTCAATGATGTGGATGTCGGGTTGGAATTCTTCAAAGACTAATCCTTCTCCTGAGACCCATAGCCCTTCGTAGCCACGCTTATAACGTAGACCTTCCAGGTCTTGGAGTCTATCTACGCGACGCTTGCCTTCGTCTGTGATTTCTCCTGTCAGTTGGTTGTAGATTTCAGGGTTATCTTTGTATGTCATCTCAAAGAACTGTACTTTTCCTGCTTTGGTTTGTTGGCGTATCCAGTGGTTGGGTGTGCTTGGATTGCAATCACCGAGTAGGAATGCGATGGGTGCTGTGCCTGCGCGTTCTGAGACGCGCGCCCTTAAATGATCCCACGATTCGAAAGGCACTAATTCTGCTTGATTGACAAATGCACCATCATAAAAATCTGATAGCATGTTCTCGATTTTGTCCAATCCGTTGATGTAAATACGGGAACCGTTCCAGTATTCAAAGAATTCGGGGAGTTCTCCTCCGTATTTTACGATTGGCGTGGGGTTTTGGGATTTATAGGTTGCGGGTTTGAATCCGAGATATTTTTCGTAGGTTGGTATAACATTCCTATAAACTCTATTGAGATAACGGTGTATGAATGTAAGTCTTGCACCGGGATATTGTCGTGCTAACATGTCCATATAAGCGACGCAGCTATAGGTTTTGCCTGCATCG
>JAJDWI010000044.1 GCA_022825665.1 Candidatus Poribacteria bacterium
CATTGGACATTTTATAGAACAAGTGTATAACCAGAAACGACCTCACTCGGCATTAGGGTATTTAACACCTATGGAATTTGAGCAAAAAACTTGTCTTAACTATCACTAAATTGTGGTCTAAAAAATCGATGGCACTTCAAAATATAACTCTAATTTCCTTGACATTTATTTACATATATGTTATACTGATAATAACATTATTTGGAGGTAAATCATGGGTAAATTAGACCAAATTGAAAAGTCGGCACAAAAACTGATCGCGCTATGTCAAAAAGAAAAGCCGACGAAGACAGATAAGCAAAAGATGTTGACCTTACATACCGACATCCTTGCTGGAATTGAAAATCTAACAGAATGTGAACTTTGTGGTGCTATAACTGAAGTAATAGTTAAGATGACTTTAGCTGAGATTACAGCTAATTTGTGTAAAGAGTGTGGTTTAAAGTCGTTGGAAACGGGAAAAATACAGAAATCCACTACGCGTAAACGCACTCGGACCGTGAAGAAACCTACAACACCCAGACCGAAAGAAAAACCTCAGGAACCAGAATCCCCTGCAGCACTGCACACACGTGTGGAAGAACAGACAGGTATTAAGAAGACCGATGTCAAAAGGTTACAGAAGATAATAGAAGATATTGCAACACCAATGAACCTTGCGCATACCTTGACTTATGTAAAACGCGAAGTAGAAAACGCTAAATTGAAAGTAGATGAAAAAGCTTTGGAGAAAGCGGTAGAAATATTGGTAGCAGCCTAACCTGTCGGTACATCCTTAACCCAATCACGATGTTCTTGATACCATTCGACAAGTTTTGTTATCCCATCACGGAACGATACTTGTGGTTTCCACCCTAAAAGTTCATCTGCTTTCTGAATATTTGCCCAAGTAGCACGGACATCTGCCGGATGAAATGGTTGATGTGATAAATTTGCCTTTTTACCAACGAGTTCTTCTATAAGTCTAATGGTGTCAATCAGCACAATTGGACTGTCTGAACCGAGATTTATGACTGCGTAACCGATAGGTTTTAATCCTGCTATAACACCACGTGCAATATCTTCAACATAAGTATAATCGCGTGAGGATTGTTTCCCATCTCCATAGACGGTAACAGGTTTATCTTCACTGATCCATTTAACAAAACGGAATGCACTCATATCAGGACGACCTGCAGGTCCATAGACTGTAAAAAACCGGAATACAGTAGTATCAATATTATATAGATGATGGTAACTATGGCAAAGTGCTTCAGCACCTTTTTTTGAAGCTGCATAAGGGGAAAGTGGTCTGTTGGTATCTGCATCTTCACTGAAAGGAAGAGGATTGTTTGCCCCATATAAACTTGATGTGGATGCGAGGACAAATTTCTGAATATCAGATTTTCGGCACATCTCAAGTAGATTGAGAGTGCCAGTTACATTTGTATCAATGTAAACCCATGGGTTTTCAACGGATTGACGAACACCGGCACGAGCTGCAAGATTAATTACAGCATCATATTTTGAATTAAATAAAGGTTCAAGTGAAGTAAGATCACAAATATCTACAAGGTGAAATTCAAAATTTGGTGAATCTTGGAGTTGGGTAAGCCTCCACTTTTTTACAGTTACATCATACGCATCATTTAAATTATCTATTCCCACTACGGAATGTCCATCTGTCAGCAAAAATTCAGTAACTTTCCATCCTATAAATCCAGCACATCCCGTAACAAAATATTTCATACCGTTCCTTTAAACAATGTCATCTGTAACATATCTATGAGTTTATGACAATGCTTCCACTTCATCTTCTATGAATGCATAAAATTGTTGAAAGAATAGCGACAACTCAACTTTTGCTTCTTCACATTTTGTTTCCATTTCCAATCTAAGCTCTTCCAAACGATCTTTTTGATGTATCAGCAATTTGTCTGTTTTATCAACGCTACGTTTCACATCAACAATCTTGTTATATAATGCATCACTTTGATTACAAAGTATCATCAATTCACGATAGTTATTAATACCTCGTTCTAATATATGCAAATTACGTTTTATATGTGATAAATCAATACGAAAACGTTCAATGTCTGATGAAGTAAAAGAATCTTCAAGTTTCTCTAAAGTTTCATTGTAACTGGTTAACTGAATTTGTTTATCTGACCAGATAATTTTTTTTGCAATTCCATCTGGACTGTCACTATCAATCATTGGAGAATTATCTTTAAGATTCTTTTGTAGATATTTTTCAAATTTCTCTATCTTTGATCGTAATTTTCTTATTTCCTGTTGATATTCATTACAATAATCACGAATTTTACGATAAGTTAGAAACAATTCCTGATATACATGTTTAAGATTTTCTAATGTAATTATATAAGATGGATACTGAAGTTTAATATACTTAATTATTTCTAACTTTAGTTTGTTAATCTTTTGTTTACTTGGGGCAGCTCTTTCCACACTCATTAGTCCGAATAAAGTCGTCATAGATCCAGAGAATGACAATAGTGATGAACCTATAGTAAAAATGATGCTCTCTGCTGCATGCGATAATCCTAACCAGCCTAATACACCAACAAATGAACCACCACCTATAAGGAACATAGGTAGAGAATAATATTTCCTGATTTCACTTTTTTTATCCATTTTTTTCACCTATGTGTATTTTATAATGCCGTTTCAATGTAGAATAATCCATTAAGGAGTTCCCAACAATAAGGTATCTATCTGTTTTTTGAGTTTATCATATATTTCTTGTTTAAAATTCTCTTTACGATGAAACACTATTTTACCTTCTTGCGAAATCAGATATAAGTTCGGTTTCTTCTTGTCCGTATGATACCTTTGATGCACCTCGCCCTTCCAATCCAGCAAGAATTTAACAGGAGGAGGTCTTCGCTTCAATTGTCTCTGGATAAACCATTTTGGTATAAATCCTGGAACACTACGTAAGTCTCCAATGATATATGCAGTAATCTGTTTGTGATTCTCATAATCCTTTTTAAAAGCATCAGCCCATTTGTCATCTTCTTTTCGTATTTTTCTGTTACCCAAAATTAAGAAAACAAGTTTACCGCGTAATTTTTTCAAATTGTGGGGTTCTTCTTCAACATCTTGAAGTATAAATTCTGGTGCATTATCTCCAACCTTTAGAGGTTCTTCCTTTGAGAAAATTGCACTACTGAATAAAAATAATAGACAAATGAGAAAATATAGTTTTGCTTTCATCATAAAGACATTCTATCACAAGTAAGACCTGATGTCAAGATGTGTATTTTGAATTATAATTTTGCGTTGATATTTCCCGCTATCTTTGATATTATAAAAACAAAGTTGATGCAAAAGGTTTCCTAACTTATGAACGCTGAACCAACTACTATAACTGAACTACTCAATCATATACGCCAATATCTGCTTCCTCAAGTTGCGAACCGAACTGAAGATCAGACATCTGAGGGTTTAGTACAATTCCGCAGCCGATTGCACAGTATCCACAATTTATGTATACGAGGACAACTGACAGATGAAATATGCCATCAAGTTGAAGTCCTGCTATCAACGAGTGGAAGTTTTTGGCACTTGTTATCTGAGAACGAATTACTGTTGACAAACTTAAAAGATTTTAAGCGTGTACGGACATTTTCTGCGGAGGCAGAAGGTATAACGAACTTAGAAGAACTTTTATCAGGTGAGGATACACTTCGTGATGTAATTATCAACAGTATCGCTTTCATGTTAAATTGGAAAGCAAATACGATCTGGGTAGATTCTGCAAAGAATGCCCGATCTGCAATGACGAAAAATTACATGATTGAAATACAAGATAAAATATGGCAGTTTATAAAAGAAAGTAACACACAGACTGAACCGATTGATGTAGAGCAATCCGAACAGATTCGTGAACGAGCAGATAAGTTTATGCAGCTTTTACAAGTTAGCGATTTTACGACTGAAGCACAAGTGACTCTACTTATGCAAATATACACAATGCTTCTCAGATTTCAACTCGGACAATTGATTATCAAGTTAGAAAACTTACAAGAAAACGACACAAATTAAATAAGGTAATTCCGTAAGAATAAAAGGTATTGTATGCAGAAAGATTTGTTTGAATCGCTCGTAGAAGTTATAGCAATATTAAGAGGTGAAAACGGATGTCCTTGGGATCGTGAACAGACACATACTTCGTTAAAATCCACTCTTATTGAAGAGACCTATGAAACAGTTGAAGCAATTGATTCTGGAAATCCAGATAAATTGAAAGAGGAACTGGGTGATCTATTACTAAACATAATGCTTCAAGCACAAATTGCAGCAGAAAACAATAATTTTGACATCTACGATGTGATTGACACTTTAACTGAAAAGTTAATTCGTAGACATCCACATGTGTTTGGGGATGTGAATGTTGAAAATGCTGAGGATGTAGTTAAGAACTGGGAAGCAATAAAAAGTCAAGAATCAGGATATGAAGATCGAAAATCAGTGTTGGATGGTATTCCGAATGCATTACCTGCATTACTACGTGGACAGAAAATACAGAAACGAGTTGCACGAGTTGGATTTGATTGGGATAATATCTCTGATGTCGTTGCGAAGGTGGATGAAGAATTAACTGAAGTTAAGGAGAGTTTACCTACAAATGACACTGAAGCAATTGAAATGGAGATAGGTGATCTCTTGTTTGCAGTTGTCAATTTATGTCGTTTTATTGATCTTCAAGCAGAGGAAACATTGCGAAAGTCTAACCGGAAATTTATCACACGTTTCAAACGGATGGAAACTGAATTGGAAAAACAGGGAAAAACTCTAACTGATCAAACACTTACGGAACTTGATGAAATTTGGGAAAAAGTGAAAAAAGATGAAAAATGAAAACACTTGAAAAGTTTGAATCGCTGCCTGAATATGAAAAGTTAAATCAACAAATTTCACAATTAGATTCCAATGCCTTCCCACAAATAGTAATTACCCACCGATCTTCCCAACCGATCAATGATACCGGTAAAAAACTTGGCATCTTTTCCGGTTCTTTCAATCCCATCACAGTAGCCCATATCAAGATGATTGAAGATGCGCAAACAAAATATCAACTGGATGAGATGCTCTTGCTTCTTGCGAAAGCAAATGTTGATAAAGATGTGGTTGGATTGCCTTTGGCAGGGAGAATACTTACGTTAAAACCTTATGCGGAAGAACATAAGGGTGTCTCAGTTGGAATCTCAAGTCATGGCAGGTACATTGACAAAGTAGAGGCATTGAACGACATCTATCCAGATAAAACAGAATACCACTTCATTGTTGGATACGATACATTAACACGGATTTTTGATCCAAAATACTATACAAATATCAAATCTGAACTTGAGTATTTGTTTTCACATTGCTGTCTTATTGTAGCAAATCGAGATAATGTGGATATTGATACTATCAGACAATTTGTTACCCAACCATCTATTAAACCATTCAGTTCATCAATTAATTATCTGATACTTCCTGACTGCTATGCGGATATATCCTCAACTCAAGTCCGTAATCATATCAAGAACGGAGAGGACATATCACATTTAGTACCTACCTTTCTTATCGAATTCTTGTAGTATACATGAAACGTCTGATCTCTTTGAGCACAGCACCGTCTACTTGTTATTACCTACTAACATAGGTTTCTCAAGTAGAGATTGCAACGCATAAATTGAACCTTTCTTCTCAGGAAAAGGTTCTGGCATACGTATAGGAGTTGACACAATGCGTGGTTGATTTGTTGGCTCACCTTGAATAATAAATTCATTGAATGTATCCCAATTTGGTATTCCTCTGAGGGGCCAAGCATCCACAGCACAATATTGAAAAAGCAGTAATCTACGTGGCTTGTCTGATGTATTGGGCGCAGAACCATGCAATGCACGTACGTGATGAATCGTTATTCCACCTGCCTTTAACTCTATTGGTACAGCACCATCTGGTGTGAAGTCAGGATCGGTTACTGCCCCAACAAATGCCCCGTTCTGGTGATGATCCAACGTCGGTCCTTTATGAGTACCGGGTAGAACCATTAATGCACCATTCTCAACTGTCATATCATCAATAACAACCCCAACTGCCAACAAATCGTCATTCGTATGAGGGTAAAACGCCCAGTCCTGATGCCATTCAACAGGACTCCCAAATTCTGGATACTTCATGTTCAGTTTATGACCATTGTATCGTATTCCATCACCAATGAGTTGCGATACGATACCAAGTATTTTTGGATGACGAAGTGTCTGGTCATATACTGTATGGTATAAGCATGGACTTTTTATACGACGGACACGTGGATTAGATTGTGTGTGTCCAGGTTCCAAATCAAATATTTCGTTGTGTTCTGTGACTTCTCTCGACTTTTCGACAAACTCATCGGTAACCCGTCTTAATGCTACAATCTCATCTTCGGATAATACCCCTGTAAGTCCGATATAACCATTTTCGTCATAATAGTCAAGTTGTTCCTGTGAAAGCATAACAATCTCCTCTAAATCAGAATTCGACAAGTATTTACTCCTACTTTCTTGACAATATATTCTGACCTTTCCTAACTATTCTTATTATTTAACAATGTCACGAATTCATCAATGTGCTGTATTTCAGGTATAGCGCGTAGTATATTTTTAAGTTGTGCTAAGTCATCAATTTCCTCAAGATTAGGTCTTATTTCTTGTATTTTACTAACGTCAAACTTATCATTGAGTAACATTAGGATAGATTCTATAGCAAACTTTTTTTGTCCGCGTTCCATCCCGCGTTCCATCCCGCGTTCCATCCCGCGTTCCATCCCGCGTTCCATCCCGCGTTCCAAACCTTGTGCCATCGCGTTCTCTCTTGCTTCTTTTATATATTCTTGGAGTAAAGGAAAATCTTGCATTATGCCCTCCGGTAATAGTTGTCTTATTAATTCCATATCATAAACTACGCTGCCAAAAACACCTAAGGCTGCTAGTAATAAATTCTTGTTGGCTGTATCTACTTTTGCATTGAATGTTGAGTCAACGCATTTATCTAACCAATCTATAGAATTCACACCTACAGGTGGCTTCATCAGCGGAGTAAGTGGTAATAAACCCGGTACATCTGCATCAATAATTGACTGACCATCAATCTCAATCAATCGAATCACTCTATATTTAATTCTATATTCACAACCATATCCTACATATTCGTAGTAACCTGGATCATTTCTACCTGCCTGGGGATGTAGATAAAGAACACTTGAATATACATTCAACTTATGTTCTCTGATAAGGAATCCGTTGTATCCAGCAATACGAAAAGGCATTGGTTCTTGACTGCCATACGTTTGTATCTCATTATGTATAATTGCTATTTCATCGGGGAATTGGACTTTTAATGTAGTATCAGTTTCATGTGCCTTGAGTGTGATTTGTTTATTATCCAAATTCTCCAGAACTTTTATATTATTATAACCAAGTATGAATATAGAAAACGGTTCAGAATGTTCTGATGTCACATATTTTGTTACGTTATCATAGTGTTGTGCCATATAGGATATTATACACTGAGAAACATGAAACTGTCAATTTATTTTGTAATAGTTACTTGCTGTAAGTTATCTTACAATAAACCTTATTTTCCAACTTAAACTTCAGGATATTTATTCAATATCACTAAGGTATCTACTATATACATCTTGAACCTTACGAATATGTTCGTTGATACTAAATGTGGATTCAGCATGATTTCTTCCAGCTACACCCATCTGTCTGCATAGGTTTTTATCATTATATAGTTGGACTATCTTACTTGCGATACCATCAATTAGGTCTGTTGAAATGACCCATCCTGTTACCTCATCCACTATCATCTCGGAGGTACTACCGATTGGTGTACCGATGACAGGTTTACCTGTTGCCATTGCTTCTGCTATCACACTCCCTGCAGATAATGTAACTAATATATCAAGTTCCTGCATTGCAATATGTATATCATCTCTATGTCCAGTAAAATGAATAATATTATCCAACTTCATTTTGGATACCAGTTGACGAACTTCTTGTTCATAAGCACGATGTTTAGGTGAATTGAGTGCAGCACCAATAATGTGAAATCTGATGTTTGGACAATGTTTAACAACATGTGATGCTATCTCAACAAAATCCTTTTGACGTTTGAATGGTTCTATCCTACCTACTAAACCAACGACAAAAGGTCTATTTCCTTTGTCTCTTTTTGCTGGATCAGACTTAAAGATTGAAAGATCAACACAGTTCAGGATTACATCAATTTTATTTTGAGGGATTCCAGCGTTTAGAAGGGGAATCTTGCTCTGTTCAGAGATAGAAATGATGTGATCCATTTCATCAAAAGCATATTTTTTTACCTGTGCAGATGTATGCATATTTCGAACATGTGAAATAACCGGAATGTTTAGGTGTTCTTTCACATAACTCAGATACTTGTTCAACCACGAGTCTGATGTATGTA
The DNA here is from genome assembly GCA_022825665.1 of Candidatus Poribacteria bacterium. Taxonomy (GTDB): domain Bacteria; phylum Poribacteria; class WGA-4E; order WGA-4E; family WGA-3G; genus MSPOR6. The sequence continues at coordinate 8,470 of JAJDWI010000044.1, forward strand.
CTAACTGAATATTATTTTTTTTGACAAATGCGGATAATTCTGCGGCGGCTTTGTAACGAGTAAAGCGGTATCTCGCCTTACGCCAAGGGGGAAGATTCAGTATAGTTGTGTGTATATCTGCCTCTCTTAATTGTTCAGCAAATACACCATCATCTGGACAGATGACAAACGGTTGGTATAGGTTTTTATCAAGATGTGTAACAAGATAATATAATTGTGTTTCGCCCCCACCGATGTTTGACCCACAATGGCTAAGGTATAGTATAGGAATCATTTGTCTTTTTGTGGGGACGAAATCAATTATTACACTGCAAAATCAAGGTGTTGATCTCGGAAAACTTGACTTACAGATCTATGTTGGTGTACCCTAAGTATGGCTTCAGCGATAAGTGGTGCAATGGAAATTACGTGTATTTTTCCATCGAGTTGCTTTTCAGCAGGAATCGGTATGGTATTTGTAGTGACAACTTCACGGATTGATGGATGTCTAAGCCTTTCTAAAGCAGGACCAACTAAAACAGCATGTGAAATGCTTACATAAGCGGGTTCTGCCCCCGCCTCTGCCAATGCTTGAGCTTGTTGGAATATACTTCCACCAGTTGCTATTTCATCGTCAATAACAATAGGTGTTTTTCCTTTGACTTCTCCAACAAGTTCCACAAATTTTACTTCCTGTCCATCAGGACCGTTCCTGCGTTTATGCATAATTGCTAATGGTAGACGGAGGATTTGCGAATATTTTTCTGCTAATTTAGCACGACCTGCATCAGGTGCGACAACTACTCCATTTTCAATCTGCTTCTCGCGGAAATAATTTGCCAAAGTAGTAATGGCAGTCAGGTGATCCATAGGTATATCAAAGAAACCTTGAATCTGAGGAACGTGCAGGTCTATTGCCATTACACGACTTGCCCCTGCGGTTGTAATGAGATTAGCAACAAGTTTTGCACTAATCGGTTCACGTCCGGTTGTTTTATGGTCTTGACGTGCGTATCCAAAATATGGAATTATTGCAGTAATTTGCCGAGCAGATGCGCGTTTCATGGCATCTATTGTAATGAGCAATTCCATCAAAGTTTCGTTAGCGGGTTCAATTGTTGGTTGAATGAGATATATGTCTGTACCGCGGATGCTTTCTTCAATTTGAACTCGTGTCTCACTATTGGGAAATGGACCGATTGAGATCTTTCCCATTTCTACGCCCAAAATCGCAGCGATCTCTTTTGCTAAAGCTGGGTTTGCGCGTCCGGCAAACAACCTGAAATCGTGTCGAACTTGTTCGGTCATCAATGAGGACATACCATTATCTCCTTAGTTGTATTAACTAACGACATCATGTGTCGCATTAGGACAAAAATAGGTTGAAACAAATTATATTAGGGATTCACCAGTCATCTCAGAAGGTTTTTTTAAACCAAGTAGGTCAAGTGCTGTCGGCGCAATATCCGCCAATCGTCCTCCTGTGCGTAGTTGATGTCCTTTATATCGTTCATCAACAACTATCAAATCAACATCATACGTTGTGTGTGCAGTATGAATACCACCGGTTTCTGGATCAATCATCTGTTCACAGTTTCCATGATCTGCTGTGACAATGAGAGTACCATCTTTTTCAAGGACTGCATTCACTATCTTACCTACACCTGCATCAACTGCTTCAACAGCCTTAATTGCGGCATCAAGTGATCCAGTATGTCCTACCATATCTCCATTTGCATAGTTTAGAACCATCAGATCATATTTATCTGACTTTATCCTTCGTAACATCTCGTCCGTAACACCAGATGCTGACATTTCTGGTTTTTGGTCATAGGTCGTTACATCACGAGGTGAAGCGATAATTTGACGGTCTTCACCTGTATACGGTTCATCTCGGTAATCGTTGAAAAAAAAGGTCACGTGAGGAAACTTTTCTGTTTCTGCACATCGGAATTGGGTTAATCCTGCATCACTGATGTATGCACCAAGTGTATTGTGCATTTTTGGAGGTTTCTTAACAGCGGCTTCAACAGGTAATCCCTGTTCATATTCAGTCATTGTTATAAATTTAACGCATAATTTTGAATTCCGTTTAAAACCCATTCGTCTTGTGACACCGTCTTTTCCTTCAGCTTGGTAAGGAAATGAATCTAAACAGAATGCTTTTGTAAGTTCACGTGGACGGTCTCCCCGAAAGTTATAAAAAATAACTGCATCTCCATCGCAGATTCTGGGTAGTGGTTTGCCATCTTTATCTACAACTACGCTTGGTCTAATAAACTCGTCTCCATGACGATTAGCATCTTCTGGATTTTTATAGTAATCACTATATGCTTGTGTTGCCGTTGTAACATGCGACCCAACGCCTTCAGTCAGTAGTCGGTATGCCACCTCTACTCGTTCCCATCGATCATCGCGATCCATCGCATAAAAACGTCCAATCACCGAAGCGATCTGACCAACACCAATTTGTTTAGCCTTCTTCTCAATTTCTTCACAGAATTTGATGCCAAGATCGGGTTGACAATCACGTCCATCGCTGAAATTGTGTATCCAGACCTGATTAGGATTCAATCCATTTGATTTTGCCAAAGTAAGCAGACCATAAAGGTGATCAAGCGAACTGTGAACCCCCGCATCGCTTGCCAAACCCATGAGATGCAGGTTCGTACCGTTGTTCTTGACGTGTGAAATTGTGTTTAAAAGCACTTCGTTCCGATAAAATTCACCGGAACGAATCATTGTACTAATGCGGAGGAGTTCTTGATTGACTATTCGTCCTGCCCCTATATTCTGATGACCGACCTCACTGTTGCCGATCACACCTTTAGGTAAACCGACATCCTCTCCTGAGGTATGAATAAGGACGTGCGGATAGTTTTGACGTAACCAATCATCTACAGGAGTTTTTGCAAGATGAACTGCGTTTGCTTCCCGATATTCAGGATACGGATTATTGCCCCATCCATCTCTAATAATGAGAACGATAGGGCGTTTTTGTTGACTCGCCATAAATTTCCTTTATAGATCCTTTAGTTTTCCCCAAGTGGTAGTCAGTTTTCCCTGCGGTTCAACATCTTGTGGTGTATCCATAACCTTTTGGATGTCTGCTTCGCTTAATACCTTTTCATAGAGACGCACCTCATCAATTTTTCCGGGGAACCAGTCTGTTGGACGACCATTATCATCACCACCGATCCATAACTCTAAATCAGATGGTGCAATTGGTTTATTATTTTGTGCCTCTCCTTCTAATACTCCATTGATATAGACTCTTAATGTTTTACCGTCAAACGTTCCTGCGAAGTGGTACCATTCACCAACCTTCCAATCAGTAGTTTTTGATTGAGCAAATAGATTGTCAGGTTTGACAAGAAAATCTACACTATTTGCATTACCAAAATCAAAAATGACAAAAATTGAATTATTTTTCACCATCATACGACGACTTGTAAGTGCAGCACTTGGATTGAACCATGCCATCAGCGTGACTTCATCTGTTAAGTCTAATGAGTTGTTATCTTTAACTTTAACATGGTCATCAACACCGTCAAATTCGAGTGCAGAGTTGAACTTGCCATCTACCCATTTTGGTGCACCAGCAAACTCCCCGTTATGACCATTACCTGAAATATCAGTAGCAGTCTTACCAGTTCCCTCATCAAATGCCCAATAGCCAACAAGTCCATCTTCAGCAACATTGCCAATACTTATATTCACTATAATTAGTAGTGAAAAAAGCAGCAATACACAAGTGACTTTTTGCATCATTTTCCTCCTTAGAATTGTTGTTAAATTACAAATTTGGTGTATGTTTATATTATATCATGTTTTTCAGTAGTTGTGAATTAAAATGAAGAAATATCCAAGGGATTCAAATGTCTACTTTTCTGTCAGAATCGCAGATTATGCCAAATCAAGAAAAAGATAGGTGGGAAACCCCTTACCTACAATGATGATTGGGTTTATGGTTCCTGGAGTACTATACTTGTAATACATCGGTTTTTGCTCCTTCTAAAAACGTACACAAAAAGGGCGTTTTTCGTTTCTGTGTACGTTTTGGTTTTTGGGGTTATGCCAGTCTGGGACTGGGTTTATCAGTGTGTACGATACTTTTTTAAATTTTCATTTTGGTACGTTTTTATTTGCTTGGTTATGGTCAGTTTTTGGGCGGATGTTTTTTGGGTGACGGGTGGCAGTTTTTGGTGTTATTGCGGGTTGTATGCGGTTTTTGTTTTTCATAGTGGTAGTATTATAACAGGTGTTAAGAGGGGGTGGTAGGATTTGTGGATCTGTGAACCATAAGTTTCATGTATGTTTGGGGTAGTTTTCAGTTTTCAGTTTTCAGTGGTCAGTTTTTTGTTGTCTGAACCAGGATTTTCAGGATTTCAGGATTAGCAGGATTATTGTCTGAACCAAGATGGACAGGATTATAGGATTTTCAGGATAAGAGGTCGTGCGACAGGGATGTCACTTGTACAGAAGAGGAAGTGGGGTGAAGACAGGCGAGGTGACCTCGCCCCTACGATGGTGTCTGAACTTGGATTTTCAGGATAAGAGGTCGCGATTCGGAGAGTGCTTCTACAAAATAAGGCTTAATAATAAAAATAATAGGATTTGGAAAACTGAATGGCTCTGATCACCATTTTCTATATGTTGACATGGTGGGTGAATCATGGTATAATCGTAATAGGATTTTAGCAGGATTCAAAGACATTATTCATTTTCATTTCTGAAGGTAGATATTGAAAATTTCCGTAATTAAAGACTGATTTAATCTATGAAAATATGAGATAATCGGTCATGCGTAGAACAACATTAACTTGGAGAACAAAGTATGAAGTCCTATAGGCAAATTGTTGAGGAAGCAAAAACAGATATTCCAGAGGTAACTGTTGCTGATGTCAAAGAGGAACAGGAAGCGGGAAGTGACTTTGTGTTATTAGATGTTCGTGATGAAGATGAATTTCGCGCAGGTTATATCCCTGATGCTGTGCACGTGACACGCGGGATGCTGGAATTTTCTGTTGAAGATTACATCCCTGACCGTAACCAGAAGGTTGTTGTGTATTGTGCAGCGGGTCTACGTTCACTGCTTGCTGCAAAATCACTACGTGAAATGGGGTATACAGATACTGTATCCATGGCTGGAGGATATAGAGATTGGTCAGCTGCAGGATTGCCAATCGCACAAGACAAAGAGATGTCACATGATCAGCTGGATAGATATAGTCGGCACTTCATGCTCACAGAGGTCGGAGAACGCGGACAAGCCAAATTACTTGATGCAAAAGTGCTGATGGTCGGTGCTGGTGGATTAGGTTCACCCGCGGGCGTTTATCTTGGGGCAGCAGGTATCGGACACTTGGGTATCATTGACTCTGATGTTGTTGAGCTAAGTAATTTACAACGTCAGATATTACATCGAACCGAAGCGGTTGGTACACCGAAAGTTCAATCTGCGACTACGACTATCAAGTCACTTAATCCTGATGTTGAAATAACTCCGTACAATGTGCGTTTGACTGCAGATAATGTTGAAGAAATCTTCTCTGAGTATGACTTAATCGTTGATGGATGTGATAACTTCGCTACACGTTACCTCGTCAACGATGCTGCAGTGCTTATGAATAAACCGATTGTTCATGGTAGTATTATTCAGTTTGAAGGGCAAGTATCCCTATTTAAACCGAATGAAGGACCTTGCTATCGTTGCATGTATCCTACGCCTCCACCACCTGGCATGGTACCAAGCTGAAATGAGGCAGGTGTCCTGGGCGTGCTCCCAGGTGTAATCGGCGTGATGATGGCAACAGAAGCGATTAAGTATATTATTGGTATTGGTGAACCTCTTATTGGTAGACTTATTCTGTATGATGCACTCGGTATGAAGTATCATGAATTGAAAGTACCACGTGATAAAAATTGTCCTATATGTGGTGAAAATCCTGTTATTACAAAACTTTATGACGATTATGATGCAGCTGCAGAGAATCCTGAAACCTATGCCCCTGCTGCTGATTAATTATTATCAATAGTGTATTAATTTAGTGTTGGTGATTGGTATGATTACGCATATCCGTATGAAAAACTTCAAATCTTGGAAGGATAGCGGTAATGTGAAACTTACACCGTTAACAGGTTTTTTCGGGACGAATAGTTCTGGGAAGAGTAGTCTACTCCAAATGCTTCTATTACTGAAGCAAACAATTGAAAATAAAGAGAAGGATGACATTATTTTTTTTGGAATTGATTCTTCCTATGTCAACCTGGGTAATTTTCGTGAAGTTATACATGGTCATAAAGTGGATACTCCACTTGTTTTTCAATTAGAATGTAAACTGACCCATTCACGTTCATTATTCGAAATTCAGCAGGATAGTTCTGCGTGGGAACAAAAAATAGAACAATTTGCATATGAAAGTATATTTCGAATTGAAGAAGGAGAATTTATTTTAGATAAATTTAGTTACGCTTCATCATTAGGAAAGTCTAAGAAGTTAGAGTATAGTGATGGTCGAGTGACATTTTATCATCATATAGGTGATTTGAGTATACATCTAAATAATTGCTATGGAATGTTAAAGTCAGGAACATCTAAACAACAAAAATATCTCAAAAAATTTGCATCTGCATTTGAGGAACAATTTTCACATGTCTACTATCTAGGACCGAGTAGGGTGCATCCACAACGAGATTATAATTGGCAAGGTATTCATCCTGGACACTCTGGACAATGGGGCGATAGGACAATTGACGCACTTCTCTCTGCCCGCGTGCGAAAATTGAATACATTGCATAAAACTGAGGAAGTTCCCATTGAACAAAGAATTTCAGATTGGCTTCAAGAGATGGAACTTGCACATTCTTTTTCGCTTAATTGGATAGAAGCACAAGGCAGTACTACTTATGAAGTCCGTATACAAAAAACCTCCTCCAGTCCACCAGTGACATTAGTTGATATGGGATACGGGTTATCCCAATTTTTGCCAGTATTAGTCCTTTGCTACTATGCACCAGAGGGATCAACATTGATTTTGGAACAACCAGGAATTCATCTTCACCCGAAGGTGCAATCCCAACTTGCAGATCTTCTGATAGAGGTTGTCAATGAACGTAAACTACAAATTTTGGTTGAAAGCCATAGTGAACACTTACTGACACGTATTCAAAGAAGAATTGTTGAAAAGCAAATTGAATCAAACGATGTTGCACTCTATTTTTGTCGTAATGATGGAGGAGCATCCACAATTGATAAGTTAGATGTAGACGAAGAGTCGGGGGACATTAAAAATTGGCCTGAAAACTTCTTCGGTGATGTGATGGGTGATATGTTTGCAATGACCGACAAACAAGTTGAACGCATCGCAGAAAATGAACCGGAGGAGTAATGAACGCTGTTGTAATTGATACGAATGTTTTGGTAGTTGCAAATGGACGGTCTGCTGCTCCACAGTCATCACAAGAATGTGTTGTTCTTTGTCAGAAGCGACTTTCAGAAATACTTGGATGTTCTCATAAAATAATTCTTGATGACAAAAAACGGATAATTCAAGAATATAAAAATAACCTAAATCAAAAAGGACGTGGATTCGGAGATCGCTTTTGGCAAGAATTAGTGAGAAGAATATGGAATCCAAAAGATTATCCTGAAAAGGTCGTTAGAGTATCAATTACTTCATTGGAAGGAAACGGAACAGAATTTGAAGAATTTCCTAATGATGACGCATCCTTAAAGGATTTTCACAAAAAAGACAAGAAATTTGTTGCAGTATCACTTGCGTACCAAAGTGAATCTGGAGAAGAAGCCCCTATCCTAAAGGCAGACGATAAAGGTTGGGAGAATTTTAAATCCGCACTTGCTGCACATGGTGTTGAAATCATTTCTATATGTGAAGAAAACACATCCTGAGTCGTTCCCTTAAACTCAAACAGAAAATGCGTCGTAACTACCGACTCCTAATCCTACTCTCCCCTGTAATCCTTTGGCTAATCTGTTTCTTCATTCTTCCACTCATCTCGGTTTTTATATATAGTTTTCTGGAACGTGGTACTTATGGTGGGGTTAAGTGGCACTTCACACTGGAAAACTATCTACGTTTGTTCGACGGATTATATGTGGGAATCCTCTGGCGGTCAGTATCAACAGCATTCGTGTGTACATTAATCTGTCTAATTGTCGGTTATCCATTTGCATATTATCTGGCATACTACAAACCGAAATTGCGTAATGTGTTGTTGTTACTTGTTGTCGTCCCCTTTTGGATAAACTTTCTTATTCGCACTTATGCTTGGATACTTATTCTCCGCACAGAAGGACTATTGAACAGTCTTTTAGCAATCCTAATTCCCAATTTCCAATCACTTGAACTTCTCAATACACCATTCGCGGTGCAGATAGGACTTATATACGGTTATCTACCATTCATGATTCTACCATTATATGCTGCTTTAGAACAGATGGATTTATCTCTAATTGATGCTGCAAAGGATTTGGGGGCAACATCACGTCGGGCATTTTGGAATGTCACACTACCATTAAGCCTACCCGGAATACTGGCAGGATCACTATTGGTTTTTATTCCGACAGTTGGAGCGTTTATAACACCAGATTTATTGGGTGGAGGAAAAGTCAGTTATATTGGAAATGTCATAGAAAGACAATTCAGAACAGCGCGAGATTTTCCTTTTGGAGCTGCTTTATCGTTCATGCTTGTTGCAATAGTACTCTTAGGGACAATACTATATTTTCGTGTATTGCAAGAAAGTGAATCTTCTGGTATATCCTCTGGTAATGAAATCTAAAATTACAGACAGGTGTTGATATATTATACTGGACAAGTCTATAACTTATTATGAAAAGACTATTAGAAACGAATGTAATATTGGTTTTTCTATTCCTCTATATTCCGATCATAGTGGTAGTTGTGTTCTCATTCAATAGTGGGGATCAGATATCTGTATGGGAAGGTTTCTCTCTAAGTTGGTATACTAAACTATTTACCAATCCAGCTGCATGGCGTGCCTGTAAAAATAGTTTGGTGATTGCATGTGTATCAACGTTATTGTCAACCGTCATTGGAACGGCAGCAGCACTCGCAATCAATAAATATCGGTTTCAGTTACGCACAACTTTAACTCGAATCTTATATCTTCCGCTAATAATTCCAGATATTGTTTTAGCTATTGCGTTGTTAACTTTCTACTCACAAATCAAATTTCCACTGAAGTTATCATCGGTAATTATTGCACATGTTGTTTTTTGTATTGCGTATGTTACCATTGTCGTCCGAGCGCGATTGCAGGGATACGATGATACTATAGAAGAAGCAGCCCTTGATCTTGGTGCAAACGAATGGCAGACTTTTTGGCATATTACATTACCACTCATTTCACCCGGAATAATTGGTGGAGCACTACTTGCTTTCACGCTCTCAATAGATGATTTTGTAATCACTTTCTTTACTGCAGGGGTTGGTTATACAACTTTATCGGTGTATATTTACTCAAGTCTAAAGTTTGGAATGACACCTGAGTTAAATGCAATTTCAACGATATTGTTAGTCAACTCAATCGGTTTTATCCTACTCTTTTTGTGGTTTCGCAACCGAAACATACAAACTAACTAACGATTCTAAATCAAGTATGGTATAATATAATTGTTATGAAAAGTTTTAATATATGGATTCTACTCCACGTCTCCTGTGTCTTGTGTATTATGTGTATTATCCCGGCATGTGACACTGAGAATCTACTGAACATAGATTCTGAGATGCTTGATATAGATTTAGAATCTGAGTCACAAACACTCAATATAGGTGATACTACAACCATCAAGGCAAATGTTGACTATTCTGCAGATGCTGATGTTCTTGTTTACGAATGGAACACGAATGGTGGTAGGATAGTTGGTGAAGGAACATCAGTAGTTTATATTGCCCCTGAAAATGCAGGTACATATACGATAACACTTGAAGTCACAGATGGGAAAGTAACTGTCCGTGATGATGTACGTATAACTGTGAATATTGGACATGCAATTATTGTCACTCCGAACCGATATTGGCAAGGTAATACCTTTACTCAGACATTAAAATATAGGTTGAATGTAAACGAAGTGTTTCTTGATAATATCAGATTGCGATATGAGATCTTACAGGAAACAGCACGGACAGGTGCATTTTTGACTATCTCTATTGACGACACAACAATTGTACGGAATCGTGATATTGGGGAAGTACAACCCGACGGACCGATACTAATTGCAGATGAAGTAGATGTTTCATCAATCTTGCAGTCTTCAGGTGTCTATGAACTGAAACTTACATTGGAAATAGTAAACGTAATGCAAGATGCATGGCTTCTTCAAAAACTAACGATAATAGGGGTTGAAGGATCTCTGACCGAAATTCGTTAAAACACAGGATTTAGTTGTGGATGCAACGAATCAAACACACGTAGAAATAAACCTAAATGCAATAAAAGCAAATGCAAAAGCAATAAAAGAACATACAGGCAGTAAACTAATTGCTGTTGTGAAAGCAGATGCTTATGGACACGGTGTGATTCCTGTTACTGAAGCATTACAAAATATTGCGGATATGTTTGCTGTTGCAACGGTAGCTGAAGGAATTGAACTCCGTCAAGCAGGCATTCAAAATCCTATTCTTATCCTGTTTAGTTCATTACCAGATTTAGCAGTAGATATTATTGATTACGATTTGACTGCTGCAGTTGACAATTGGACTTTGGCAGAACAACTAAACAGAGTGATTTTAGATAGAAATCACCAATCACAACCTGCTAATAAATTTAAGGCAAAAATACATATCAATGTTAATACTGGAATGAATCGTTGTGGTGTTCGCTACACTGAAGCCGAAAAGTTTATCAAAAAACTAAAATCCTTATCTCTACTTGAGATTGAAGGTATATTTACCCACTTTGCTACTGCAGATGAAGACGATCACAGTTTTGCACACCTACAACTGAATAGGTTTCATTCAGTTGTAGAAGACACACCGGACATTCAGTTAAAACATATAGCCAATAGTGCTGCAGCTATTTCAATACCTGAATCCCATCTTGACGTTGTCAGAATAGGTTTGAGTTTACATGGAATCTATCCTGCTAAGAAAAAGTCAATACAACTCATTCCCGCCCTCACTTGGAAAGCACAGGTTGGATGGATAGATTACATTGAACCAGACGAAGGTATTAGTTATGGACTAACATATAAGGCACAAAATAAAATACGGATAGCAGGTATACAAGTTGGCTATGGAGATGGATATCCAAGAGCATTATCAGGTAAAGGTGAGGTGTTAATTGACGGAATTCGTCGTCCTATTCTTGGTCGGGTCTGTATGGATATGATGGTGTGTAAATTGGAGTCAACAGACAATGTAACAGTGGGTGATGAGGTGGTATTGATTGGAAAACAAGGAAACGAAGAAATCAGCGTAGATGAAATCGCAGATCAGGCAAATACAATATCGTATGAGATTCTAACAAACATCGGCAAACGTGTGAAACGAATATATAAATAAAATAAATAAAAATATGTTAATAGAAATAAATAAAGTCTCGGTCTATTTTGGTACAAATCCTGCATTGAATGATTTATCGGTGGAATTAGAAGGGGGCGGTGCCATAGGATTGTTAGGTCCTAATGGTGCAGGAAAAAGCACATTGATAAAGATGCTTCTCGGTTTTATTATGCCCAGTAATGGTGATGCCAAGGTGTTCGGGTTGAATATACATTCTGAACAAGTTTTGATACGTCAACAGGTTGGGTATATGCCTGAAGACAACTGTTTAATTCCACAAATGAATGCTGTCCAACTGGTGGCTTATGCGGGTGAATTATGCGGAATGCCTGCACGCGATTCTATGCAACGCGCTCACGAAGTCCTATACTATGTCGGTATAGATGAGGAACGGTACCGTCCCATTGAGGGTTATTCTGTAGGGATGCGTCAACGTGTTAAGTTAGCACAAGCTTTAGTGCATGATCCTAAGTTATTACTACTTGATGAACCTACCAATGGTATGGATACATCAGGTAGAGAAGAAATGCTTTTGCTTGTACAGGATATTGCTGTTGATAAAGGAATAGATGTGGTTTTATCATCACATCTCTTACCCGATGTCGAGTCTGCATGTCGGTATGTTATGGGACTATCGCTCGGTAGTCTTGTAATTCAAGGTGAAATCGAAGAACTCAGAAAAAACATCGGACAAGCATTTGATCTGAAAATAGTGGGTGATCGTGATTCTTATGTAGCCGCATTAGCGCGTCATCCGTATGATACTGAACTGAGACAAGATGGTCACATACGAGTGACATCCAGAGAACAAAGGCAGACAGAAGGTACATTTTTCTTTAAATTAGCACATGAAACTGGTGTCCAACTCCGACAATTAAGAGAAGTAAAGCATTCCCTTGAGGATGTATTTGCTGATGCAATGGAAATCCAGTGATGTTATATATCTATCTATGCTGATGATTAGGTATTAGATTAACTCTTCTTAAGTAACAATGACTATACAAGAATTTCAGAAACAGATTGAGGCAATATATTATGAACGCGATTCTGAACGCGGTGTCCCGTTAACATTCACGTGGTTTGTAGAGGAGGTCGGTGAGTTAGCAAAAGAGATTCGTAAACAACCGCAAGATATGGAAAGATTGCGTGAGGAATTTGCGGATGTTTTTGCGTGGTTATCAACACTTGCAAGTCTGCTCAATATTTCACTTGAGGATGCTGCAAGTATATATGAAAAGGGTTGTCCAAAATGCAGCAGTTCACCATGTAACTGTTAAACGTGTAAATCTGTAACTTGTCCTCAATTCCCATTCAGAAACTTATCAAAGTTACCACCAAACAGATTATTCACATCCCTCTCAATTTCTGATTTCGTAAGAGTCCATCCTACATCTATCAAAGATTGATATTTTTCAAACAAAACGTCAGCAATGATTTGACGAGAATGCTTCCACTTGTAAATGAGTTGATCTAATATCCGCGCATCCGAATGTTGTGGGATAATACTCAATCCAAGCAATTCGATACGCTCGCGTGTAATCTCCTCAATAATACTCGGATTGTTCATAAACCACCAACAACCAAATATCATCAGATTCTTGAATTTGCGTCCGATTACACACAGTTCATGCTGGTTTTCTCTGGAGAGCAGCGTCACAAGGAATTTGTTGTCAGGATTTTCGCGTAAAAGTGTTTCAAGACTTGTCAAATCTGCTTTACCAGTACCGTCACCAGCCATCCGAAGTTGAGGATTGACGGCACGTTTCACACCTATCATCAAAGCAAATGGAACGTTGAATTCACGCGACACAGGTAAAATACAATTATCAAACAGGCGACCAAGAACACCATCATCAGGATATTGAAAGTCTGGAGGTAGGGAGACAGCCATGTATTTTGGGTTCATGCGTTGTATCCATATCTCCAAAAAGCGACGTACTTCTTTGTAACTTTTCTCTGATGAAAGTGTTGGGTCTACATCATAGTCAAGTGCCTTTAGTTGATCATAACCAGATTCCTCGTAAGTATTTATTAGCACGTCCATACGAAGGGCAGCTTCAAACCGTTTATCTCCTGTATTACCAGATTCCCACACAGGTATCTCTAAAGGGTCAAATGGATCGTTTGTCATAACAACGTTAGATACGTTTGACTGAGCAAAAACAGTATCAATGAAGTCCTCAACAGATGTGTCAGAAAAATAGGCGCGATAATCATTTAGGTTCCGTGAACTGACATCTAACCCTAATGCATCCAATGTTGTGATAACCCCACGACATGCTTCACTTATTGGAGAGTTTTCTATGAAAAGCGTTTGCCAAATCAACTCTGATTGTTGAGGTTTTGTCATTGACCAAAATTGCTGATACGATACATCTGATTTTCGGAATACCTCAGCGATAAGATAGTGATAGGTCAACAATTCATCAATACCCCATAACAAGAGTTCTCCAAAAGGCGGACTAAAAAGATGTGTATGGATATCGGTTATCTCTTGTGCATTTACAACATCAGTAATAGTGGATTTTAATTGATCAATAGAGTCAATTTTTAGATCACTATTTGGATTTTGTTGGTTCATATTAGGACTCCGGGTTAAGTTTGTCTTGGATATAATTTACGATTTCTTCAGGAGGGTGTGTTCCAAAACGGATATAAGTGCCACGGAAGTTTTCAAGACGCGTCGGTTTTGCGAACGGACTAAGAAGTACACCGTTTTTGTCAACATAAAAGCTGCGAAAATCAGACCACTCACGTTCAACTTTGTAACAACATGCAGTAACTACGAGGTGGTCTTTCCTACAACAGAAATGAAAAGGTAAAAAGTATTTGTAGAGTGGTGCGATTAGTAGAATTGCAGAAAAAAGTAGATATATAGTTGACTTAAAACTAATATAAATGATGACCAAAATAGATAATAGGAATAGTAATAAGAATGTGGAACGTTTCCAATTCTCAACGAATGGGTGAACGGTCCACGAAATATCATTTAGATTAGCTTCATCAGACACAGAATCAACTTCTTGATTTGTCCTGTGTATATCTGTCACTTACTACTCAGTTCCTTTTGGGTCGTCCACGGGTGTTTCTTCGTTTGTATCATCGCTTGGTTCTTGTTTGGTTGTTATTGTTCCTTTTGGATCATCATCAGATGTGGTTTTTTCAATTTGGTCTCCGGCATCTGCACCAGTAGCCTGTTGTTCTTGTTCTGGTTCATCATCTATGGGAGTTAGGTTGGTAGATCCAGTCTCTCCATAAAAACGCATTAAGAACAGTGAAATCACCATAAATCCAACAGCAACCCAAGTGGTAAGTTTACTCAGAAAAGTTGCTGCACCATGTCCGCCAAGAATAGATTGCATCTCTGCACCACCAAATGCACTTGATGACAAACCTTCACCTTTGCTGTCTTGTAAGAGAATAATCAATGTCAGGACAATACAAACTGGAACAAAGATTATTAGTGCTATTGTTACGAAAACTCCCATTATATATTCCTCTCTATATGTCGATTTGATATGCCATAAAACTATATCGTGTTTTTCACAATTTGTGCGAAAGATTCAGCTTGAAGGCTTGCCCCACCAACAAGTGCACCATCCACATCGGGCTGTGCCATAAGTTCTGCTGCATTTTCAGGTTTGACACTACCCCCATACTGTATTCTTACTTGAGATGCAACTTCATTTGAGAAGTTGTCACTTATCAGATTTCGTATAAACTGATGTACTTCTTGTGCTTGTTCTGGTGTGGCAGTTTTTCCTGTGCCTATTGCCCATACTGGTTCATAAGCGATTACACATGATAACAAAGCATCAGCAGTTAACCCACTGGTTCCACCCGTGATATGATCCTTAATAATGCTTTCGGTCTGTCCGGCTTCCCGTTCTTCAAGTTGTTCACCGACACAAACAATCGGTTTTAAGTTGTGAGATAATACAGCCTTTACTTTTTGATTGACTGTTTCATTCGTCTCACCAAAATATTGCCGTCTCTCTGAATGTCCAATTATGACGTAATCACATCCTACGTCTTTCAACATCGGTGCGGACACTTCGCCTGTATATGCCCCACTTTCTTCCCAATAAACATCTTGTGCAGCAAGTTGGATGTTGCTGTCTTTAATGGAATTACTAACAGCATGAAGAGCAGTAAAAGTCGGTGCAACGACAATTTCTACACCATCAGTTCCTTTAACTAATTTTTTCAATTCACTCGTAAGTGCAACTGCCTCGGAAACAGTTTTGTTTAGTTTCCAATTTCCCGCAATGATAGGTGTTCTCATAGTCCTTCCCATTATATCACGCGAGATGCAAGCTCTACGAGACGATTTGAGTATCCCCACTCGTTGTCATACCATGAGAGTACTTTGACCAGACCGTTTTCAATTACTTTCGTAAAAGGGGCATCAAGAACAGATGATAATTTGTTGCCGTTGAAGTCTGAAGATACAAGGTCGAGTTCAGAATAACCTAAAATACCATCTAATGAATTTTCAGATGCATCCTTTAAAGCAGCGTTAACTTCTTCAGCAGAAGGTTTTTGCTTGAGTTCAACGGTGAGATCCACAACAGAGACATTTGGTGTTGGAACACGGATTGCAAACCCATCTAATTTTCCGTTCAATTCTGGAAGTACTTTCCCAACGGCAACAGCAGCACCAGTTGTTGTCGGAATCATTGACAAAGTAGCCGCACGTGCTCTACGCATGTCTTTATGTGGAAAATCGTGGACTCGTTGGTCACCAGTATATGCATGTACAGTGGTCATCAAACCACTTTTAACTTCAAAGTTCTCATGTAAAACTTTAGCAACTGGTGCAAGACAGTTCGTCGTACACGAAGCGTTGGAAATCACATGATGTTCTCCGCTATCGTACTTATCATCATTTACACCGATTACGATTGTAATATCTTCACCTTTTGCTGGGGCGGATATAACAACTTTATTTGCACCACCAGAAGTAATGTGCTTTTCTGCATCTTCTCTATCTGTAAAAAAACCTGTAGATTCTATAACAACATCAACTCCAAGTTCACTCCACGGTAAATCTGCAGGATCACGTTCAGCGAATACTTTTATTTCGTGTCCATTAACAACTAATCCGTTGTCTGTTGCCGCAATTTCGTCTGTCAAAATTCCATGAACTGAGTCATATTGGAGTAGATGCGCAAGCGTATCCGGATTAGTCAAATCGTTAATAGCAACAAATTCTATATCCAGTGCGGAATTCAGTAACGCCGCACGAAAGGCATTCCGACCAATCCTCCCAAAACCATTAATACCTACTTTAGTTGACATAAGATAACTAAGTTCCCCTAATATATTACCCAAATAAGGCTTATTTCACTGTTTAATCAATTTAATTTTATAAAATATACGCTATAAATACTATTGTAATTATACTTTAAAATCAAACAAATTGCAAGTGCGTTATCACATAGGAGGTTTTGGTTTCTAAAGATTAGAGACATTCAATTGACAATATCGCTGTCTGAAGCACTGAAGACACAGAAGGGTTGATTCCACAACACATTCCAATCATAAGGAGGAGTTTCCCATTCCGAATAAAGAGAAAATACAGATTAGACAGGCGGGGTGACCTCGCCCCTACGATTAGGATGAGGTTAAAGGGGTTGACTGCGAATTGTTTGTGTTTTTGTTGTAAATTCATCGATTTTTGCTCCTTCTAAAAACGCACTAAAATAGGGTGTTTTTTGCACATTGGTGCGTTTTTTATTTGCTTGATTTTGGTCGGTTTTTGGGTGGATGTTTGTTGGGTGATGGGTGACGGTTTTTGTTGTGAATGTCGGGTGTGTGCGGTTTTTGTTTTTCATAGTGGTAGTATTATAACAGGTGTTGGAGGGGAATGGAAGGGATTGTGGGGTTTGGAACCATAAGTTTCATGTATGTTTGATGTAGTTTTCAGTTTTCAGTGGTCAGTTTTCAGTATTTGTCTGATGAATCGCTGAAGGTACTGAAGACGCTGAAGGAAGAGGTGTTTTCTGCGTATTCCGCGTCTTCGGTATCTTCCGCGATTCTGACGGAAGAACGGGCGAGGTGACCTCGCCCCTACGATGTTGTTTGAACTTGGATTTTCAAGATAAGAGGTCGCTATTCGGAGAGTGCTCCTACAAAGGAAGGCTTAATATTGAAAAAATAGGATTTGGAAACTGAATGGCTCTGTCTAAGATACGGGTGTGTAAAGTTTTTGTCACTTGAAGAGTTTATTGATGGAGTTGTAAAAAGCATACAAAAATGGTATCCTTTCCAAATAGTTATTTCCAAATAGTTATTTTTTATCCAAAGGAGAGGATACCGATGTTTAGTATAAC
>JAJDWI010000008.1 GCA_022825665.1 Candidatus Poribacteria bacterium
GATTGCTTTCCTATCCAGTTGGTATAAATAGGATACCACATTTCTTGAATTAAATCAAGCACTTTTTGACGAAGGAGACGTTTGGCGTTGTTTCATCCCAAAGCTAAAGCATTGGGCTTTCACACCGCAACGTTTGGTAAATGTATAAAACAGAAAATCCGCTTTTCACATCGGGGACTGAAGGGTATAACACATTTCGTATTCCAGCTCTCGCTGCCTCCAATAACGGAACACTCTTAGCATTTTGCGAAGGTAGACGATTAGGCGGTGGAGATTCAGGCGACATAGACATTGTGCTGAAAAGGAGTTTTGACAACGGAGAAACATGGCAACCGCTGCAAGTTGCTGTCTCCACTGGAAGCGATACGGATGGAAATCCTGCACCTGTTGTTGACCGTGATACCGGCACAATCTGGTTGCTTTTCTGCAAAAACTTCGCTGATGGTGGGGAAGGAAAAATAATAGCTGGAGAAGCACCACGCACTGTCTGGGTAACATCAAGCATTGATGACGGTGAAACTTGGGCAGAACCGAGGGAAGTTACAGGTGATACTAAATTAGATACATGGACGTGGTATGCCACAGGTCCCTGTCATGGTATTCAATTAGCAAGTGGTCGGATGGTTATTCCGTGTGACCACGTGCTTGGTCAAAGTCGTAACTACGCAGAAATGGGTTATTCGCATCTTATTGTGAGTGACGACCACGGTGAGACGTGGCGTATTGCAGGCAAAGCACAACCCGGCACGAACGAATCGACTGTTGTTGAGACTGTAGATGGTGATCTATATTTTAACTGTCGAAACTATGTAGCACCGAAACGGCGCGCGTATGCATGGAGTTCTGATGGTGGAGATACGTTCACCGAATTTGGTTATGACGATGACCTAATAGAACCTATCTGTCAAGCAAGTTTAGTTCGTTATACAGATGCCGATACTCACGATAAAAACCGTGTGCTGTTTTCTAATCCTGCGAGTACTGGACGCGAAAAGATGACGATACGTATCAGTTATGATGAGTGTCGCAGTTGGAACGATGGCAAAGTCTTACACGAAGGTCCCGCTGCATATTCCGACCTCTGTATTGATTCAGACATGAATATATGTTGTCTCTATGAACGAGGTGAGCGCGGTGCTTATGAAACGTTGTCGTTTGCAAAGTTTGATTTAGCGTGGTTAACGGATGGAGAGGACACCGGGATGGCAAGTCAGTAGACTTGCATTTTCACCTAACGGAAAATATCTTGCGAGTAATGGCAGTAAAAGATGGCGTGATAGCCAGAAGATACTTATTTGGGACTTGACATCTCACCAATTAATCTCAATGATTGATACAGACTCACGTGGTGAAATTACTGCTTTAGTTTTTGCATCTGATAATAAGACACTTTCTACTTTACGTATTCCTCACCACGATGTTCTGCAATCCATGTTTTCAATGGCACATCAGCATCTGTGGGTTGCCACCAACCTTTAATATTCACACCGTCTCCTAACAACTGCCGGCGAATTGGATCGCATTTCTCAAGTATTTCAGGTGGCATAAGGTTGTAGTCTAAACCGCGTAACCACCGATAACTGTACCCCATAAACAGAACTTTTCGCGTGACATCAGAGAAATTCCAACCCCGTGAATGCCACATCCGTCTATCAAATAGCACTGCTGTACCACGTTTTACAAGTAGATCCATCGCACCTTCTGGATCTCCATCAGGATCATTCTCGCTATTTGGTGGACGTGTATCAAGTTTGTGGCTTCCGGGTATTAGACGCATCGCACCGTTATCACGGTGTGTAACATCACTTAACCAGTAACTGACCTTCAACGAAAGTCTGGGGTGTGGACGTTCCATCTCAGGTATAGGTCTGCCACCGTCTTGATGCCAATGTGCAGCTTTGCTAACACGCGGTGTATCTGGTGGTTCGGGTGGATACATGATGAGATGTGAAATATAAAGTTGTATATTCCAGCCTAAGATGTCCCAGAGAAGTGGAAACACCTTCTTGTTATCAAGTAACTCAAGTAGTATATCATCTTCAATAACAGTGCGGAATTTTGACAACAATTTGTGTGGTGGTAGTCCTGTCTTGGAACGTTCCTCAGCATCAAGTCGATCAGCAACTTCCTCCAATGCATCTGTCAAATTAGGAGCAATTGCATCCTCAACAATGAGATAACCAGTGTCGTTAAATGCTTTCAGTTGCTGTTCAGTAGCACAGTATTCAAGCCATGTAATATCCATATTTCTATACAAAGGAATTATTTGTTAAAGTTTTATTATTTGGGTGATTTTCTTCAAATCGTTTGAGTTTTTCCCGTAGTTATGCCAATTTAATCAAAAACCGTACTATGAAGTTTCTTTTTCTTCTACGCGTTCAATAATCTCTCCTGTTTCTCGGTCTCTGTAGATACGTTTCATTCTACCATCTGGCATTCGTTCATCTTTGAGATGTGCATACCGTTCATCTGCCTCTGACTGGCTTGCCTGAGTATCATCCGCTTCTGCTTTACCACGCCAATCTGAGAGTTCAACTGATTCCCATTTTTTAGATTTTGCTGATTTGTAGCATGCATCAATAATAGCATTTACAACATAACCATCGTAGAAAGTTTCCATAGGTTCTCTGTTCTCATCTATTGCATTGAACATATCAAGGAACATATCCCGATATCCGAGTTCTGCTACCTCATCACCGACAGGAAAAAGCCAACCGGTATCACTCTCTGCTTTTTCAGCAACATATCCACCTTGTCCAACTGCAGTGAACATCTCAAATCCCGTTCTAAGCCAATGATTAAGCCATATAGTGCCTTCACTCCCAGAAACTTCATCGCGTAGATCCATACCACCTCTGAATGCCCAACTTACCTCAAACTGCCCCATTGCACCACTTTCAAATCGGATAAGTGCGATGCCGTGGTCTTCCGCATCAATTGGATGTACAAGTGTGTCTGCCCAACACATTACCTCAAGCGGCTTGTTATTCTTACCAACGAAATTCCGGATAATTTCAATACAGTGACATCCCATATCAACGATTGCACCACCGCCTGCTTGTTCCAAATCCCAAAACCAATCACTGTGTGGTCCGGGATGTGTTTCACGGGAACGCACCCATAGAATTTTTCCAAGTGCCCCGTTTTGAACCGACTCCAATGCTTTAAGCGTTTTGGGAGGATACACCAAATCTTCAAGATATCCACCAAAAACTCCAGCGTTTTCAACGATGTCCAGCATTGCTTTCGCTTCTTCAGCGGTCCGTCCGAGCGGTTTTGTACAGAGGATTGCCTTACCTGCATCTGCTGCAAGTTCAACCGCTTTCAAATGTAGATTGTTCGGTAATCCGATTACAACGACATCGGTTTCGGAATGATTGATGGCTTCTTCCAAATCTGTTGTCGCGTTAGGTATATTCCACTCTTTAGCAAATTCAGTTGCGCGCTCCTCACGTCGAGAGTAGACAGTGTGTACGCGATCTGTACCGCGTTGGTTGTGGAGCGTCATCGTGTAAAACATACCAATGAGTCCACTACCGAGCATAGTAACCTTATGGCTTTTCTGTCCTGACATTCGTTCTCCTTGAGAATTGTTATTATTATCTATACGTTATACTATCGGTAGATGTTGCCATAAAAGGACATATACCTTATGTTATCTACTTACTTTTTGTATGCAGCAATGACACCCCAATCGTCTACAGTCCAACAGTGGTCTTTGTCTGTGGCGTAAATACCTTTGATAGCACCACTACTACCAACTTTAGAGGCATTCCAGGTTTTTCCGCCATCTATTGTATGCAAAACAGCACCGTAATCCCCAGCTGCCCAACCAACCATCTCATCAACAAACACAATGTCGTATAGATTGTCAAAAGAATCTGTTTTTTGCTGCTTCCACGTTTTTCCACTGTCGTTTGTATGCAGGATCAATCCTTCCTGTCCGCAAATCCATCCAATTTTTTCATTGAAAAAATGAATTCCGAATAGGTTGTGATCAACCCCTGCATTCCGTTTTTCCCATGTTTCACCACTATCAGAGGTATGTAAAAGCGTTCCGTAAGAGCCGATCACCCAACCGGTTGTAGGGGAAACGAACAAGATATTCTCAAGGTTATTTCGTGTTTCACCGACGCGTGCCCGTTCTGAACTACCAATCCATGTTTCACCACCATCAGTAGTCTTCAAAAGCGTATTTTCAGATCCCGCTATAAATCCAACCGTTTCGCTAATCATCTGAATACCCATTAGGTTTGCCCGTATGCCTCCCCCTCTACGACGGTTAGCATTTTGTTCAGCAGCTCCACTTCTTGCCATTTTCCGATTCCATGTTTTTCCACCATCTTCAGATTTTAGGATTGTACCTCTTGCCCCAGTAATGAATCCAATCTCTTGATTTACAAAATAGATGTTATAAAGTGTTACAGCACCGCCTCCTCCGAAACCAGCCGGTGGTCCGCCACCAGCACCTCCGGGTCTTTGCCCCGTACCTGCTCCAGGAGGACGCATATTAACCTCTTTTTTCTTCCATGTTTTACCACCATCCGCTGTCTCAAGCATTAAGCCGTTATTACCAACTACCAAACCGTTTTTATTGTCCATAAAATGGACATCCTGTAACATTCCCTCAATACCATCAGCACGAATGATGTCGTCTTCTCTCAGGACAGTCCAATTTGCTTCGACTACTGTATGTGAAAAAAGGAACATGATAGTGGCAAATACAAGGGTAAAAATAGTAATAACTTTAGCCATGATAATCTCCTTTTTATAGAATTATATATACATTACTTGTTTAACCCACCTGATTATGTGAAGAATTCCTCATTATGTGGACGAACATCTACCTCAAAAGTCCATGCACTCCGTTCCTGTTGCACAAGTGCCCAATAGGTATCGGCAATAGCGTCTGGCTGGAGCAAGGGTTCATCTTGTTTCAACTCATACCGTTCCCTGAGATTGGGTGAATCAATAATACCGTCAATAATTACATGCGCCACGTGGATTCCGTGTGGACCTACCTCACGCGCAAGTGAAGATGCCAATCCACGCATTGCGAATTTTGCACTGCTGAAGGCAATCGCACCTGCTCTACCTCGAACAGCAGATGTAGCCCCTGAAAAAAGGATCGTACCACTTCCCTTCTCAATCATTCCTTGCACAACCTGCTTAACACAGAGAAAAGCACCGAGTGTACAAACCCGCCAAGAGTTTTCAAATGCTTCAGGTGTTAGTTCTGACAAATTGCCCCAAGCAGCATTTCCCGCATGATTGACCAAAATATCAGGTGCGCCTAATTCCTCACGAATTTGAGTGAAACTCGCTGAAACTTGTGTAGCATCGGTAATATCTGTTGGTATGGGAAGAACTGCTACACCTACCTCTTCTAACTTATTTGATAGGTTGATAATATATGGAGATGAGCGTGACAGCAGTGCAAGGTTGCAGCCCTCGTTCGCGAATTTGCGTGCAATTGCTGCACCTAACCCTGGACCTACACCTGCAATCACTGCGATTTTTGACATGTTGATACCTCTAAAGATGAATTTTAGCTAATTTATTTGTTACATAACAGATTTTGCTTAGTCATGACGAAGTGCATCAATCGGATGAAGTTTGGCTGCTTTCCAAGCCGGATATGCACCAAAGAATACACCAACCAACGCGCTTACAATAAATGATAGAATACCGTAGAAAGGTGATATAACCGTACGCCATTCCCACAACGATGGCACCATCTTCGCGCCTATAATCCCAACGCCTACACCCAAAAGACCTCCGATCAAGGCTAATGTCGTAGATTCCACGAGGAATTGAACAAGGATGTCTAATCGTTGTGCCCCGACTGCTTTACGCAGACCAATCTCCTTCGTACGTTCTGTAACAGATACCAGCATAATGTTCATAATGCCGATACCACCGACAAGCAGTGATACCACAGCGATACCTAATATCATGTTGGTAAACGTTTGACTGGACTCTTCCAATGTTTCCATGAACTCCGCTTGGTTGCGTATATGGAAGTCAGGTTCTTTATTTATTGGGATTTTATGCTGTTTACGAAGTAATTCAATTGCCTCTGTCTCTGCTGCCTGTAGAACTTTATCGCTTTTTGCCTGTAAACTGATGCTGGAAAGATAATCACTTCCAAAAACACGTTTCATCGCTGTAGTATAGGGAATAAATACTTGATCATCTGGGTTTCTCCATCCACTGGCTCCTTTCTCCTTCATCACACCTAAGACATGGAAACCAATATTCCGAATCTTGACGGTCTTCCCAACAGGATCTCTGCGTTCAAATAAATTGTCAACAACAGTTTTTCCAAGCACACATACCCTTGATCGATAGAGGATATCGTTTTCACTGAAAAACCTGCCATTCTCAACCGAAAAATTTGCAGTGACAAGATATTCAGGAGATGTGCCTACAATGGTTGTGTTGGTATTTTTGTTGAGATATTTTACTTGTGCTCGGCTGCTGACTTCAGGTGTGACATATCCAAAATTCTGTCCGCGCTCACGTAATATTGTAATGTCATCAACAGTAAGGGTTCTACGCGCATCTGCCGAACTTCGTCCACGGAACATACTTTGTCCCGGGCGAACTGCGAGAATGTTCGCACCCAGTGTCTGAATCCGTTCAGTAATATCTGCTTTTGCGCCTTCTCCTATGGAGGTAGTAGTAATAATCGCACCAACACCGATGATTACTCCCAACATGGTGAGAATTGACCGTAGTTTGTTAGCTAATAATCCATGAAAAGCATTTGCTAAACTTTCAAGAATACTCATGATTTATCCTCCTTAGGTCTACCTTCCACCTCTGGGACCACCGCTGCTTCCCATACGACGGACTGTGGAAGCTGGGTTCTGCATCATACGACGGAACATTTCACTACGTTCATTACCTTGTTGGAACCCTCCGAGAGCTACTATATCTCCCTCAGCAAGTCCTGAGAGGATTTCAACTTTATCAAAACTACTTACACCAACAACAATTGGTTGTGGTCGTCCAGGTTGACCATCTTCACCAATTATTCTAACCATTTTCCTACCACGCATATCAAGTACTGCTTCGGAGGAAAGTGTTAGAATACCAGTCTTATTGACAGCGGAGATTTGCACACTTGCATTCATACCCGGTTTGAGAAATGGTTTATTAGGTAAATCAGGTTGTGGTTCTGGTATGTCTTCTGTATCTGCAGGTTGAGTTTCTTCTAAAAAACCACCAAAGAGATTACCCCAATCGTCTCCATCCTCCGTTTCAGCAACTGCAATAGGCGGAGGTTCGTTTGTTTGTTGGGAAGTAGATTCCTGCTGCTCAGGTCTACGCATCTGATTTGGACTTTGACCGTTTGCTTCGCGTTGTTGACGCATTTCACGGAATCTTTCACGTTGTTCCTCTGTCATATCTCCTCTCTGTCCACCTTGCCATCTTCCTGTACCTCTATCTACTCCTTGAGGTGCACCAGATGTGCCAACATTTTTTAACTCAGAAGTCACTTCAAATGTTGTAATGTTTTGAATTACCTGTCCCAGAGGTGCTATCTTCAAAACTTGTCCTTCAAATGGCATATCTGGATACGCTTCAACTGTAATCGTTACTGGTTGTCCTATTTCCACTTTTCCAATGTCTGTTTCGTCAACTTCGGTAACAACATAGACAGAATTCAAGTCTGCCATTGTTATTAACGTTTGCCCCTCCGATGAAGCAAGAGATGATAGTCTTGAAGTGATAACTTGACCTTCTTCAACCCTTTTCTCAAGAACAGTACCAGAGATTGGTGCTCTTATGACGGTATCTTCAAACTCGATTTTTCGTAAGTCCCGTTGTCCTTGACTTCTCATGAGAGATGCTTCCGCACTTTGCAGGTCTCGCTGCTTTCTGTCAATCTGTTTCTGATTAGTTAGTGCTAATTTCAATGAATCTTCTGCTTGAACAACGCGTTGTTGCTGCAATTCAATATCCATATCACGTGTTGCCTCAGCTTCTATTTTCTCTTTAGCAACCTCTAACGAAAATTCAGCCTTTTTGATATCCGCTTGTGCAAGTTCAAGCTCTACTTCACTTGCAGGCTGTTCAACAAGTTTCAACTGTTCCTGAGTAGACTCATATCGCGCCTTCGCAGAATTATATTGTGCTTCTGAGGATTCAAGAGATGCCTTTGAGATAAGTTCTTTCCCAAACAGTTCAGTATTTCTTGCGTGTTCCTTTTCTGCCAAGTCAAGATTCACTTTTTCCTGTGTAACGGAAGCTTGAGCACGTTTCTTATTCTCTTCCCGCACAGTTTCAGAAGTCAGCAATTTATACCGAAGATTAGCAATTTTTAGACCGTTTTCTGCATCTAACACCCCACGTTTATTTGCAATTTTCTCAAGTCGGATCTGCTCCTTAATCTGTTGTAATTTTTTCTTTGCTTCTGCCAAAGATTCTCTGGCTTGTCTTATCTGAATTTCCGATTGTTCTTTCTGGAGTTGTATGTCAATTTCAGCCTGTTGATATCGTGCTTGTGCGGCTTTCAAATCCGCTTCTGCCTGCTCTAAACTAATCTGAACATACGTTTTTTCAATCACCGCTATGATAGCATCTTTTTCAACATAATCTCCTGCATCAACATTAAGTTCTAATATCTTACCGCTTGCCTTTGAACTGATTTCGACGATATTCAACGGTTTGATAGTACCCGTTGCATCAATCGTCACAGCAATATCACCTCGTTCTACTGTCGCTGTTTGCATAGCCGATGCATCAGCAATGTTGTTGTCGTTCTTCGTTGCGAAAACCATACGTCCCACAACCACCGCTACTCCTACAACAAGTACAACCACACAAATGATTACGACTATTTTCCACTTACCCATCGGAATACCCCCTTATAGCATAAATATCATCTGCTATAAAAATGGAATTAAGAACATTTATATTACTATATCACCAACACACCCCTTAATTTTTAGTCATTTCATACAAAGAAAAGTTCGTTATTATTCTTGATTTGACAGGTAGTTTGTGATTGTTGACTTACTATCACACGGACTTAACGACGACATGTTTCACCGCATATCCACAGCGTTGTCTCTTCGTTCATGCATATTCTTTTCCATCGCTTCAGGATATCGGTCAGGGAGATAAGAAACCTTATTTAATTTATGAAGTTCTGCTCCTTCTAATTTCCATCCAGCTGCACCAAGATTATTCTGCAAATGTTCCGCGTGTCTTGCACCCACAATCGCAGAAGTTATCGTCGGTTGTTCAAGCACCCACCGAAGAGCAACCTGAGCAGGACTGCGTCCTAATTCATCTGATACTTCTAATAGAGTTTGTAATGTTTCATCTGCGTTTTGGGCAAAATAACGTTGTGGGAATGCCCAACCTTCCTCTGAACGAGTTCCTGCTTGCATGCGTTCTTCGGGTTTGTATTTACCAGAGAGAAACCCACCAGCTAACGGACTCCACACAACAATCCCTAAACCCTTATGTTCACATAGTGGCACCAACTCCTGCTCTATATCACGAACAACAAGATTATATAACGGTTGATAACATGCAAATTGTGCTAAGTTAAGCCTTTCACTAATTCCCAACGCTTCAGATAAACGCCAGGCTTGATAGTTGCTACACGCAGTGTAACGCACCTTTCCCTGATGAACAAGATCATCTAATGCCCGTAACATCTCTTCCAATGGTGTTTGTGTGTCAACGTGATGAATATAATAGATGTCCACGTAGTCCATCTGAAGACGTTTCAGACTATCGTCAATTGCCTGCATGATGTGGACGCGTGACATTCCAGAATCATTCGGACCTTTACCCATCGGATTGAAAAACTTTGTTGCTACAACTGCTTCTCGTCTTCTACCTTTGAGTGCCTTACCAAGAATAGTTTCGGACTCTCCCTCTCCGTATGAATTAGCAGTATCAAAGAAGTTCACACCCGCATCCCATGCAAGATGCACCATACGTTGAGATTCTGTTTCATCTGCTCCGTGACCAAATGTCATTGTCCCTAAACAGATTTCTGAAACCTTTAGACCACTTTTCCCAAGTCTTCTATATTCCACGATTACTCCAATCTACATATTACGCAAAGGCTTCGCTTTGTTTGCAACTTCTAAAATGGCATCCAGCACATCAGGTACTTCAGGATCAATTTGGTCTGTTTGAAGAAATTGGACTAAAGTGTGATAATTCGTTTTTTGCATCAGGTTAGGTAACTTGAAGTGATCGAAAAATGATGCAAACAGAGGATCCAGAAAATCAGTACTTACCTTCGTGTCTGCTGACCAAGGTGATTCTTGTCCAAGCGTTTCTCGCGCATTTTCTATCTCAGTTATCTTACCTTCCATTATAGAAATACATTCATCTGCAGAAAAGATTTCTCCGTGCTGTTCCTTAACTATATTGAGAACCCAATTGATTAGGACCTGTTTGTTGGGAACAATATAATTTTTAATCTCACGACATTGCCAAGAATACTCTGTTAACTCTGGACGTGCACGTAGTTTGGTATCAATACGATCAAATAAACTGAAACCCACTAAATCTGGTTTTGCTTCACGTAAACCGTAAAAATGCTTACGGGCTTCACGAGGTAGATTCCCGACATAATGAACAAAGGGTGATTCTAATGCATCTTTGACAGGATGGTTCAGCTTTTGTGATAAAGCTCGCAATATTGAAAGGTCTGTAGCACCTTCAAGATACAAAACCCATCCCAGTTGTTCCGCTTGAATATACTGCTCAGAACCAATCATTCCAAGCGATTTCAATAACTGATTGCCACGGTCATCTATCCGATGTGGTTTTCCGAGAAAAGCAATAACAACGTCCCGTTTTGCTGCTTCATTTAGAATCACTTCGGAATGACTGGCAACCACAATCTGACTTCCATATTCATGCGCTAATTCTGAAAGCATTTGATATATTTGTCGTTGCCGAAGAATTTCAAGATGTGCATCAGGTTCATCAAGTAATAAGACAGATCCAGGATGTACAGCCATATACGTGAGTAGTAATAATATTTGTTGTAATCCACGACCAGATGATGAGAGGTCAAGAATGATACCCGACTCATCACGATAGCTCATCGTTATCTCACCACGTTCTGCAATGTAGTTTGGTCTATCAAGTTCTACACCGAACAACGCTCTGATTTGGACACATAGTTTGTCCCATTTTTCGTTATCTTGGGACACCTGATAACAGAGATTCCGCAAAACTTCTGCAGTACGTCCTTCACCGATACGAACACCTATCGTACCTTCTTCTAAACGTATTTCGTTGGAAGCAAGACCAGACATTGGAGGAAGATAGACCACAGAAATGTTACCTGCTTCTTCAGGAATTTCCATTTGTTGGGTTACCGATCCATTGTCATCTGAAGTTCTAAGAGGACGGCAGTAAAATGATTCTTGGTTAGCATAATCGAATTCCAGACCACACTTCCAAACTTTTCCGTTTGTAACACCTTCAACAATAATATCTATTCGTGTGTTTTTTTGTGCCTGACGAACTTGCAGGTTACGCCACAACAAGCGCGCATGTGGTACGGGGACAGAAGTGAGGTGAAGACGATTGATAACAACACCCGTTTGCTTCTCAGATTTGGAATTTCCCTTGCGATTCTCGGTCCATCGTTTGAGTCCAATTTCCCACAAAGTAAGTGCTTGCAATGCAGTTGTTTTACCAGAATTATTAGGACCGATAAATACGACAGGATTACCTAATTCGACATCCACCTCACCAAATCTTTTGAAATTCCGACAAATTAATTTGGTTAGCATCATTCCCTCAAAGGTTTATCCCAAAATTTCAATCCTATCACCTTCAGAACGTAATCCCGCTTCATATACCTTCATTACCTCTAATGCAAACTCAAGCGATCCTTTCTCAGCAGGTTTTCCCTCCAATACACAATCACAGAAATATCGCATCTCTTGATAGAAACCTTGAATGAAAAGCCCCTTATTTTCAAGCGTTCCGAGACTATATTGCGGTTCCCAGACGATGGCACCACCTTCAAAACCCTCTGGTGCGAAACTTGAGCTGCCACTATAATTGAATTGAATACCACGTTGCAACAAAACCTGTGTACCATTCCGAATTTCAGCATGGCATCCATCCCCAAAGAATTGATAGAGTTCAGAAGGTTGTCCATGTCGCGCACCATCTGCCAGATGAAAATTACCAAGAGCACCACTGTCGAATTCCAAGATACATACCCCGCCACCGCGTTTTCCTCGGTAGACGGTAACAGCCGAAACCTTACCACCAACTGCTAACAGAAGCGACAGCGGATGAACACCGTTCTGAAGCCAGTTCGTATGTTCGCCTTCACGCAGAATACGTTCACCATCACTCGGAATCGTCATCGGATAAACACCTAAAAACGTTCGTAGGGGACCATACTCCTCCGTGTCAAAGATTTCAATGATTTTCTCCGTAGCAGGCATAAACGCCTTTTTGAATCCTACAACTACGACGCGGTCTTTGCGGTGACGGATCATCTCCTCAACTTCACTGGCAAACATACCCGGCGGTTTCTCTAACCACACATGCACACCAGCATCTAACGCTTCACATGTCAGTTCCGGATGTAAACGCGGAGGAACACAAAGAAATATCGCATCTAATTCCTCGTTCCGAAACATATCTGCCATGCTCTCATAACATGCCTTAACTCCATACTGTTCAGCGGTTATCTTGGCACGGTCAAGATTAACATCGCAAAATGCTTTCAATCGAATTGGGAGAAATGTCAAAGTTGGCAACACATTTCGATAACCGTGAGAACCGACCCCAACAACAGCAATATCAAGTCTTTTTTCAAAATCTCTTTGGTAACTCATAACAACATTTGGCTTTATTCCGTGATAGGAATGAGCTAAATATCGGAAAGTACGTCGTCAAGGTACGCATCCATATCCGACTTCATTTTTTTCAACTCGTCCATATCAATATACATCATGTGTCCTGCTCGGTAGTAAGACATGCTGATGTTATCCTGTAGAGATTGGTCCAGACCAAGATGTGTAAAGGTGTATTCTGTCGCCAAGAAAGGTGTTGCCAAATCAAAGTAACCATTTGCAACATAAACTTTCAATGAGGGGTTTGTCGTCATTGCTTTACGAAGCGTATCAGCGACGTTCACATACTCGTTCTGATGACTTCCATAATCCCACGGATGCACACGACCACTTAAAATCTCATAAGGTAGATCGCTTTCAAATTCAAGATCACCCCGAACATAATCATTTAACGTCGCAGTATAAGCACCTTGAATAACTGCAGAACTGGGATCGTATTCATAGTTCTCACCTGCTGAATCGCGGTCAATTCCTGTGAAACGACTGTCAAAACGACCAACTGTACGTCCTTCCTCTCGTAGCAGCTCCTTACAGAATCGGTTTATTTTAATTCGTATATCGGTTTTTTCAATATAATCGGGTGATAGTCCTGTGTACATCGCCAATTTCTTAACAATCGCTTGCTTCTTGCGGTCAGATAAGGATGATCCCTGCATCAACGCAGCGGTGTAATCACCTAACGCAAACTCTCTCACATCATCTAAAACTCTTTCAAAACTACCTTCTCCAGTAGTTTCCAATTCACTTAGCTTGTTATGCCAGAAAGCAGTAGCAGTGTATGTGGGAAGAAAAAGAATGTAGGGCAAATCGTTGCCAACCGCAAAACGTATTGTCTGAAAGTTTAGTACTACAGATACCAACATAATACCGTTGAGATATGTGCCGTTTCGGTCTTGAAGATAACCAGACAAACCGCATGCGCGTGTTGTACCGTAACTTTCGCCAATAAGGAATTTAGGTGAACGCCACCGTTTGTAACGACCCAAATACAGCAGAATAAAATTCCCTACCGATTCAATATCCTTCTGAAAACCATGGAATTGCTTTGCTTCTTCCCCTGGTACTGCTCTACTGAATCCAGTGCTTACAGGATCAATAAATACCAGATCGGTCTTATCAAGTATGGAAAACTCATTATTCGTTAATTCATAAGGTGGTTGAGGAGGGTTACCATCATCATCTGGTTTAACACGACGGGGTCCCAATACCCCTAAATGTAACCAAACTGATGAGGAACCCGGACCACCGTTGAAAGAAAACGTAATCGGTCGATTAGAAGTGTCCTCAACATCATCAAGGGTATACGCGACGAAGAAAATAGAGGCTTTCGGTTTTTCCCCTTCTTTCTCGTCTTCTGCCTTCAAAACGAGTGTGCCTGCAGTAGCAGTATACTTAAACTCTTTTCCATCAATCGTTACACTATGATGTGTGACAGAGAGATTATCCTCAGGAATTGACTTTTCTTTATCTTCGGACTTATTCTCTTCAGAATTTTTCTGTTCTTCTTTGCTCATATTTAAATCCTTTCTATATAGTATCAACTATACTATTATAGCAGTTTTCCCAAATCAAGTGTTATTAATTATCCAGGGTTATTTAGTTTTTAAGAACCTTCTGTTGATTATTGTTACAAACAGTTTATATGTCCGTCAGGATTTCAGGATTTCCAGGATTATGAGTTTGATATGCCAAGTTTCTTTTGTTAAAAATAACCCTTCTTCCTTTGAAACGGAATATATACTCACCAACTCCCAATCCTGAAAATCCTGGTTCAGTCTCTTCTCTTATCCTGGTAATCCTGAAAATCCTGGTTCAGACAACAAAAAACTGACCACTGAAAACTGAAAACTGAAAACTACCCCAAACATACATGAAACATATTGTTCCAATCCCCACAACCCCTTCACACCCCCTCCCAACCCCTGTTATAATACGACCACTATGAAAAACAGAAACCGACTACACTTCACATTCTCAACAAAAACCGACACCCGTTACCTAAAAAATATCCACCCAAAAACCGACCACAAACAAGCAAATAAAAAACGAACCAAAAATGAAAAATTCAAAATTTTCAAAAACCCCTATAAACCCAGTACCAGACTGGCATAACCCCAAAAACCAAAACGAACCAAAAACCGAAAAACACCCGTTTTTGGTTCGTTTTTAGAAGGAGCAAAAACCGATGTATTTGCATGAAAAGCACAAACAATTCGCCATCAGAACCTACGCAAAATTCATGACAGATAAAGTAATGTTGATTTCTTGATTTGGCAATGCAGACAGAAAAATCCATATTTGAATGCCTCCGATTTAATAATTTGATTTAGTGTGAAAATGTGATACACTCTAATAAAGGAGAATATTATGAACAAACCGATACACTTAGGGTTAATTGGCTGTGGGGGTATTGTGCAAAAAACACATGCGCGTGCCTATCATTCACTTGTTGAAACCGTCAAGATAACTGCGCTTGCAGATGTTGTAACAGAGAATCTTCAGAAGGTTGGAGATGATTTTGATGTGCCAACACAAAACCGATATACTGACTATCGGGAGATGCTTGCAAATGCTGAAATAGACGCAGTAACGATTGCAACTCCGCATTCACTTCACGCAGAACAGGTAATAGAATCAGCAAGTGCAGGATTGGCGATTATCTCTGAAAAGCCTATGGCAACAAGCCTTGAAGAAGCAGATAAAATTATGGAGACTATTCGTAAACACGATGTCCCTTACACAGTCATTCACAACTACTTATATACAGCAGGGATGCAAACGGCAATAGCACAGCTGCCCGAAATTGGTAATACATACTTCGGACGAAGCTCAGGCATGGGGTTAAGATCAACTGATTTTAATGCAAATCACCCGAACCCCGCATTTGCTTGGCGTGCAAGCAAGAACAAAGGAGGGGGTTGTATCAGTGACACAAGTTATCATGAAATCTATTCTGTGTGCACATTGATACAATCTCCAGTTCGTTATGTTGAGGCACGGGTCAAAACCATGGTTCTTGACATTGATGTAGACGATTTTGCCATGGTATTATGTGAGCATGAAAACGGAGCTATCACTACTGTCTCTGGTGCATGGAGTGTTCCTGCGACAGATTGGGGTTGGTGTGAAGTTCATGCAGAAAACGGGTCCCTACGTGTCAAACATCGGTATAATGTGCGCGACGCGCTACAAAAATATACCAGAGCGGAAGGATGGAAACAAATTGAACTTACAGACCTTGATGAAGAAGGACTCAAAGATGCCAGTGGACACGCTGGTTATTTTACTGCCACATTTAATGCACTTGCAGAAAACAGACCACTACCCATAAGTGCTGAGAAGGCATATCATAATCTTGCTATTATTGATGCCGCACGTCGGGCAACAACTGAACGCCGCGCCATTGAGATTTGAAATATGGTAATTTCGTAATTGACAATGCAAATGACTGTTATACCATTTCTAAATAATAACTTCTCATTAACAAAAAACGCGTTCGTAGTCGCGCAATTCATTGCGCCTCTTACATTTGGGTATATTAAAGTCTCAAAATGTGGGTTTATTTATTGGAATTGGTATTATAGCAATATCAGATCTTCATTCAGGACTGTCTGAAAGGAGGAAAGATAATGAGTAGCAATGCGTATGAAGCACGAGTATTAGCCGAACAGGATGCTAAAGCAAATGTCAACATAGTCCTATGGCTTCTTTTAGGTTTTTTCTTACACTTTTTAGGATTGATCATCGCCTTCGTATATAAACCCTCACCTCCAGTATCTAACATCTTTGGTAAAACACAGACTGAAGCATTATTCTATGAAACGACATTTAAAACAAAAGCTCGTAATCTACAACTCACTTATTCCTTTATCGGTTTCGTGTCAATACACTTTATGCCTTTGATAATGTATCGTATGTAATATCCTAAATAGAGAATAGTAACCTGAATGGAGGAAAAATGGACCTTGATCACAAACAAAAGATCGACCTTAATCGCGAACAAATACAAATTACCGCTGAACAGGATGCTGAATCCGATGCAAATAAAATTATTTGGTTTATTGTCGGTTTAGCCTTAAGTATCATTGGACTACTTGCCGCTTATATTTATCAACAAGATCCACCTGCATCCCGTTTTTTTGAGAAATCAGAAGAATATTCCCTATTTTATACGGATGCATATAAAGCAAAATCTCGGTCACTTCAAGTAAAATATGCGTTAGTCGGTTTTTTGATTACCGCTGCTCTGTTTATTATATACATTGTATTCATGTTTTCCATTTACAGCAGAATGTTTAGGCTTACGGGATATGACTTTTTCTAAGCAGAACATAGAGATGAGGATGGTGTAAAAAGAACGATACCAACAACTTTGTCCGATTACACTCTAAAATAATGTTGCCGTTTGCCATTCGTTTCAGGTAAAATCTTACAAGATAGATATTACACATTATGCTCAGGGCAACATATCATAGACTTGTTAATGTGTGAATCACAATTAAAAACAGATATGTTCTGTAAAGAACAATTCCCTATATTAAGGAGAATAAATAAATGAACGATGATCGACAACAAGCACAAGTTCAAGCTGAACAAGATGCCGAACAGGATGTCACCAAAATACTATGGATTGTTGTAGGTTTTTTTATCACACTAATAGGACTGATTATCGCATACATCTATCAACCATCTCCACCAGCAACACGTATGGTTGATAAGTCAAGTGAATACGCTATGTTTTACACCGAAGCATATAAAAACAAGTGCAGGAGTATTCAACTTACCTATACCGCGATAGGTTTTGCTGTTAGTGCTGGGATAGGTATTCTCATCTTTATAGCTGGAATGGCTATGATAGGAAGCATGAGCAATAATTTCCCATATTAAGAAGTTATTTCAAGACATTTAAAACCACACACTAAATACAGTCAGTTTTAGCAATTATTAGTTTTCTCGTGGTTGTTATCGGGAATAATACTTGTTGCTGCTCTTTCGTTTTCTTTTTAGGTGAAATTTATTAATAAAAACAACATCAACTTACAACTAATATAACGTGAATTCGGAATAAGTAACTATTGAAATCGTCTGAATCCTCATCCTAAATTCCGTTGTCATTGTTTTTGGTAGAATAATCCGAATTTTCAGAGTCGTTGTTGACTAAATAAGTCATAATTACCCTGTAAAACCATACAGGGTATAGGTTATTGGCACATCATAAAATTGTGTAACTTTCCGCTTGACTCTGAAAACTCTGAATCTATAGACCTTAAGTAATGTAAATATTATTATATCTAAAAGGGTCTCCTTCTGGCACACAATACTATTCATTAATCAAACTCACGTTAATATAAGCAAAATCTTACTACACATCCATTCAGGAATATTCATCTTGAATACAGAGAGGTAACAAATGAAAACCAATCTGAAATTTCTTATAAAAGCATTATTGATACCAATACTAACCTGCTTATTACCATTGGCAACCAATGCCCAACAAAGTTCATCCAACACAGTTACTCACGTTCCCGCATCCATATTATTAATTGGCGAACATCCTGCAATTTCGGAAGTTGATGCCCAAAGTGCAGCCGTTTTGATAGCAGCTGAATTCCGCAAACTCGGTATATCAGTCGGAGAGCCTGTTTATGAAACCTCCGCTACAGAGAGAATCTATCGTATTACATTTCGCAGTTTAGGCGAAAAGATACTTGTTCATCTGAGTCAGGAAAACCCACCCGGAACGATAATTGCTGAACGACAACTTTGGATTTCACATATTGAAGAAATGATTGAGGCAGCCCCAAGATTAGTAACAGCACTTGTCCAAAATAAACCGATTGATTCTACGGTTGACATGGAAAGTGTAACTGAACACGAAGCAGAAAAACTCAATAAAATCTCCGGTGAATCTTTTTGGAATGTAGGAATTTTCGGGGCATTCATACCCGGGACAGATGCAGCTGCCGAACCTGGTTATGAATTTGGTTGGTCTTATGAAACTCCTAAGTACGCTGTGGGCACAGAATTTCGTTTTAGTTTTAGCGATGAATATTCTTTCAGATTGTGGTCAATCGGTGGTCGTTATTTCTTCAATTCAAGAAATACCTCACCCTATATAGGGGGTGGATTCTCAATATTTGGAGGAAATTATGATTATTACTATGATGATTATTATTACCGTGATAGTTACTATTATGATTCAGGTGACAACTCTGGAATGGGTGCTTACTTCGTCAGCGGAATCTCATTGCTACGGCTTACGAATAGTCGCTTAAAATTTGAGATGAGAGTAGATAGACCTTTCTTTTCTTTACCAGAACAAGACATGATGCCTATTACAATCGGAATCTTTTTCTCCCAACATTACCTTCCCGGAAGAGGTGGATGTTTATCGTTTTGATTTAACCTCTATTTGAATACATAATAAATGTCACACACCAGTCTTACATAAAACTCATGCTTAAATACCTTCAATTAACCGTTGCGATTTTAATTGTATTTTTTCTAACTCAAACGATTCACGCTGCCCCATTATTGAATCTATCTTTAGATTTCACGCGTGAGCTCACTGAAAACAATAAAACAGAACAAATCTCAGGCACACTTCACTACGATGTCCAAACCGCACGGGTTGTCGTTGAAATAGACAAACCAATCAAACAGATAATGCTTGTAAAAGACAAAATATTGGAGGAAGTCATATTGAGTAAAACCTATAAATGTGGTAATATATAGATATATAAACAATAATGTAGGTGCTATTTTTTTCTTAGAGGTTCTCTTATGGCTGACACAACTGAAAAACAACACACTTTCAATCGTCTTCCGAAACAA
>JAJDWI010000111.1 GCA_022825665.1 Candidatus Poribacteria bacterium
CGAGAGGCTAAACGCCTGTGGATAACATGTTAGACTACACTTTGTAGCAGTGTTAGATGAAGCAGGAAACGTCAGTTAGAGGTAAACTCTAATGTAAGAACGAAGAACCCCCATGCTTTAGCAGGGGGAGTATGTCAGGAGACTGACTTCGGTGCATAACAACATTCACAACACACACCGAAGGGAGGAATTGTAATGAACGGTAATGAATCAACTGCAACGGAAACATATCGCGCACCTGCTTTTGCTGATTTCAACCCAGAACATTCAGCACCCGGTGCAACACCAGAACGTTTAGATCACCTGAAGGAACACGGGTTTGTCATTATAAACGACTTTGTCGGTAACCCATGGATTCCAAAACTTAGAGACGCAGGACGACGTGTAACTGAAGCATGTGCTCCTGAAAACAAATATGATGTGATTGACTGCTCAAAAGGATATGTCCATAGAACAGGACAACAACAACCTTGGGCAATCCGTGGAATTATACATCCCGCTTTTGGAGAACCCAGTTTTAATGAATTCCACGGTTCAACTGATTTCTTAGATTTTGTGGCTTCTTGGTGTCACGGACTTCAACCGGAAGACCTAACCTTTAGAGGCACACTACTCTGGGCAAATCCACGCACACACGAGAATAAACTCGGATGGCACAGAGACGAGACATGGTGGGGGACAGGTAAGTCATATTTCGCACAAAAAGAGGTACGCGGAGACGGTCCTGAAGCATACTCCGAAGAAGTGGAAAGAATTCGTTGGAAAGAGATCCAAGAAAACAATCTAAAGAGAATCAAGGAACGCAACGGTGTCAGCATGTTTTTGGCATTGACCGACGACGAATGCCACGAACTTATCCCTGGTAGTCACCACCGATGGCGAACTCCTTATGAGCATGATGTCCTACTACCGAAAAACATGAAAGACGCAGGTGTACCACATACGCCAAGTTGGAATGGATCTGATCCATTGCCCGGACAAGTCGCAATTCGCTTGAAGACAGGGGAAGCACTCATACGCAACGGAGCAACAATCCATACAGGACATACCGTCCCTGAACGTGAACGCAATACATTGTCAATCGGTTGGTCAAAATGGTCAGGAGAATTCGAAGGAGAGCCTTCTGTCGCAGATGTCCGCCACGCATGGCAACTTGACCCAGCAGTGAGAGAGTCACTCCCTCACGAATGGATGAAAACTGCTTGGGACAGATGGGCAGAAACCCAAAAACTCGGTGATACCCTTGAAGATCGTTACACCGGATTTGACATAAACCACATCAAATCTGGAATGGTCCTCGGATGGCGCGGAGAACTGGAACGAAAAGCGGCAGCAGAAGCCGAAGCAGCAGAGGAAACCAAAGAATAAAACAAGCACATATACACTAAGGTTGGCATGTGAATAACCTGTCAACCTTAACTATCCCTATCCTCCATCCTTTCTCAAAATCACAATCCTATTACTATTCGTCCCTTTGCTGTTGTTAGATACACCCCAAAAATTCGCTGTCTTCGTGAAATTTTGAGAATTAATCATCAACTTGTCAGGTAAAAATCCTGCGTCCAACGATGCTTTCGCAACAGCATTTTCCAATAACACTTTTCCTTTACGCACCTCTCCCACCTCAAAAGCTATCCTACCAGACGGTTTTAGTAAACGATGCAGTTCCACAAACACATCTGTCATCCGCTCAACCCAATCATCAAGCGATTTTATTTGCCAAATCTTTCCTCTCTCAATTTCAATATTACAAAACCACATACGCAACCAGTTATCCTGTTCATAGTCTACAGTATCAAGAAATGGCGGGGAAGTAACGACTAAATCAACCGATTCGTCTGCAATTTGGGGAGTGTGATCTGCCGATTCAGCAAGAAGCACAGCATCGTCACGACTATAATCCTTTGGAAGGCTATGACGTAACAACTGCTTTGACTTACGCAGTATCAACGCTTTCGTATCGCGATATTCTGGTGTCTGATTCCGTTTCTCATTGATTTTTCGTTGGGAAGTAACTGATGCCGCAAGATTTGGAGGCAATGTAAAAACCGAGAAAAAACCAGAAGAATGTCCTGTAAGACGACTACAAGCAACCATCTGTAACCAAGCATCAACCCTATCTATTTCTCCATCTTCAAAATAAGATCGCCATCCATATATTTCTCTGAGCGTCTCTTTATGAAAAAAGACTAAGAGATCACGGTCTATTTCGGAATCAAATGACAAGTCAATTTCAGACAATCTTTCTTCAATTTTCGCTATTGTCGGTGGATTGAGACGCGGGTTAGTCAGAACTTTAGACAAAGGATTTATATCATTACCGATAGCTTTATGACCGTGAAGTTGTGCCTCAATTAGCGTAGTACCACGCCCTATAAACGGATCATAAACAACAGATTCTGGTTCACAAAACTTTTTGATAAAATATGCAGGCAATTGCGGTTTGTAACACGCACGATATGAAATCTCGTGAATAGAATGTCCTGCACGTTGTTTCGCAGTCCAGAATTCATCCACTTCTATAGGAACAGAAACTGTATAACTATGTGGACGATTAAAATCAAAAGCTAATTGCATCGTAGCCATAATCTCTGTCCTAAAGTGGTTCTCATATATCAAAACACTGTGTTGGTAATCTGTAGACTGTGTTCAACGGAGTAAACCCATTGTTGTCAATTTAGTGACGACCTCGTCCTGTTGGTGAGGTTTTCTGACCACACAATAAGCGTCAATTTAAGGAGGAGATGCGTTTGTAGTCGCGCAATTCATTGCGCCTCTTACATTCCGTAGGGGCGAGGTCGCCTCGCCCGCATGCTCACATACAGTCCCGTAGGTCGGAAGCGAGCAAAGCGACCTACGACAAGTATGTTATCTGAACCAAGATTTCCAGGATTGGGAGTTAGTGAGTATATATTCCGTTGTAAGGCTGTAGTGTTACCTTTTGAGAAGGAACATTGGCATACAAATCTTTTATTCTGAAAATCCTGAAATCCTGAAAATCCTGGTTCAGACAACAAACAATTCAGATGGACAAGAATCACTAAATTGACGCTTATAGTGAGGTTTTCTGACCACACAATAAGAATCAATTTAATAGAAGATTTATGTGTTTAACAAATGTATAGCCCCAGAGGGGCGGAATGTATATAGAACGGAAAATAACCCCACATAAAAACCCAAGAGGGGTGACAGGTGGAAAAAACCAATCTTGCAAGGGAATAAACTGCTTTATTGAACCCATTTCAAAGAAAATAAAAAATTGTCCAATGATACAATCATTTAAATATTTACTTCAAAAAGGTTTTGCTGACAGAAACTATCTGACAATGTTAACCCAGGTTCTATCTTACCCCAAATTGCTTCCAAATCAGATGTACAGACATAATCCTTAAAAAAACGAGACACATCATCTGATTCCCTCTGTTCAGCAAGTCTATTTTGTATAAGTTCTACATTAAAGGCATCAATTTCAATACCAATCGATTTACGTCCTAACTGTTCAGAAACAACCAACGTAGTTCCTGAACCTGCAAACGGATCAAGAACGACATCACCAGGATTTGTAGATGAGAGAATAATCCTAAGTAGAAGTTGAACGGGGGATTGTTGTTTGTGTATGCGGTTACCTTCTGCATCCCGCAGTGCTTCATCTCCTGCGAAGTAACCAGATGTCAACTCACGAATATCGTCCCACACATCAGTAACATACATACCGTTTTCACGCTCGTACTTGTAATCTGCTGGCAGAGGTGGGTCAATCCGCAATCGATTGAAAACACGTGGTGTCTTACCTTTAGTCGCAAACCCAATTATCTGATAGTGTTTTCCAAAACGTTTCATTCCCGGGACTGCTGAGGTCTTCTTTTTCCAGACAATCAGATTTTGGAAAGTCCACCCACTATCACGTAAGCATTTCAGGACAAATTCTGTGTTCTTCTCGCGCTGCATGAAATAGATAACACCACCATCTGATGTCAACGCGAAGATCTTTGTACATACCTCTCGCATCCATTCCCAATACTTTTCGGTTGGTAGGTTATCCTTCCATTCATTGTACGCTTTGTCTTGATTAAAGGGAGGATCAAGAAAGGATAGGTCAACCCTTGACAAAAAGTCACTGGAATCCAAAACTGTTGTACAATTGTCATGCAGCACAATACAGTTTTTACTAAGTGTGTTCTTCATGATGGAATATGAATCAACAGTATTGATATTGTGAATAAAGAATCTGGAAATGGGTTTCTGTCATGAAACTTATGGACCTACGACTAACTTACTAAACCGTGTAATGTTTAGCAAGTTCATCATCAAGATCTTCTAAAACATCTTTCGCATTACGCTGCTCTTTACTATCCTTGCTGGATTCCTTCTCAATAAACCCGTTTTCCTCAATAACTTCTTCCTCAACATAGATCGGCACATCACTACGAATCGCAAGCGCAAGCGCATCACTCGGACGAGAGTCAATCTCGTATTCCTCTCCATTCAACTCAAGCTTTACCAATGCGTAAAAAGTTATATCTTCAATCGCTGTGATACACACAGAAGTAACCTTAACTGAGAAGGTGTCAATCACAGTTTTCAGTAGATCGTGTGTCATGGGTCGTGGAACTTCCACCTGTTTAAGATGGTTGTCTATTGCAA
Source organism: Candidatus Poribacteria bacterium (assembly GCA_022825665.1). Lineage (GTDB taxonomy): Bacteria > Poribacteria > WGA-4E > WGA-4E > WGA-3G > MSPOR6. The sequence continues at coordinate 4,645 of JAJDWI010000111.1, forward strand.
AAGCCTCCGGTTCACCGATCCAGATAAGCAATATCCGTTTCGTTTCACCCTCTTTCTCCTTTAATACCACGACAGGTATACGAGAATTCGGGTCTACTGTCAGAAATTCAACATTAACTTCAACCATGATTAGTCTCCTTTTCAATCTATCCCTACTTGATAAAAATATCTTCGGTTACATTATACAATAACCGAAGATATTTTGAAAGTTCTAAATTGAACAAGATTAGCGCGACTATAAGAGTCTAAGTCGTGTGTCCTATTCAGAAACAGGTTCAGATTTCGTATCAGTATCAGAATCTGCCACACTATTTCGGCTCAGTCCCTTAGCATAATCCTGAATTGTCTGTCCAATCTTTGCTGTATCAAGACCACTGAAGTTAACAAGCTCCTTCAGAAGTGGCATTGCAGCACCAGCGTTGACAATAGAACCAAGTATGCGGTTCATCCCAGAATTGCCATTACCACTACCATTTCCACCACCTAAATCAAGCACACGGATGCTTTCAATACGTTCGGCAGGTTTCATCAACTCACTCGTAACTTGTGGTAAGGATTCAACAAGCGCATGAACAGCATCACTCACAAGCACTTGCGGCTCAGCATTATTCTTAGCAGATATCAATGCTTCCTCACCATCCGCTTTTGCTTTTGCCTCAACAAGTAGCGCATCAGCGAGAATTCTTGTAGCCTCTGCCTTCACGTCTGCTGCTTCAAGTTCCGCCTTCGCTGTTTCAATAATAGTATACACCTCAGCATCGGCAGCCTTTTCCTTAGTAATTTTATCTTCGTCCGCTTCCTGTTCAGCACGAATCAGTTCTATCTTACTCTCACGTTCCGCTTTTTCAATCGCTTCTGCTGTTTCAACGGCAGCTTCAGCGCGCGATTTTTCTGCAGAAACTGTCAGGAGTTCAATAAGCGCAGCCTCACGCTCTTTCTCTTTAAGAGAAATCAAAATAGCGTTTTCTGCTTCCGCCTCTTTTTCTGCACGATCTTTCTCCAGCAGTACAATTTTCTTTTCAATGTCTGTTATTTTAACCGTTGCCTCTTGTTCAATCTTAGCTTTTTCAACAGTAAGATTACGTTGAATTTCTGCTTCTTCAACCATCTGTTCTTGTTGCACCTGAGCGATTTCAATTGCCTGCTTCTGTGCGATTTCGCTTTCCTGAACCAACTTTTCTTGTTCAATCCGTTCCATCTCTATCTTTTGAGTCTGTGCAATTTCAGCAGATTTTACCGCCTGTTCCTGTTTGATACGGGCTTCCTCAACCGCTTGAAGTTGTTCAAACTTATGTTCCTCAACAGCGCGTTCCTGTTCTGCCTTGTTCGTAGCAATTTCCTTACGTTGTTCTTCCTGCGCAAACTCAAGACGTTTTTCTACCTCTAAGCCTTCGGTTTCTGTTTCCTCTTCCTTCATCTTTATTTCCAGTTCCGCACGAAGACGATCCTCTTCCCGTTTGACCTTGTTTTCATGCTCAATCTTAGCAGTCGCAGTCTGTTTCTCTTCTACTTCCTGCTTGATCGTCTGGATAGCAACAACATCAAATCGGTTGTTTTCATCAAGTGCTTCAAGCGGCGTTTGGTCAAGGTTTGTAACAGCAACAGTTTCAAGCTTAAAACCGTTCTGTTCCAAGTCCTCAAGACACGCTTCTTGAACTTGATCAGAAAACTCCTGACGTTTTTCGTGGAGTTCCTGCAAATCCATCGTCGCAGCAACACTCCGTAAAACACCTACAAGTTTACCTTCTAATAATGTATTGACTGCTTGCGGCGTAAGTGTTTTCTCACCAAGACTCGCAACTGCCTTAAGCACATCTTGTTCATTCGGTTCAATTTTTACATAAAACTCAGCCTGAATGTCAACACGCAAACTATCCTTTGTAATCAGTGCCGCTTGACCCTCACGTTCAACTGGCAACTGAAGTGTATTTAATGAGATTTGCTGCGTTACATTCGTAATAGGGTTAACTAGTGTTCCACCAAAGACAACACGCTTTTTTCTACCTCCAGAAATAACTAATGCTGAATCTGCTGGAGCTTTTTTGTAAAATGATTTGTAAACTAAAATAAAAATAACAAACAGCGCAACAATACTGCCGACAATAAGGATAAACAGATCTCCACCCATGACTAATCTCCTTCATTATATATTTTTCGGTTATTAACAGATTATAGTTTTAACTTAATTCCGCTTCAACTGGTTTACATCAATTATATGTTTCTTAGAAGCATTCTCCGTAGATCGGAGCGAGCTTAGCAACCTCCGACATGTGAAACAAATTGTTCAATATTAACTTAATTCCGCTTCCACCGGTTTTACATCAAAAATCCGTTTCTCAGAATCGTAGTTGACAAGGACTACGGTATCACCCTTTAAAGGACTTTGTTCCTCCGGTTTAATACGACATCTCACTGTTAACGTATCACCATTTGGGACTACCACCCGTGCTGTACCAAAGGTAGTTGTGATTTGTCCACTGACAACCCTACCCCGCAATCCAAGCAAGTGTAGATCTTTTGTCGCTGGATCGCTTTCAGGAAACACCTTTGACAACGTAAGCGACAAATACCGAGTCCCTAAAATACTACATACAAACGCAGCCCCACAAGATACGAGAAAGAACATATTTGACACAGATTCAACACCCAAAATCTGATTCACGATTAAACCAGTGAAACCCCACGCCGTAAAGAGTGTCATCACAACAACCATAAACGGAACTCTTCCAACGTTCAGAAATCCAAAAACATCTACAAATGCATTTCCACCTGCACCAGAATCTGTGACTATTGCCGTGCCTGTATCCACGTCCGCATCAACATCCATATCTACATCGGCATCAACGTCCATATCCACGTCCGCATCAACATCAAAGTCAACATCAGCGTCAACGTCAAAGTCCACGTCCGCATCAACATCAAAGTCAACATCAGCATCTACATCGGCATCAACATCTCCATCTCCGAAGTCTAATCCGCCGAGTACGAGACGAAAGATAGCAAATAGAAACACCACAGCGAGGGGTGCAGTAAACCACACATTGTAGGTTACAGTTAGGTAAGTCCAAAAATTACCCATAAATATTACCTCCGTATCTGTTCGGTGATAAGTTGATGAGCACGCCGCGCATCCCGTAATCGCATATTGTCTATCCAGTAGGTATTACGTTTAACATCTATTTCAAGCCGCGCTTGTCCAAATATCTTATGTTTCAAAATCCGAGCAAGTTTCACAGCAAGAATTTCGCTGAAAAAAACATTGCAACGGATATTCGCATAAGATATAGCAAGACTACCCATAAACTTTTCATCCAACACAAGGACGCGCAACGATGTGATAAGCACAATATCAGGATGCAACAAAGATGAACCCGCAAGCACACACATACTAACCTGTTCATCCGCCTGTAGTTCCGCTTGGACAACCTGTTGAATGCGAATCGGCAGATTCTCAAAATCAGCCATCGCGCTCCGTCCTTTTATATATTGAGACTCATATCCACGGAAAGATAGTAAAATATTTACTGTTTGCTGTCAATAAACGGAATTCGTTATTCATCCTTAAGACATACATGACGTGTCAGATACTCAAGAACTTCCTCTTGCATCTTCTCTATCTCCACTCGGTATCCACCGGAAACATGCAAGAATTCTTCAGGAGTTGCTGTCATAGTACCCACTACCTAAAGGTAGGGGCTTGTGCTTCGTTGCGGACAGCCGATCTGAGCTACGTGTTACGTTGTCTCCACTTTAGGCAGCTAAGCCTGCCTGTTTGATATTGATAGCAGCGTTTATGTCTCTGTCGTGATGGACATCACAACTTGGACATGTCCACTGTCTATCAGAAAGAGTTAGGTTATTGTTTTTGCGTCCACAGTTGTTGC
>JAJDWI010000128.1 GCA_022825665.1 Candidatus Poribacteria bacterium
TGAGAGCCTAAACGCCTGTGGATAACGTGTTAGACTACACTTTGTAGCAGTGTTAGACGAAGCAGGAAATGTCAGTTAGAGATAAAACTCTAATGTGAGAACAAAAGAACCCCCATGCTTTAGCTGGGGGAGTATGTCAGAGGCACGACATAATGAAATTGGATGTCCTCGCACTGTTTCCAGATATAATCGCACCTGCACTGCAAACAGGTATTCTTAAGCGAATCCAAGATGCTGGTGGACTTACAGTTAATGTCTATAACCTACGAGATTGGACTACAGACAAACATAAATCGGTAGACGATTATCCCTATGGTGGTGGAGCAGGGATGATTCTCAAACCTGAACCAATCTTCGCAGCTACCAAAGAATTAAATATAGAATCTGATGCACACATAGTCTTTTTGACCCCACAAGGAATACCTTTAACACAACCCCTTGTTGAAGCGTTATCTTTGGAAAATCACCTTATATTAATTTGTGGTCGTTACAAAGGAGTTGATGAGCGAGTACGTCAAAAAATTGTCACGTCAGAAATCTCAATAGGAGATTATGTTTTAAGTGGTGGAGAAATGGCTGCACTCGTGATAATTGATGCTATCGCACGAGTGTTACCAGGTGCTTTAGGAGATTTTGAGTCTGCCCACGAGGATTCATTTAGTAAAGAGTTACTTGATCATCCACACTACACCCGTCCGGCAGATTATGAAGGTATGAAAGTACCGGAGGTATTATTAAGTGGACATCATGATAATATAAAAAAATGGCGGCATGTTGAAGCATTAAAACGTACTGCACAACGTCGACCAGATTTACTCCAAGAATATGATCTTACTGATGAAGAACTTGCAATCATCAATAAAGTAAGGCAGTAAATCTAAATCAAAGTAACATGCCCAAACAATAGTGCTGCACAAGTAAATATATACAAAAGTTTTAATCTAATAAAAGGAGGAACTGAAGAATGAATTTAATTGAATCAGTTGAAAGTCAATATATGAAAAGTGACTTTCCAGAATTTGGTCCAGGGGACATTGTTAGAGTCAATACGCGTATCCGTGAGGGACAGAAAGAACGAATACAGGCTTACGAAGGCACAGTGATTCGTCGCGCTCACGGTGGAACACGTGCTACTTTTACTGTGCGTCGCGTTGCCTTTGGTACAGGAAGTGAAAGGACATTTCCACTACATTCACCCAATATTGAAAGTATCAGTGTAGTGCGCTACGGTGCTGTTCGCCGTGCAAAATTATACTACTTGAGAGACCGCACTGGAAGAGCTGCTCGTGTCAAAGAACGCAGAATCTAACAGAATGGACTCTTTTGAACGTGCATGTAGTGAGAAGGGGTACACGCGGATTGCTGGTATAGATGAAGCAGGTAGAGGTGCTCTGGCAGGTCCAGTCGTAGCAGCTGCAGTTATTTTACCTTATGGTTGTCAAATAGATAATTTGAAGGATTCAAAGCAATTAACTTCAAAGCAACGTTCGAGTTTGTTTGATGAAATATATAACTTAGCCGTTTCAGTCGGCATCGGTTATGCAGATAATAAAATAATTGAGCATATAAACATCCTTCAAGCAACACTGCAGGCAATGAAAGCAGCAGTAAAACAACTCACACCAAAACCGGATTTTCTCCTTATTGACGGTAATAAACTACCAGAAATTGATATTCCTGCAGAAGCAATTCCTAAAGGAGATAACCTTAGTATATCCATCGCAGCTGCATCAGTTATTGCTAAAACAACTCGCGATAGACTGATGATTGAATACAATCAAACATATCCGAGCTATGGGTTTCAACGACACAAAGGATATCCAACGGTACAACACCGTCAGGCTATCGCAAAGTTCGGTGTATCCCCTATTCATCGCAAAACCTTCAAATTACTCGCTAATTAGTTTAAACATAATTGTCATAACTCCAAAGATCCGAGGGTACTAAAATGGGTGGTGTCAAGCAAAACATTGCCAAAATAGGAGAAACCTTCGCTGCGGATCATCTTAAAGCACACGGTTATGAGATTCTTGCCCACAATTACCGTTTTCAACGCGGTGAAATTGACCTGATTGCCCAACACGGAAATTGTATCGTATTCGTAGAAGTAAAAACACGTCGAAGTCTAAAGTACGGATTCCCACAACATGCTGTAACCAAACAGAAACAACGGCAAATATCTAAAATTGCATTGGCATACTTACAAACGCAAAATATAATTGATTCACCTTGTCGCTTTGATGTAATTGCAATTCATCTATCACCTCAATTTGATGTACTCAGTCTTGAACAAATTGAAAATGCATTTGATTTTTTACCTGATCCAGACATGGTATAATTATACTATTTATATCACCAAGGAATTAAGTTTATGCAAGCGATAATTCTCTGTGGTGGACTTTCCACAAGACTGGGTAAGACTACAGAACAACTTCCAAAAGTATTGTTGAAAATTGGAAATAGAACCGTTTTAGAGTGGCAAATTGCACTTCTATCTGGGGCTGGCGTAAACGAGGTGATACTTGCATCGGGACACTTACATGATGTGCTAATTCAACATGTAGGTGATAAATATGCAGGTGTCAAAATCCAATATGCCAAAGAGGATAAACCACTTGGAACAGGTGGTGCAATTCAGAATGCGTTTCGGTTGGTTAAAGATTTTCCTGTCTTTGTTTTGCATGGTGATATTTTGTTGAAAAATATCTCTTTAGCAGATATGTTGTTACATCTACGTCCTGAAATGGATGGATTGTTACTTGGAATAAATGTGGATGATCTGACATCTTATGGTGAAATAGTTGCTGATGAAGATCAGCGCATCATTGAGTTTCGTGAAAAGCGGCAAGTCGCACGTGCAGGATGTGCAAACGGTGCAGTTTTTTTATTCAATCGTTCTATAGTCAACGCTTTTCCAAAAACTGATGTTTTCTCTATTGAACGGGATGTCTTTCCTAACCTACCTCAACTTTATGTACATAGAGTTGATACTGATTGGATTGACATCGGTGTCCCTGAACGACTTGAATATGCACGACAACATTTTACATCCTAATCACTTTGTAGTATAATTTAATGCGTATACATTCCATGATTAAATGAAATGTATATGTGCAATAAGTATTGACAAAATAAACTATAGTTCACCAATATTGGAGAAACTTATGTCTGTATTTAGTAAAGAAGATTTAGAATTTTGGGATGAACATGGTTATGTGGTTGTCCGTGAAGCGGTGCCACCTGAGAACTGTCAAGCTGCAGAACAAGCAGTTTGGGACTTTCTTGAAATGGATGGAGACAATCCGGACAGTTGGTACCCAACAGATCCACCCCGACGTGGTATCATGGTAGAGATATATCAACACCAAGCATTATGGGATAATAGACAATATCCGCGTGTACATCAAGCTTTCACAGAGATCTGGAATAATGAGAAACTTTGGGTCAGTTTTGATCGGGCAAGTATGAATCCTCCTGAACGCGACGATTGGAAGTTTCCTGGTCCCTACTTACATTGGGATATGTCGTTAGACAATATGCCTGTTCGGTTAAAGGTACAGGGTGTTCTATATCTTGCAGATACTCCTGCTAATCAAGGAGCATTTACCTGTATTCCTGGATTCCACAAGAAATTAGAAGCATGGTTAAACGATCTACCATCAGATGCAAATCCTCGACATGTAGTCCGTGATTATCAGAAAGATGCTGTCCCTATCGCTGGCAAGGCAGGGGACCTGGTGATTTGGCATAGTGCCTTACCCCATGGTAGCAGTCCAAATTCTGCTGAACGTCCACGGATGGCACAATATATTACAATGTCACCTGCACCCAATGAAGGCAAAGATACCAGCGAAGGCAGGGTTACAGGATGGCGTGAACGTCTCACCGGTCTTGGCAAAAATCAGAAAGAGAAGGAACATAACCAAGGTAAGACTGCAGAATTGACTCCATTAGGGAAGAAACTACTCGGTCTTGAACCTTGGGTTGCTTAGTCAAGATGTTATTTTTGGGCGGGTAATGTACCCGCCTATTTTTTTATATAAGATATGTAATGTGAGATAACATTATGTCAGACCTTTTAGCAGCACGTGCACAAATGGCGATGTCCCTTGCTTTTCATATTATTTTTGCATCCATTGGCATAGCAATGCCGCTACTAATGGTTATTGCAGAAGGTTTATGGTTAAAAACTAAGGATGAAACCTATCTCACGCTTGCAAAACGGTGGTCAAAGGGAACTGCAATCATGTTTGCCGTAGGGGCAGTTTCTGGTACTGTTTTGTCGTTTGAACTTGGTTTATTGTGGCCCACTTTCATGGCTTATGCAGGACCAATCATAGGTATGCCGTTTTCTTTAGAAGGATTGGCATTCTTTATAGAAGCAATATTTTTAGGCATATATCTATATGGATGGAACCGTGTTCCAAAAACTGTACACTGGCTTGCTGGAGTGATGGTGCTGCTTGGTGGCATGATGTCCGGTATATTCGTGGTCACTGCTAACGCTTGGATGAATACGCCTACTGGATTTACGATTGAAGATGGAAAGGCAGTAAATATTGATCCTATTGCAGCGATGCTTAACCCTTCCTCTTTTAGTCAAGCCCTCCACATGACTATTGCTGCATTCCTTGCTGTTGGGTTTGCTGTAGCTGGAATACATGCTTATTTTCTGAGACGTGACCCGCAGAACGAATTCCATAGAAAAGCTTTTGCTATTGCTTTATGCGTTGGTGGTATTTTTGCACTCCTTCAACCAATTTCAGGGGATATCAGTGCGAAACGTCTCGCAAAACACCAACCCATCAAACTTGCTGCAATGGAGGCTCAATGGGAAACAGAACGTGGTGCACCTCTACGTATCGGCGGCATTCCAGACGAAGAAGCTGAAGTCACCCGATATGCCATAGAAATACCGAAGGCACTCAGTTTCCTTGTACACTTTGACCTAAACGCAGAAATAAAAGGTCTCAAAGATTTTCCACCCGAAAACCGTCCTCCCGTTGCTATCGTACATTACGCATTTCAGATTATGGTTGGTTGTGGAATCGTAATGATTATTGCTGGAATTCTCGGTGGATGGTTAGCGTGGAGACATAAAGGATTGCCAATCAAAAGCTGGTACCTTAGGTTTGTTACAATATGTACACCACTCGGTTTTATTGCTATAGAAGCAGGATGGACGGTGACAGAAGTCGGACGTCAACCTTGGGTAATCTATAACATTATGCGAACAGCAGATGCCGTAACTCCAATGCCACATCTTATAGTCCCTTTCATAGGATTTACAGTACTTTACATTTTTCTCTCAATTATCGTAGTGATACTCCTACGTCGGCAGATTTTCATTTATGATTAGCTGATAATGACATGTTATATTCTATTTTGTGGTGATAACAATGATCCAACTTGAAATCTATATAGCTGGTGTGATGTTAGTGTCGTTGATCATCTATATGCTGACAGGTGGGGCAGATTTTGGGGGTGGTGTATGGGATCTTTTTGCTACAGGCGAACGTGCAAAAGATCAGCGCGAACTGATTACACATGCCCTTGCACCAATTTGGGAAGCAAACCACGTTTGGTTGATTGTCATCGTTGTACTCTTATTTGTAGCGTTTCCTGTTGCCTTTGCATCTATAGGCACTGCATTACATATTCCCCTAACCTTAATGTTAATCGGAATTGTGCTACGTGGAACAGCTTTTGTATTCCGGACTTATGACGACCAATCCGAAACAACTCATCTAAGATGGAGTCGTCTGTTTGCTATTGCGAGCATTATCACGCCAATCATGCTCGGAGTCACGCTTGGTGCTGTGGCATCAGGAACTATTCATGTTGATGTTGAAACTGGTATTGTTGAAACAGACTTTATCTCGTCTTGGTTTGCCTTATTTCCTTTTGCGATAGGTGTATTCACCTTGACCCTTTGTGCTCTGCTTGCAGCAGTCTATCTTACACTTGAAACTGATAATTCCGAATTACAGGAAGATTTTCGCATACGAGCACTTGTCGCGGCAGTCAGCGTCGGGGTAATGGCTGGTATCAGTTTTCTACTATCAGCAGAAGGCGCGCCTACAATACGAAAAGGTCTGGGTAATAGTGTCTGGTCGGTGCCATTTCATCTCTTGACAGGTGCGGTAGCAATTTGGGCAATCTGGGCAATCTGGAAGCGACATTACTCACTTGCACGTGTTCTTGCTCCAATTCAAGTTACATTGATTATATTCGGTTGGGGATTAGCTCAGTATCCCCATATAGTTTCCCCGAATCTAACCTTTTCAAATACAGCAGCATCAAAGTCTGTACTTCAACCTGTGCTAATTATAGTGGTCATCGGCGCGGTTATTGTAATACCTGCATTTTGGTATCTATATACTGTATTTAAGGGAAGAGATGATCAGACAGGAAGTCTGATTGAACAAGATAAAACTAATAATTAGTTCTCAGCAGTGAAGATGTAAAGTTCGTTCTGTATATAATTGAACGATTAAACAAGGTTTCAGATCTAATACCCAGTTCTATTCGTTCTGTTCATTTATCTGATGTAATGCTTCGCTAATATATCTACGAATCCATTCGCTTTCAGTTGTTTGTTCTAATGCATTGAGTGCAGATATTGCTTGCGGGTTACCTATCCTACCCAAAGCTACAACAGCAGCTGAGCAAACTGATCTATCAGAATCGGTAACACTACCCATCAATGCCTCTATGACCTGCATAGGTGGATTGGCAATTCTACCTTCTGTCAGTCCCAATTCCCCTAAGGCAACGACAGCTGCACACCGCATATCAGGTTCATCGTCATCTAAGAAAGGAATGAGTCCATCTATAGCACGTGAGTCTCGCAATCGTCCAAGTGCAGAGATAGCAAACCGTCGAACTGTAGTATTATTATCTGATAATGCTTCAATAAGCGGGACCACTGCATGCACATCACCAACATTACCTAATCCTTCCGCAGCATAAGCACGCATTTCAGCAGAATCTGATCGCAATTTTCTACGCAGCAACTTTGAAGGAAAATAACGCCAATTTCTCAGAGGTCCGTCTCTATGTGAAAGTAAGTGGATCAGACTACGAATCTTGTTCTGAATGGATCGATCAGAGGCTGTGTTTGAGGTATCGCGTACCATTGTTCACCTCGTCAGCAGTTGAAATACGACTATTATAATATAGATTTATGAGTATATCATTCAGTTTGATATATGATACAGTAAAGTAGTAAATGTTTCAAACTAATGAGAACATTAACAATATCTATAGATGTAAGAGCTGAGTAGTGCCAAACTACAATGTAATATCTAATTCTTTGGCTATAGTGTAGACATCCTTGTCTCCACGTCCTGATAGACATACCACAATTGTTTTATCATTACTAAGTTTGGGGGCAAGTTCACGTAGGTAAGCAATTGCATGTGCTGATTCTAACGCTGGAATGATTCCCTCAGTCTGTGATAGTAACTGAAATCCTTCAACTGCTTCCTTATCCGTAATTGGCACATATTCTGCACGACCAGTTTCTCTATAATAACTATGTTCCGGACCAACACCAGGATAATCTAAACCAGCGGAAATTGAGTGTGCGGGAGTAATTTGACCATCTTCTTCCTGTAATAAATAACACTTTGCTCCATGGAAAACACCCACACTTCCTGCTGTAAGTGGAGCAGCGTGCCGTCCACTACGGATACTATCACCTGCTGCTTCAACACCGATAAGGCGAACTGATTCATCATGATAGAATGGGTAGAACATCCCAAGAGAATTGCTACCGCCACCTACACACGCAACTATACAATCTGGTAAGTTACCTTCCTGTTCTAATATCTGTGTTCTTGTCTCCTCACCGATGACTGCTTGAAAGTCTCTGACAATCATTGGATATGGGTGTGCTCCTACAACAGAACCGAGTAGCAAATATGTTGAACGAACATTTGTAACCCAATCTCTAAAACATGCATTAATTGCATCTTTGAGTGTACGCGAACCGGAATCTACTGGGACAACCTTAGTTCCCATCAACTGCATACGAAATACGTTGAGTGCTTGTCTTTCAATATCCTCTTCTCCCATATATACTTCACATTCCATGTCGAACTTAGCTGCTACGGTAGCAGTTGCAACACCATGTTGTCCTGCACCTGTTTCTGCGATGATTCGTTTTTTACCCATCCACCGTGCAAGTAATATCTGTCCAATAGCACTGTTTATCTTATGTGCTCCAGTGTGATTTAGGTCTTCTCGTTTGAGGTATATTTTAGCACCACCAAGAGATTCTGTTAATCGTTCAGCATAATACAGTGGATTAGGACGACCAACATATTCACTGAGATAATACCGAAATTCCTTTTGAAAATCTGAATTGTCTTTGAGTGTTGTATATGCTTCCTCCAATTCCATAAGTGCTGGCATAAGGGTTTCGGGTACATATCTTCCACCGAATTGCCCAAAATGCCCTGTAGCGTCAGGAAGTTGTTGCATTTAAGTTCTCCAATTTATAATGTATATGATTATGAAAATACAATTCATTGTAATACTGATTTGGCACGAAGATTTGGACGTTCTAAAACTGTAGGGTTTACAACAGAAGTCGGTAATTGTCCAGTCAATACTTGTGCCACAGACTTAGCAGCGGTCATCTGTAACTCCATAATAGATTCTTCAGAAATAAAAGCTGCATGTGGGGTGATGATTACGTTTTCAAGATGTAGTAATGGATCATCCTGGTGCGGTGGCTCAGTTTCCAATACATCAATTCCTGCACCTGCAATTTCACCTGTTTGTAATGCAGCAATAAGTGCTGAAGTATCAACAACCCCACCACGGGCAGTGTTGATAAGATACGCTGTTGACTTCATGGCTTTAAATTCATCATCACTGAACATGTGCTGTGTCTCAGAAGTTAAGGGAGCATGGATTGTGATAAAGTCCGATGTTGTCAGTAATTCCTCAAAAGAAACTTTTTCCGCTCCGTGCTGTCCGATTAATTCTTGGGTTGTGCGCGGAGAATATACCTTCATTTTCAACCCAAAAGCCATCGCTTTTGAGATAATTGCCTTTCCAATATGTCCAAATCCTACAATACCTAATGTCTTATCACGTAATCTATTCATCTGTTGTCCAATGTTCTGGTCCCATATATTGGTTTTAACTGCGGAATTAAACAATGGTATTTTCCTTGCACAAGCTAACATTAGAGCCATTGCATGGTCAGAAACTTCATCAACACAATATGCAGGTACATTTGTTACAATGATCCCATTCTTTGTCGCAGCCTCAACATCAATGTTATCAAGTCCTATCCCATAACGCGCGATAATTTGACACTTACTTGCGGTAGAAATTACACATTCACGAACAGACTTCCAACACGTGAGAATTCCATCAACATTTGTAGCAAGTGAGATAAGTTCATCCTCATCTCCTGATTCGGCTACGATAACATTCGCTCCAACATCTGATAGTATCTGTCTTTCTGGTTCAATAGATGACCATGCGTAATCCGTAATGAGAATTGTGTAATTGTTAGACATGTATTGAAACTTATAGTTCTCAGATTAAGGGCTACAAAAAAATCTTACCAGGATTCATTATATTATTTGGGTCCAAAGCAAGTTTTATTGAACGCATAATGTCAACTGCTTTACCATGTTCCTTCTCTAACGCTTCACGTTTACCTATTCCGATTCCATGTTCTCCAGTACTTGTACCGCCCATTTCTAAAGCAATCTCCACGATCTGACTACTGATATGACGTGCTTCATTCAATTCATCACTGTTGTCAGGTTCCAAAGGTATCACTACGTGGAAGTTCCCATCACCTACATGTCCAAGCATTGTTGCAAGTAGATTTGTGTTTGCAAGGATAGTTTTAGTTCTTGTTATACATTCCACAAGTTGTGAAATCGGCACACATACATCAGTGACGTATCCGACCGAACCCGGTCGGAGATTTAGTGCTGCATAATAACTGTCATACCGAGCTTGCCATAATCGTTTTCTATCCTTTTCGTCGGTTGCCCACCGAAAATCAATACTACCGTTTTCAGATGCTATTGTATCTGCTACTCCTGATGATTCAGTGACGGTATTTGTTGATCCGTGAAATTCTAAGAACAGTGTCGGTGCCACTTGATAATCTAAATTAGAATAGTTGTTAACAGCGTCCATTTGTAGTTCATCTAACAGTTCAATGCGCGCAATATTAGTTACCGACTCCATTAGTTTAATGACAGTGTTTACCGCTGCTTCTACATTAGGAAATGCACTGACAACAGCCGCGACTGCTTCTGGTAAAGGTTTCAATTTTAGGGTTACTTCTGTTATTATTCCCAAAGTGCCTTCTGAACCGATGAATAGTCTTGTGAGATCGTATCCCGCCGCGGATTTCCTCGCTCTTCCACCGGTCTGTATTATCGATCCATCTGAAGTAACAACAGTTAGTCCAAGGATGTTATCAAACATTGTACCGTAGTAGACAGCACTTGTTCCGGAAGCACGTGTTGCTGCCATACCACCTAATGAAGCATCGGCTCCTGGGTCAACGGGGAAATGAAGTCGCATCCCATTTTCAGTAAGATGTTCGTTCAATTGATTCCGTGTAACACCTGATTGGACAGTAGCATCTCTATCTTTAGAACTAATACGAAGGATTTTGTTCATCTTGTTCAAAGAGACACAGAGCGCGCCTTCTGTCCCTACCGCTGCACCTTCAACTCCTGTACCTGTACCATAAGGAATTATCGGCACACTATATCTTGCACAGCATTTGACAGTCTCAGATACTTCAGTATTGGATATTGGAAACACAACCGCATCTGGAGGGGATCCTTGGTGGTAGGAAGCATCCGTTGCGTGTGTTTCTGTAACATCACTGTCTGTGCTAAATCGGTTTCCAAGTAATGAACGTAATTCTTTATGTAGTTTTTGATAAACGGTGTCATTCATGCTATGTGCATTGTAGCATGATTAGTTGATAGTGACAAGGAAAATAGGAATAACGTGAGTTTGATAAATCAGATTTTTGTATTCGGCAGCATGCGCGTTTGGCATTCTGCATTGGTTAGGAAACCGCACCATAAGCGTCAATTTAGTGCGTAACGTTAGTGCTTCTGATATACCTTTCGTCCCTCTGGGGCTTGCTGTTAGCAGGATTAACGTTTACTATACACCTGTCGCCTCTCCGAGGCTTTAGCAAGTATATCTTAGCACCCAGCGGTGCGAAAGGTGTGTAGCACCTAATACAACAAAAACCCAAAGCACCAGCGGTGCGAAAGGTGTGAAGTCTGAAATCGGTCGGACAAGGAACTATCACAAGAGACAGGTTCTTAAATTGACACCTGTGGTGCGCTTTCCTAACCGCACCGGACTTTGATGTAATATTACCGAATCTATTTTTTAATCTTCATCTAACCGCACTATTTACACAGGTTCGGTTAGGAAACCGAACCTACCAAAGTGTCCAAGTAATTACGAATTTTTCTATAATACTTATTTTTTCTCTAATTCATCAGACAACACTGCAACCAATTCATTCAACGTTGGAAACTTGTCGTGTGCTTCAGGTGATAGGTCTGCGAGATGTGTGTCACTGACAAGACGGTACATATCCGCTGCACCTGTCAATATATTCGGTGTCAATCCGACATGTGCAAAAGTATCCGCAATTTCTTCCATTTCTCCAATCCAACGTCTCGCTTTCGGTGGCATACCCGGTAGTCCTCTTTCCATCCGTTCATAGAGTGTTGCTTGACTCAACTGAAATTCCTTCGTCAGTGCATCAGATACACCTAACATCTCGGCTGCGGTGAGTAATTCTGTGCAAAGTGCGGTCAATCCTTTCGTCAAAGAGGCGTAGCACATCTTTATTGCAGAAGCAAGTCCGATCTCTTCACCGAGAGTATGCACATCTAATCCATATCGGTTCAGTTCTGTGAAATCATTTAGCTGCGGTCCCGATGCATAGAAACGAGTTGATCCTGGTCTTCTCGGTGGTGGACCGATAATAGACGCATCAACGAAGTTACCTCCTGCTGAAGTTATTATATCCCCTATTTTGCGAACCGTTTGGGGTGCAATGGCATTACAATCAGCATAAGTTAAATCCGTATCAACGTGCTCCAACGCACTTGCAATAGCCTCAGCAGCAGAAGTCGCTTGTGCTGGCACCATAATTGACATGATCAGGTCTGTTTCGGTGACGAGTTGCGTATACGTCGATACGTTGGCAATACCTGCTTTCTGCGCTAATTCTTGTGTGCGTTGACTTCTCCCTTTTAAACAGGTGATAACGCGTAAACCGTTTTCACGAAGTACAGTTCCTACGGTATGTCCCATATCACCAGGACTTAATATTCCAATAGTGTTAGGCATAAATTCCCTTAATTCAAAGTAGATAAACTGGAAGGAAAAATATTTCTTCTATATGTGTATACCGACATCATTGAGTGCCTTGAAAACAAGCACTGCACCAAGTACGATAACAACAGTAGCACTAATAATCGGAAGACGTTGCAGCCAAACACCCCTGCCAGTGAAACCCTCAATAACAGGCTTTGCCATTACCATAAGGATACCGATAGCGACCAACACGGCTGCAAGACCCAGTGAGAATGCACATAAAATAATCAAACCCCACGTGAGTTTATTCAGACTAATAGCAAATAACAGCCCAATGAGTGCATCAACACATGGAACGATTCCTCCAGAGATGCCAAGCGATAACAAACCCCAGAAACCTGTCCGTTCAGAAGGCACATGACTGTGTGTGTGTCCATTCCCGTGAGAATGGGAATGATCGTGAGAATGAGAATGATCGTGAGAATGAGTATGATCATGTGTATGGTCATGTCCATGTTCATGATTATTCGCTTTACCGGAATAATACTGCCTCATGTTTTTGGCAAGCAGCCACCCTCCAATTCCAACGATCAATAAGCCAGAAATTAGACTCAACCATATAACAACATCCTCTTGTGCAAAACGATCCTTTGCAATCAGGAGTATGACACCGATTGATATGACACTAAAGGTATGAGTGAACGTGACAACAAGACCGAGGAAAATCGCATCAATTATTCTTCCCCTCGTACCGACAAGATACGCAGCCACGACTGCTTTACCGTGTCCTGGCGTTAACGCATGCAAACCACCCAGTACGAATGAAACCACTAAGGCGATGATTGCAAACTGTAATGTGAGAGGTTGTGTGATTAACTTTTTTATCTTATCACCTGAATGCTCATGATTTGCGTCAGCATAAGCAAAGGCGCATACTACAATAGCGATAATAACAAGACTGAAAACTGGAAGTAAGTACTTTTTCAAAACTATTATACCCTCGCAAACTTTTGGAGACATCTTTCAGCTATCACTTCACTGACATAGATGTCTCCTTTTGAATCAATCCAAATACCGTGTGGGGAATCACTAAATTGTCCTGGTGCTGTTCCTTTCTCACCCCAACGTCCGATGATCTCTCCGTCAAGTGTCATTATACAGATGCTCTGTCGTGCTTCTGCTATGTGTATAATATTGTCTGAATCAATGAATAAATCATTGGGTGATCCGAGTCCTGTCCACTCAGTGAGAAATTCTCCGTCATTGTTAAAAATTTGACACCGCAGATTACCACGGTCAAGTATATATACCCTATCATTATGGTCTACAGTAACATCGTGCGGCAAGTTGAATTCACCCGGACCTGCACCAGATGCACCCCAAGAAACGATAACTTCACCATCAGTGGTCATGCGGTGCACGCGCGATTGACCGTAACCATCAGACACATACATCTCACCTGATGCAGAGAGGACCGCACGAGTCGGTTCATTAAAAGGGGTTCCTGGTGCTCCTGGCTTATTTACAGTGCCAAAAGTTTGTAATAACTTACCATCAAGAGAAAACTTACGGACAGTATGGTCAATTGTATCGGTCGTCCATATTTCATCATCGGGACTTATCCAAACACCATGAGGTTTTTGGAATATGTCCTTGCCCCATTCTGCAACGAAAGTGCCATCTGCTTCAAAGACCAGCATTGCAGGTTGTGGACTACGATTGTAGACATACACACGGTCATTTGAGTCACATGCCACACCTGAAACGAGTCCGAGTTGTGGAATCATCCCCCAATCTTCAACTACCTCATATTGGTAGTCGCCAGTGCCGATAGTTGCCATATAATATCTCCTATTGGCTGTAGATTGCTTATATACAATAGAATCTAATATCTGGACAGAGTGTCTATTTCAATATTCAATTACAAATACAAAAACAGGTGTCTTTTGGTTCTATATATTGATTGGACCTATCTTTCTTCTTGATGGTTAGGTATAATCATACGTTATTTTTAGTAAAAAAGCAAATAAAAATCACATAATATTCAATGTACATATAGTTTTATGACGAGATTTCGTAGGTATTTATTATTTTATCGTATTTTTTGTGTTAAACTACAATTAATATTTCATTGTTTTATTCCGCTGATTTTTCTTGCACTTAAAGTGCCATTTCTGTATCATACGGGCAATATAGAATATCTATATTCTGATGTAATGTTGATAATATCCTATCTGTTTTCCTACTAATAACTCACCTCAGATTAGTTGATTGGAATGTAATTCAGTTTATACTAAAAGGAGAAAAAAGTGAAATACAGAATTATTGTTGTAATAGGAATTACCATTTTCTTTGGTTCTATGAGTGTCTTTGCAGCAGGTTTGTCGGATGGTCTTGTTGGCTATTGGCCCCTGGATGGCAACGGTAAAGACGAATCAGGTAATGGACATGATGCTGAATTGAAACAAGGTGCGAAATTCACTGATAAAGGTTGGATGAATGGTGCAGTCGAGTTTGATGGAGCAGGTGGTCATGCAGTTGTTGATGCTGATTTTCAGTTGACAACGATTGCAGTCACAGTGGTTGCGCGTATCAACGGTTGGAAAACGATTGACTGGTCTGGTATTGTTGTGGGACGAAGCGATCCATCATCTTTCTGGTTGGGAGTTGCTGCGAATAACACATTGACCTATGTTTGGAACGATAACTCTGCAGCCACATGGAATTGGCAAGGAGCACCAGCAATTCCGCAAGACAAATGGGCACTGGTGGCAATAGCCATTGAAGAAGATAAGGCAACAAGTTATATCTATCACAAAGATGATGGCAGACTTGATTCTGCAGAAAATAAAATTGCACATATTGAACAGACAATAAAAAATCTGAAATTCGGGTGGGACGAATGCTGTGGAGCAAGGTATTTCAAGGGCATTATTGACGAGGTAATGATTTTTGAACGGACGCTAAGTGCTGGTGAAATTGAAGATCTCGCTGTCGGTGGGTTGCCTGTTGAAAGTAAGGGTAAACTCGCTACCACTTGGGGTGATTTAAAAGGAAAATAATCGCTATTTCATGGTTATTAAAAATAACCGATTATATATAAAACGGCACGTATAGTGTCCGCTTGCTGAAATCCAGTGGCATAAAGGTCATTAGTTTCATCTATGTATGTATAGTTATTCTTGCCGAAGAAATGTGTAATTTCAAAGTTCATACGGAATGATCGACTTAAGTCGAAATAGATACCACCACCCCAATCGGAGAGTCTCGCGTAGAAATCGAAAAATCGGTAGTTGCTGAGATCAAGTGCATCGTTGATGAAATCAAGGTTGATCGTGCTAAAGTACGCGTACACTCGTGCTTCACGATAATTGTATATGCTATGGTCTCGGATCCAAGTTAAATCAAGTTGGACACGGTTATCCCAGGATGTTTCCGTTGTTTTATCATCCTGATTGAAGCTGCCACGGAAATCCTCAAATTCACGGGCACGGTAATAACTTGTATCTGTCATGTGGACAAACGTCAGTTGGTTAGAAAGACCGATACGATAGTCCTCATTTAAATCATAAGAGAAAGTTAGATTCACATCTGCAGCATCCTGAACAATCTTTTCATCAAAGTCAGATTTCGTATATAGATCCGCATCAAGATCATCCTGATTATCAATTTCTATGTCGTGAATATCCCTTGTATAGCGGAGTTTCAGTTCAGTTTGGAACATTGAAGAAAACAGAGATGTTGTTGGTGTGTATTTCCTAAACTGTAATGCTGTCCGATTGAGATAATACAAGTTCCCAGACAGATCAATTCCTTTCAGTTGTAGATTGACATCAGCCTCAACCTCACGTTGAAAAGGGATGAGTAGTTTTTGTGTATATTTACCATCGGTGGTAAACCGTTGTATTCTACGCAATCGATATCGATACGTTCTTGTGAAACCGTCAATTCGTCGTGTTGGGTCATCAAGACGTTTTGGAAGAGTAGAGAGAAAATCCTTTAGATACTTTGCCTTATCCGCAACGAGTAGCGTGCCATCGGTTAAGACAGTGATCCGAAATGGTTCTACAAATTGTCCTGCTGCATCTCCATATTCACCGAATGCGTCTAAATATTTTCCTTCAGGATTATATTTCACCACCCGATGTCCCTTTTCATCAACAATGTAAAGGTTTCCTGTATTATCTACAGTCATATCAACTGGATGAATTACTTGTCCTGCTCCCGGTTGTGAAATAGCATAACGCAAAATAGGTTTACCATCGGCATCAAGTTTATAGATTATACCATCGTCGTAAACATAAAGATTGTGATGAGTATCTACTGTGAGTAGGAAGTCGCGTGTTGTGTCACCTTGTGGAATAATTAGGGCATATTTACCATCACTGTCTAAACCGGGTGCAGCAAATTCAAGGTTATCAATCCTTTTGCTGAAATTCTGTAACGGAAAAGTCGCGACAAATTGTCCTTGTGCATCAAATTTGTGGATACAGGGACCGTAGTTGAAAATTTTCGGATTATCTGTACCTTCAATATGTTCAAGAATCCAATCCATTACATAAATAGAACTATCTGTCCCAACAGCAATAGCTGTTGGATTTAGAAATCGGAATGGTGCATCTTCTGTTGTTTTTATATCAAATACGAATGTTCCAACATCATTGAACTTGTGGATTTTGAAGTTATCTGTATCGGTGACATAGACTGACCCATCCTGTCCAAACGCCATAGACAAGGTTTTCGCAAATTGTCCTTTTCCTTCACCTTTTCCACCGAATTCTCCAACAAATTTGAACTCATTTGCTGCGTTTATACTTAACGGCATTAGCAACATTATAGAAAGTATCAGGATTATCTTCTTATGCATCGTTTATTAGAGGTTTCTATGTTATCAGATGGGAAAGCGTTAAAGATTTATAGTTAGTTCGATTCAGATATGTCAATTTCGTTTCTTTTCCGTATGTTATCAAGGATTCCATTGATAAATTTTGGTGAATTTTGAGTACTATATGATTTAGCAATTTCAATTGCTTCATTTATTGATGTTGCTGCATCAATTTCATCAATATAAAGTATTTCGTATGTAGCAAGTCTTAGGATAGACAAATCTACAATTGGCATTCGATGAAGTTTCCAATTATTGGAAGTAGCCTTGAGTTCAGCATCTATTGCTTCAAGATTTGTTGTTGTGCCTTCAACAAGTTGCTGAGTAAATTGTCTATTTACGGCTGGTGTGTCTCGATTGATCCAAAATTGTTTGATGACAAGTTGTACCGGTTCAGCATTGAGGTGAATCTGATAAAGCATCTGCATCGCTACGACGCGAGACTTTCTACGTGAGGGCATAAATGTTCCATTTAAATAGTGTATACGATGTGTTATATTATACGGGTTTTTAGGTGGTATGTCAAGAGGAAATACTTGGGTGGCAAGAACCATTCAGTTTGTAAGAATTCTCTGTTTATGATTGTTACAAATAGTTTATATCGTATATCGGGTCTCGCTTGTGTAGTTCAACATGACACGCGTAGTCGGAGCGAGCACAGCGACCTCCGACATGGTGTCTGAACAAGTAATTCAGACAGACAAGAATCACTAAATTGACGCTAATAGGTGGTTGGGTACCACACCTATCAATCCAATGTTTTATTTTTTCTCAGACTAATCCTTGAGTGCTTCCACTACAAGACTTTCCAATTCATCACCTCTGGCTTTATGCGTGATTAATTTACCATTTCTATCAATAAGCCACTGTTCTGGCACACCGGTTACATTAAACTGTTGTGCAAGTGGATCGTCTCTCCAACTTTCACCGCTGAAAATCTGTCGCCACTGGAGTTCGTTATCTTTAATGTAGTCTCGTAGTTCCGTTTCCTGATCATCAAGACTAATCCCAATAATGTCAAACCCTTGATCCTTATATGTATCATAGACTTTTTTGAGATTCGGTATTTCTCTAATGCAGAAACCGCACCACACTCCCCAAAAATCGAGTAGGACAACTTTTCCGCGATAGTCTTGAAGTGAAATCGGTTTTCCATCAAGGTCTGTAGCAGAAAAGTCAGATACCACTTTCCCCCACAAATCAAATTTAGGATCTGCCCTTCGTTCATAAACATCGGCAAGTTCTATGTTCCCCAATTTCCTATGAACATACGCAAGTGTTAAAAGAATAGGTTCAGCGTCCGGATGATGCTGCTCAGCGTCCTTAAATATCTCAAGCAGATCCTCATATCGGTCCATTGAATTAAGCATATTGAATAACTGGTGATAACTCTCAATGTCTTCTGGATTCATGATTGACTTGAAACGGTCAACGAGACTTTCTAAATCTTTATCCTGTCCAACTTTGTTGTAAAGCCTGAAAAGTCCTGTATAGAGATCGTAGTTAACCGGATCATCCGGGTATCGCTCAAGTGCTTTTTCCAAAGCAGTTATAGCTGCTTCGTGACTACCATACATTACTTCAGGAGTGAACTCCCAATTATAGAATGAGGTATAGACCTTACCAGAGATACTCAAGTTTAGGCAGCTAAAAGATTGATTCTCATGATGTCGACAACGTGCGATAGGCATAACGTCACCATACACTTTACGTTGTTGTGCTTTCTCCTCTCGGTATTCAGGATGAAACTGGTAGCCATAACTCACAGGCATTTTCGGGTCTGCGTTATGTGTAAAAATTGGTTTACCACCCGTTTCATCTGCGGGACAAAGCAATAGGTCTACATCTGTTAGATATTTCGGGTAAAGTTCTGAAAGCCATTCTGGCAGATCCTCATATTCTTTCTGGTAGGTTTCAATTGCTTCACCAATGGCAATCAAATTTTGAGTGCATTTGTTAATGTTGTTCTGGTTCTTTTTAGATGTTAATTTTTCATTATATTTATGTGCTGCTATTACAACACGCGCGAATGAATTTGATATACACAACAAAGTATCTAAGTTCATTTGAAGTTGTCCTTTTTATGAATTGATTTTAGTTAATGTGCCTATTAAAAAGCGTCAGAGAAGGGTTGTTACGCAATTTACAGTATATAATATCGATGTAGTGTGTCAACCTTTTTATTTATTGGTAACCAGAAAAACTTGACAATTCTGTGTTAACCCTTTAAAATTCCTTCTATTATCCTATTGCGACAGGAAAATCATGTGAATTCACACAAAATTGAATATGGAACTGTTGTCGGACCACATCCACGGACTGCAGAGGCAGGATTTGATATGCTCCTTGCAGGTGGTAATGCTGTAGATGCTGCTGTTGCAGCTGCATTTGCAGAGGGAGTCGTAGAACCTTCACAAAACGGAATCGCTGGCTATGGCGGTTGTGTGCTGATATACCGTAAGCAAACACAAGATGTCATAGCGATTGATTATAACACTGCCGCACCTGCCGCAGCATCCGAAGACATGTTCACTATAGAAGATGCACCTGATGCAGTCGCGGGATATCGCGTACCTGGACGAGTAAATGTTCACGGACCCCTGTCTATCGGAGTGCCAGGTGTCGTAGCAGGTCTCTGTTTAGCGTTGAAGGAATATGGTAGTCTCCCACTTGATAAAGTTATACGTCCAGCGATTAATTCTGCCCGTTACGGGTATTATCCGAACGGTGCTAATCGCGGTGGGATTGCAGGAAATGCTGAGCGATGGAAACGGGAATTTCCCGAAACGGCGCGTGTATTTCTCAAAGATGGACGCGCACCGAAACAGGGAGAAACCCTAACTAACCTTGACCTTGCCAATACCTTAGAAGCGGTAGCAGAAGGGGGACACACTGCCTTTTATGAAGGAACAATTGCAGAAACAATTGCTAACCATATTCAGGAATTAGGAGGTTGTCTAACTATTGATGACCTGAAAAGTTATCGTCCCTTTATTACAAAACCTTATGAAATCCAGTATCGCGATTATTCGGTTTATACTTCACCTCTTGGTGCAGGCGGACTCACCACATTACAAATGCTCCGTTTAGTAGAATCCTATGACATTGCTGAAATGTCTCTCACAGAGAGATTCCACCTTTTCTCTGAAGCGATGAAAATATGCTGGTTTGAAAGACTGAGTCGATTTGGTGATCCGAATTTCGTAGACATTGACATTGATGAAGAACTGTCAGACAGTTTCACAGCGACACTCAGTGAGAAATTGACGACTGGTCTTGAAACCCCGCAACGTGGTGAGGTAGTCTATTACGAACCGATGAGTTGTACGAGTCATATTTCCACTGCGGATGCGGAAGGGAATATGGTATCGTTGACACAGACCCACGGAGGTGGGTTTGGTTCAATGGTGACGGTACCTGGTACTGGATTGTTGTTTGGACATGGTGTTGGTCGTTTTGATCCAAGACCAGGTTTAGCGAATTCTATCGGACCGCATAAACGTCCACTTCACAATATGGGACCATGTCTTGCTACAAAAGACGGCATGCCTTTTGCGACTTACGGAATCCCTGGGGGTCGCACAATTCCCAATAATCAACTAAATATCAGTGTAAGTCTTATGGACTTGCAAATTTCTGCCCAAGCTGCATTGGATGCACCACGTTTTCACTGTGATGGTGCTGAACCTATCCAGATAGAATCCCGGGCAGGTGAAGAAACACTTGAAGGGTTGCGAGAACTTGGACACGAAATCGCTGCAAGTGGTGGTATCGGTGGTCCCGGTCATGCTATTCGTGTATGGGATGAAGGAACATCTCAGGACGGTGGTACCGACCCACGTGGTGAAGGTAGAGTCATAACACGTTAATAAATCATATAAAACAAGATTTGAAACGAACATCAATTTCAGTTCAGAAGTATTATACTATTGGAGTTAGTACATTTATGTCACAATTTGTTAAGGCAGCAACGACCGAACAGATACAACCTGGTAGATGTATCGGTGTCAAGGTTGAAGGTGTTTTTATCGGTATATATAATGTTGAGGGTGAGTATTTCGCCATGAACAATATATGTCCACATCTCGGTGGGATTTTGACCTACGGTTTCATTGACAAAAACTGCGTTACCTGTCCGATGCACATGTGGGAATTTGATGTAAAGACAGGCGAATGTGTTTGGCCCGGTGAGGAAAAAATTCCTGTCTATCCTGTAAAAGTTGAAGGTGAAGATATACTCGTAAATGTTGATGAACCTATGAATATGGATAAACCTGAGTAAAACAGATACAAGTTGATCATTTTTATCTATATCGTGTATATACCAAAGGAGATAAATATATGGCATATCTGCTCACCGGTGGCATGGGATGCATCGGGACTTATGTTATTCGCGACCTATTAGCCGCTGGTGAAGATGTGGTCGTTTTTGATTTTGCTTACGACTTAACTATTCCAAATATGATACTCACAGATGAGCAAATTGAAGGGTTGACTTTTGTACAGGGAGACGTCACCGACCTACCTCATGTATTACGCACCGTACAAGAGCATAATATTGATCGGATTATACACCTTGCTTCGTGGCAAGTACCTGCCTGTAATGCCAATCCACCACAAGCATTAAAGATAGTGTGTGAAGGAACAATAAATATATTGGAGGCAGCACGTATTTTCAATCTGAAACGTGTTGTATGGGCAAGTAGTGTGGCGGTGTTCGGATCACCCGAGGATTATAACAATCAACAGATTCTGAACGATGCTCCTCATTACCCCAAGTTTATTTACGGCGCATGTAAATCTCTTAACGAAAGATATGCAATGCACTATTTTGACGCTTATGGGGTCGATTCTATCGGACTTCGGTTTACTGCTGTTTACGGAGTGGGAAGGACTCGGGGAATGAGTTCGTTTACTACAAAAATGATTGAAGCAGTAGCGATGGGAGAACCGCACGTTTGTCCATTTGGAGACGATTCCGTAGATTGGCAGTATGTTGAGGATGTGTCGCATTCCATTGTCATGGCTTGTACTTGTCCGACTACAAAAACTCGTGTCTTTAATGTCAAAGGTGGCATACGTCCAGTGAAGGAAGGTGTGGCGTATCTAAAATCATTGGTGCCTGATGCACAGATTTCGCTGGAACCGGGTGTGTTTGGTATTTCATGGGATTACGATGCCACCGCTATCGCTGAGGAGATGGGATTTAAACCTGCATATACGATGGAGAAGGGGATTCTGAAGACGTATAATAAGTTCAGAGAACGTGCAGGATTAGAACAAATTGTGTAATAGTAGGCAGAGCATGCCCTGCCTACTAAGTGAAGACGGTTTAGTAATACTTTTTCATCTGTGCCCAACTGACGGCTAACTTACCACGAGCATTAACGGAAAGCACTCTGTCCCAAGGGATATTTTCTCCGCTTGCATCGGCTTGATGAACATCGTCAAAGTTCGGATGTCCCCAGCCACCGCTGCTCATATCAATAACGACAAGTTGTGCAGTTTCGCCCTTCAAATCTGATACATCCCATTCTTTCCGTTTCATGGATTCATGGCTTTCACCAGTTATTGAACGTACTACATCGTCATCTATAACAAGGTTGACGCAACAAGGTTCAGCTGAATCCCATGGGCGATTGCCACCACCAATTAGAAAATTCATCGTATCACCGATGATTTCAAATTCAATTGATGTCAAAGTGCCTTGAGGAAAATCAGGAGCAACCCCGCCTTGAGCATTCTGTTGCATATCACCTGGTTTCTGTCCAAGTTTTGCACCTTTGTCTGGTCCTTGGTATCTTTCAGCCAATCCGAGCCACCAATCACCTTCATGCTGAGAAGGTTGCCCACGGTTTCTTGCTGTTGGGTTATCTCCCCAAGTCGGTTGGAAGTCAAATGCTGTTCCAGTTTTCTCCCAATCAGTTAGATCCCCTGTTTCAAAATCATTATTAAACGATCGTGCGAAAGCACTGTCAACAGTTATAATGATCAAGATGGTAACAAGGGAAATAATCAGGAGCGTACAAGATAATTTATTCATCAGGTATATCTCCTTATTTTGAGAACATTCCCAATATATTCGGTTCATCAACATTCATAAACCAAATATATTGGGAATGTTCAATCTATCACTTAGTAATACTTTTTCATCTGTGCCCAACTGACAGCTAACTTACCACGTGCGTCAACGGCGGTTACCTGTGACCATGGTATATTATCTCCGCCTGCATCAGCCTGATGTACATCGTCAAAATTAGGATGTCCCCATCCACCACTGCTTTGATCAACGACAACAAGTTGAGCGATTTGACCTTTCAAGTCGGACACATCCCATTCTCTACGAGTCATGGATTCGTTGTTACTTCCTGTCATTGTTCTGACCACCTCTTCATCTATGACAAGATTGACACAACAAGGTTCGGCTGTTCCCCATGGTCGGCTACCACCACCCATTAGAAAATTCATTGATTCACCGACAATAGTGAACTCAATAGAGGTTAATGTGCCTTGCGGGAAATCCGGAGCAACATTGCCATTCGCATCCCGTTCCATGTCTCCAGGACTCTGTCCAAGTTCTGCTCCTTTGTCCGGTCCTTGATACCTTTCGGCAAGTCCGAGCCACCAATCGCCTTGGTGTTGTGAAGGCTGTCCTCTATTACGTGCTGTTGGGTTGTCTCCCCATGTTGGTTGGAAATTAAACGCTGTTCCAGTTTTTTCCCAATCAGTAAGGTCTCCAGTCTCAAAATCATTGTTAAATGTTCGCGCGAAAGAACTATCAACAGACATTATGCACAAGACCACGATAAGGAAAAATGTCATAAGCGAAAAAGCGAATTTATTCATTTTATATATTTCCTCCTGTATTGTGAAATTAAATTGATAGAAAACCAATAGCAAACTGAAGTGAAACATGTAAACTTCTGTATTGAACAATATCACTGTACTTACATGTAATTGCAGAGGTAGTTTGGAAACAGATAAATTCAATCCTAATTGCCAAACATGATATTTATATTTTATCTTTTTAAATTGGAACTGTCAAGATAATTACGAGATAAAAGTCGTTCTGAATAGGATCAATCCAATGACACAAAAAATTGCAGTTAAAGTGCGTTTCTCACTTATGAAAGCGCGGGACCAAGAATAGTCGTGATGAGATTGATTAGAATATGAGCGAAAATTAGGTAGGAAACGTGACACTTCAGTTTGATATTTATCATAGACCTGTCCACAGGATTCTGATAGGTACTTCTCTTCAACAGCGATAATAGGCATATATTGAATGAAATATCCTATAATTAGGATAGGGATTAACCATAGCACGTTGGTAAATAACGTGACCCCGACACTGAGTAGTAAGTTACCGAGGTAGAGAGGGTTACGAACATAACTATAAGGTCCGGTAGTAACAAGATCGCGAGCGGCACCGAGAGCTGTAGCACGAGTCGTTCCTCCCGCATATCCGACTGACCAAATTCGTAGCAATTCTCCTATTGTAATAAATAGTAGACTTATAGATACACTGATCCAGGTAGGATGTGCGAAATACAACAACGCGAGTATAAATGGAATAGGTGTGAAACTACGGATTTTGAAGAAGAAATTACCGAATTTTTGGGTAAGCATGGTAGTGGGTTATGATAGCAAGAGGAATAGACCTAAATTCGGAATTGTCTCTGCGAAAATAAGGGATAAGTATGAATTGGGAATAAAATCTATCTTGGTGTACGCCAGATTAAAATAGTACCAACAATAGCGTACAAAATGTTTGCTCCCCAACAAGCTAAAAATGGATGGAGTTTACCATTTTCACTCAGACCTTCAAGTGTAGCAAAAGAGAGTGCCCAATAAATGAATACGAGGAAAAAAGCGATGACCAATCCAGCGAAAAAGCCTGCTTTGCCGAACCGGATTGCAATCGGCGCACCTAACATGACAACAACAACCGCTGCGTAAGGATATGCCATTTTGTGGTGTAATTTAACCTGTTCAATTCGTGAAATTTGACCTGCTTCCTTTTTATAGGCAATTTGTTCCTTAAGTTCCTTTATCGTCATCGCGCGTGGATCTTTATCACTTCCGATGAAACGTGCCGGGTCTTCGTAACGTTCAATTGATTTCTCTTCAAAAGTCTCATAAGCCACTTCCGAACCATTTTCAAAGTATCGGATGTCTCCGTTAGATAGTTCCCAATGTGTCGGTGTCCATGTGGCATCTTTCGCATAAATTATACGTTCAATTTCATCAGATTCATCTGATTCCCATATTGTTAATTTACGGATTTCCTTGTCTTTCAAATTGATACTATGTGAATAAAAAATACGATCCCCTTTACCCTTAAACACAAGATATCTTCCGTGACGTGGTCTGACTTTCTTCTGCAGTAGGTTCGCTTCATGATATGCGGGGGATGCGATGCGGTCATAGAACAGGGCAAAGACAGCACAAATAATCAATGTTACGATTAAGACAGGAGCAAGGATTCGATATACACTGATTCCACCAGCTTTTATAGCAACAAATTCATTGCTGCGCACCATTCTACCTAAGACAAAAAAAATGGCGACAAACCCGGATACAGGTACAATCTCCATTATCCGACGTGGGGCTTGATACAGCACAATTTTTACAGCGGTGAAATAAGTTATATTTTCTTCAAAGTGTTTGATGTCTTTATCTAATAATCGGACAACAACTACAAGCGCGCTAAAGAATATAAAACCAACAAAAAAGGCTTTGATGTATTCTCTTATTAGATACCGGTCTAAAATGTTCAAGTGACACTTCCTATTGTTTCCCACTAAGATTCTGCGCTTCTATTGACAACGATCGGAATTTTGCTATCACTATCACGCCAAGTCTGTAGTTTACCTTCACCTAACATTCTTATAATAAATGCTATACCGAGTATACCAATCACTATATTCGGAAACCACATTGCGAATGCAGGGTGCATATTGCCACTTAAACCGCCGCTTTGTCCAATCTGAAGTAGAAGGTAATATAACAGTATCACTGCTAATCCAATGCCGAACCCAATCATTTTTCCGTTCCTTTTAACTATAAACCCAAGTGGGATGCCGATGATACCAAACGCTAAACATGCAAATGGAATGGCAAATTTTTTGTGGTATTCAACCTTTGCGTGACGTAGCCGATTAACAGTGTACTCTGATGTCTTATCCGGTTTTTGTTTAACAGTGTCTTCCAAATTTCCAATATGTGCTTTAAGTTCACCGACACGCATTGTTTGTGGATGCCGAGACTTATAATCTCCACGTTGTAGGTCTTTCTTAAAATCAAGTGCAAGTGTTTGTTCCTTAAATTGGGTGATTCTGAAACCTTCTGAGTCATCGGTAAGTGGTTCATAGGTGTGTCCATTGAATAACTTCAGTTTAGCATCGCCATTTTCATATCCGAGCGTTGCAGTTTCTGCAAGTGTGAAACGTGGTTTTCCCGGTAAGTATTCGTCCCAAATTTTCACATTCTGCATCTGCTCTGTATTCGGATCAGTAGATTCATACATCCAGATTTTGCCTTCAGATTGAAGTTCTTTCATGACAGTACCTTCTTCAAGAATGAGTGCCGGATTGTGTCTCTGGATGTCACGTTTGAGTGAAACTGAAGCAAGAGTGGCTCTTGGTAGAACATATTCCATCAATCCTAAGTCAATAACACTTAATAGGACAGTGGCACACAAAAGGGGAATCATCAGTTGGTGATAACCAACGCCATGTGCCCGCATAGCCATAATCTCTGAATCTGTAGAAAGTCGTCCTAATGCTAACAAGATCGCTACCAACGCTGCCATCGGAATGGATAGAACAACCGTTGCTGGTATTACATACAACAGGGATTCAATCAAGTAAAGGGGGCTAACCCCTTTTTTAACGAAAAGTTTGACAAGTCGAAAAAGTTCATCAAAAAGTATGATACAGGTGAAACAGATCAATGATATAAGAAATGGTGGAATGAACTCTTTTAGACAATAACGTGATAGTATTTTCATATTTTCTTTGATTCTAAGTCTATACCATAGAATCAAGGTATACATTAGAAAAGTTTTTCATATAAATTAATTGGACTATAGTCTGTAAGATACAATGATGGATATAACTTAGTACAACACAATCATCACCTTTAGTTGCTTTTAATTCAGAAAATGTTTAATAAATCTGCGATTTTAATTAGAAATTGCGTTGTTATCATGTTATCATGTTTATTATGAACATACCCTTGGAAACAATACAGTTAACTGAATCCGATTTATCAGAGTATTCAGCACGTCTCAGTTCAACACAAGAACTTTATTCGCTTACTGCACCTGCCAAACCGATTGCGCAGTTCGGTTGGCGTGATAGATGGTGGCTCAACGATGTCCCTGCTGAGCAGATTGCGATTAACTATTGGTTTTATCAAACCCCTGATGAAGCAAATACTGCTGCAGATATAGGTCGTGTTCGGTTGACCTCGCGAACTTTGCCAAAATTCGGTGGATATCAGACGGCTTATCAACCTGTTTCTAATGATCAATTAGAACTTGGGGATTCAGTCTGGCAATATGGTGCGAATTGGCTCTTTGTTCGTGGTACTGTCGTTGTTTTAGTTGCTGAAATCGGAGGACAAATAACTTCCGAGACCACTCTCCAAATTGCACGCAAAATTCTGGATAAACTTAACAAAGTGTTTAAGCAAGAATAAATTCAGAGATTTGTGCTGCGCGGATAGCCAGTGGACTATTCTGCATAAAACCGGAACCTATCCACGATAAGACTTATCAATCCGTTTTCCTCTATCCTTTAATATTC
Organism: Candidatus Poribacteria bacterium; assembly: GCA_022825665.1. Classification (GTDB taxonomy): domain Bacteria; phylum Poribacteria; class WGA-4E; order WGA-4E; family WGA-3G; genus MSPOR6. The sequence continues at coordinate 28,042 of JAJDWI010000128.1, forward strand.
TTGGTGCCAGTTTTCAGATTGTTTTGCAAGTTGGATACTTTCTACCCCTCCGAAATGACGATGCTCAAACCACGGTAGGGCATTCTCTGCAGCAGCATTTGCATTATGGAAATTCGTTGTTGCCTCATTTTCAAGGAAATGTGTAACAGCTGCGGTGTCAGGATAGAATTGCACTGCATCTTTCCAGATAGCACGTCCACATAAGAATCCACTTGCGCCAGCTGCCGTGGCGAGTTTAACGTTTTCTATAAATTCCTCTATATCCACACCAGCACTTAAGATAACCCATGGCAATGTTGAAGTTTCGTCTAATTTCTGACAGACATCTTTTACCTCATTCAGGTCGTAAGCAGATGCACCTTCATAAAATTCACTGTCCTGATAATCAGAAGTGTATTTCAGATCTGCTGGAAATTCTAACTTTAGAATATCTACTTTATAGGATGGGTCAGTAAATTCTTCGACACTACGGATTACTAAATCCGGTTTCTGTTTTGCAAACTCAACGCTTTTTGTTGTGCCTTCAAGAGCATAACTGACAAGTTCAAGTAAGAACGGTAGATCATGCTTCTCACATTCATCACCGACATGTCGGACGAAATCCTGTTGATGCTGTAAAGTAACCTTTGAAGCATCTGGATGATAGTATGCGAGTAGTTTGATGGCATCTGCACCTGCGCGTTGTGCCTTTTCGATAGTCCAGTTATCAATTGGATTGGATAGACGTTCATTTTCACTGACACCTTCGCTTACGTAACCCGATTCTTCATAAGCCAAAAGCAGTGCGACATCACGTGGTATCTCCGTAACAGAGTATGGATGTCCGTAGATTGGATCAGTTAGAACAGCAGTAGCATTTGGAGCAAGAATTCTTGTAATCAGTGTTTTGAGGGATGCGACATCAGCGTATTTTACGTTTGTCTTCTCAATGTCAAGCACCTCTGCGAGTTTGGTAACCATAGACCCGCGCTGATCTATCGCCATCATTTTAAACCTGCCGCTTGCATCGGCAAGTTTCATAAGACCTCTTAGTTTTCCAGATGAAATAGGTGTTATATCCATTAAAATGAGTTCTCCTTATTAGTATTCGCGTTCAACAAAAAAATTAATTAGGGATAAAAACAGATGCTTTGCCCGATTATTTGGTAGATGATCAAATTTCTGAGTAAAGTGTTCTGCTGCTTCTTGTAGCAATGTTTTAGAGCATTTTTGTGCGTATTGAATTGAGTTGTATTTTTCCATCAACTTCAAGACACCAAGCACATCTGCTTCTGTTTTATCAGCACGCGGTTGTGCCATTATGTCAATAACATATTGTGCTTCTGGTGGTGTACAAGAATTGAAGAGATGAATCAGAACAAGTGTGCGTTTTCCTTCGCTTATGTCCCCTGCAATTTCTTTTCCGTATCTACCGACATCTCCAATTAGATTTAGAACATCATCCTGAATTTGGAATGCGATTCCCAAAGATTTACCGATTTCAATAAACGCATCTACCTCTTCAGTGCTTGCCCCTCCGATGATTGCCCCCACACGACACGGTGTAATGCATGTGTACCAAGCAGTTTTCTGGATACACATTGTCCAGTAATCTTTTTCGTTAAGGTTCCATTGATTATTGCGTACCCAACTCAGTTCAATGTGTTGTCCTTCAACGACTTGGTTGCTCAGTTGTATAAATTCGGATAGTATCTGGAAGGCGAGATTATGTCCGAGGATTTCGGTGTTTCTGTGTAGCATCTCCCACATTTTGCAGTGCAATGCATCGCCAACATTGATAGCCATAGGGATTCCATGTTTCTGATGTAGACATGGTTCTCCCCGACGAAGTTCAGAACCATCTTCAATGTCATCGTGTATGAGAAGCCAATTTTGCAGCAGTTCAAGTGCTGCGGCAGTGTTAACAGCACGTTCCGCATCTCCACCGAATGCTTCACAGATGAGCAGGCAGAGTGCAGGTCTTAATCCTTTTCCTTCACGACGTGGATAGTCTAACATCATTTGATATAATTGATGTACGTCCTGCTGCTCATGTGTGTTGGGAAGAAAATCAAAGATACATGCATCTACTCTGGTTTTGACTTCCTTTAGGTATGAGGTAACGAGTTCTTTGGTTGGTGCTGGTTCACTCCCAGATTTCGGCATTTGTCTCCTTGCGGTCTATTCCAATCAGTTCTCCTACAGCAGCATGTATCAGTATAAATTATACTATATCATGTGATTAAAATCAAGTTTTTTGTTGGAATATGGATGTGCAATGTTTATGTCAACGGAAGTCGGGTTTTGTCCTAAGAGTCAAGGTCAAGGGAGATAAAACGGAAGCCGGTAGGTTTTAGTTTTTCAACGAGGGTATCCCGTAGTTCAAGGACGCTCGCGAACTGAGAATCGGGCACCTGTATTCTGAGGACAAGTTTATGATCGTATAGTGATGCACCTTCAATGTCAAATTCTGCAATAAGTTGTTCCGCTTGCTGTATAGCAGAAAGTTCTGACTGTGTTTCCATACTATTTTTGCCTTCTCCAATCACTTCCTGCCATAAATCCGCCATCCACGAAAACCATTTGACCTGTGACGAAGTCGGATGCGTTAGATGCAAAGAAGATAGTTAATCCTGCTAAGTCCTCCGGTTCACCCCATCTGTCAGCAGGAGTGCGATTTAAGATCCATTCGTTTCTGCTATCTTCTCGTGCGGGTGCGGTCATTTCTGTTCTGATAAAGCCTGGTGCAATGCCGTTAACCTGTATGTTGTGTTCTGCCCATTCTACTGCAAGCAGCTTCGTAAGTTGTAAGAGACCGCCTTTTGCTGCGGTGTATGCCACACTTGTCGGTAACCCTATCGCTGAGGTCAGGGAGAGGGTATTGATGACCTTGCCACTACCCTGTTTTTCCATGACTTTTCCGCATGCTTTTGCGAGAAAGAATGCCCCTTTCAGATTGACATCGGTAACGAAATCCCAATCATCTTCGGAGAATTCCAGTGCGGGGTTTCGGACATTGACACCTGCATTGTTGACCAGCACGTCAAGTCTGCCGAAGGTATTGACTGTTTGGTCAACAAGTGTATCAATGTCTTGAAGGTTGCCAACGTCCGCTTGAATTGGAAGGACGGTTCTACCGGTTTCTTCGGTGATTTGTTCTGCAACAGGAGTGAGTGTATCAATCTCTCTGCCAGCAATGACAAGATCCGATCCTGCACCTGCAATTCCTTCAGCCATTGCTCTACCGATGCCGCGACTTGCTCCACTTACAAGGCTTACTTTGCCATCTAACCGGAAGTGTTGAATTGTATTTGAAGCGGAATTTTGATTCATACCTCTATTCTGTGTTTCCAGTTTTTTTATTTAATTCCACCAAGTCTTTTGAGCCAACAACCTTGATTTCACCGTTATGTTCGTAAGCAAGATTTTCAAGTAAATATGCACCGACGGAAAGCCTCAAATCAATCTCAAGTGCTACGACATAGATTCTGGCTTTATTGGTATTGATTTCACTTACATAATCAAGGATTTTTTGCGGATTAGTTTCAATCTCGTGCCCCTTAATTGTAGTGGGGAGTCCGTCTGTAACCAAAACGATAACAGAGGAGTCAAGCGTGAAAGCCTTTTCAAGTGCAGCAAGGATGTTAGTTCCGCGATTATTCTGAATGCTTTCAGGCGTAAAAGAATCAAGATAAAAAAGTGCATGTTTCATGTTCTTTTCGTCTGCAGGTAAGAGTTTCTCACTCATCATTCTGGCATTCGTAGAAAACGGAACAATATTGAAGGTGTCATCGCTTCCGAGCATTAGAACTGAATCTTTAACGGCATTTAGAGCTAATTCAAGTTTGTTGAGACCAGCTGCTTGCATACTTGCAGAAATGTCAAGACAGTAAACGACATCTTGCGGACCGTCAAGGTCGTTGAGGAATTTGATTATTCCGAGTGGGTCTTTGTAACCAGAAGCACCACCGCCTTCAAGGAGTCCGTCTCCACCGCCGCCTTGGGATGAACCACGATATATTCCTGAACCATCACCGCGTGCGCGAACACGTCCAGTAACAAGACCAACACCGTCAGTGCGTCCCGGTTGTGATATGAGTCGGCTAAGGTTTGATGCTTCGGCTTCCCTTAGTTTTGCGTCTGTCATTAAATCAGGCACCAGTTCGTTTATGGGTGCGTTGTTGACTTCAACATCATGGATAACAATTCTTTCGCTCAATTTAACGACTTCGTCGCGCTCATTCTTTGCGGCATCAATCTTTTTTTGCTCAGCATCTTTTGCGAGTTTCTGCTCTGGTTTAAGCAACTTTTTTGATAAAGGGGGTTTCGGTCTAAGTTTTCGTTCAAGCAATGGGTCTGGTTCTTTAAATAGATCAAAAGCGAGTGCGTCTGCTTGTTCATTAGTGATTGCACTCAACGGCAAGAAAAGATATACTATTGCTATACTCATGTGAAAAATAAGTGAGAGCAATATTATCGATAGCATCCGGGTTCTGCGTTGTTTTTTTTCAGCGAAACGGTTTGCCATTTCATCTAACATTGGGTTCTCCTAATTATGTTTGTAAGACTTCAATCGTTACTTGACGAAATCGTTTCTAAGGCGTTTATCCATTGTGTGCCTTTCGGAGTCAATTCATAATATGTATGGTTGCGATGTTTTATCCATTTGCCTTTAACAATATTTTTCCTATAGTGAATGATACGTCCTTCCACACGTTTCAATCCACCAAGTTCCCTTAATTTGCGATGTCTATTATGCATTTCATCAAGTGGAATTCTCAATGTTTCAGCGACAACGATAGAATAATCCATCCCTAATTCTTGATGATGCTTCAATATGTAATAGTCTGTTTCGTCTAATTCCGCCACCTCAGGTGGTATTTCTTGGGATGCCTCTACAATGTTATTCTTATGAAATTCATCCCATGTTACCTCCAACAGCCTTTCCGTTCTCAAACTTGTAAGATTTGGACATGATTTTATATGGACAGCAATTGTGCTATCCTCCTTGAAATACCCTATTATTGGATCATTTTCTTCCGGCGTACAACACTTCGCAATAGCATAAGTGAGTTCATCTGTCATGTCCTGAGACCTATATCGGTTTAATTCTTAGATTCGAGATAATGCTCTGTAGCCAATGTCTTTACGCCAATGTGCTTCGTCGAAATGGATGGTAGAAACGCCTTGATATGCTTTTTCAATAGCAGTTTTTAAATCTTCTGCCAGCGCGGTAACTCCTAACACTCGACCACCTGCAGTAACGATGTTATCACCATCTTGTTCTGTTCCCGCATGAAAGACGTTAACATCATCAATTGCTTCTGCTTCCGTTAAACCTGTAATGGATTTCCCTGTTTGATATGGATTTGGGTATCCTCCTGAAGCCATTACCACGCATGCAGCTGCCTCGGTGTGCCATGTTATATCTGTGTGTTGATTAAGCGTTCTATCAATACATGCCATCATCAATGGGACAAGATCGCTTTTTAGTCGTGGCAAAAGAACTTGTGTCTCAGGGTCTCCGAACCGACAGTTGAACTCCAACACCTTTGGACCTGTATCTGTAATCATCAGACCAACATATAACACACCTTTGAAGGTGCACCCGATTTTGTTCATACCCTTTACAGTCGGATACACAACACTTTCCATCACATAGTCGTGAAGTTCTTGGGTCATTACAGGTGCGGGTGAATATGCTCCCATTCCTCCTGTATTTTTACCTGTATCTCCATCATGGGACATTTTGTGGTCCTGCGAACTGACAAATGGAATACAGTGGCTCCCGTCGGTAAGGACAGTAAACGATGCTTCTTCTCCAATTAATTCTTCTTCAATGACGATACTATCTCCTGCATCCCCAAACGTTCTATCAACTAAAATAGTATTTACTGCTTGGGTTGCTTCATCTATAGTGCGTCCGGGAATAACACCTTTTCCAGCTGCTAAACCGTCAGCTTTGACAAAGACAGATGTGTCGGTAGTTTTGATATAGTCTATTGCTTCATCGGGATCATCAAATGTCTGATAGGCAGCCGTTGGGATGTCATTTTCCATCATCAGTTGTTTAGCAAAATCCTTACTTCCCTCAAGTCGTGCAGCTTGCTTATCAGGTCCGAATGCGCTTAATCCGCGTTCACGGAAAACATCAATAATACCCGCTGCTAAAGGGTTTTCAGGTCCAACGACTGTTAGGTCAATGTTAGAAGATTCTGCCCAGTCTACAAGTTCTGCAAAATTATCGCCCATCGGAATCAGTTCTGCGATTTGTGCGATTCCTGCGTTTCCCGGTGTGCAGTAGATTTTATTGACGAGTGGACTCTGTGCGATCTTCCAGACGAGGGTATGTTCACGTCCTCCTTGTCCAATAACCAGAATGTTCAATTTGGTGTCCTTATGTTAATGAATACAAAATTTCAACTTAGAATGATATTGTAACAAAGTTTTGTGAACAATTCAATATAAAACTAAACAAATCCGATCATTACCCAGAACCTTTCAGTTACCAATATCTCATGATTTCAATATTAATCCTTCCTTTTAAGTAGGCATTCACCGGATTTCAGGATTTTCAGGATAAGAAAAAAGTCTGAACCAGGATTTTCAGGATTAGTATTTTCTGAGATAAATGTGTCATAACGGACGGGCGGGGAGACTCCGCCCCTACGATGGTTGGAAGATGTCCTACTATGAATAAAATTGCTTTGGAAAAAACGCACTAAAAATGGGTGTTTTTCGCACATTGGTGCGTTTTGATATTTGGGGTTATACCAGTCTGAAACTGGGTTTATAGGGTGGTACGATTTTTTTGAAATTTTCATTTTAGTGCGTTTTTCCTTTTCAGTATTTTTTCATATTCAGTCGTTAGTATTCGGATTACAATGGAAACAAAAGGATTTTAAATTTGTCTGTCCTATAAGCGTTAATTTAGTGAGAAACGTTGGTGCAACTGATACACCTGTCGCCCCGCTGGAGCTTATTTGTTGGTGGATACACGGTGACTATACACCTTTCGCCTCTCCGAGGCTTTAGTGTGCATGTCGTAGGTCGCTTTGCTCGCTCCGACCTACAGGAAAAATTGTAAATAAAAGTTTTCGTTTCGAAATGATGTTATATTTTAACGGGTGGTGGTATGTGAAGTGAAATTAATCAGGAGGGTGGAACAATAGATATCCAATATGTTTTATGTAGTTTTCAGAATTTCAGTTTTTGTCTGAATCGCGGAAGGCACTGAATACGCGGAAGGGTTTTTTGATATGTCCATGGTGTTTCTGTGATTCAGACAATAAGCGGACAGCACGTCAAATCAACGGTATGAATGCGATTGACAGAATGCATTGGTTAGGAAACCGCACCATAAGCGTCAATTTAGTGATTCTTACCTGTCTGAACCAGGATTTTCAAATCAAGAAATCAACGGTATGAATGCCTTTTTGGCATTCCCCGGGATTATAGGATTTGCAGGATTGGAGTTTGGTGTATTGTAGTCCGTTTCATAGGATGACGAGGTATTGTTACGTTGGTGGTGAATAGCACAAACTGGAAAGTTTGTGCTACAAGAGAGAACGACATTATATGTTAGAAATGGTATAAGGTGTTTTATTTTTGAAGGTTAAAATGGAACATTCCGTCGAATTGTGTCCCAAGGTATAAAGTTCTTCCAGTAACAACAAGAGAAGTTCCGCTACTCGCTAAATTTACTTTTGCGCTTTCAGGTATTTCTGTAATAATTTGTACCCAAGTGTCACTATCACTCTCTAAACGATAGATGCCTGTGTCTTTAGTGATTCCATAAAGCGTTGTGCCATCAACAGTCAATTCTTCCATGATTAGATTTGTTCCCTTTGTATCAGCGATTACTCGCCAATTTCTCCCATCGTCTGATGTGAGGATACCAGCATTAGTCGCTACATACACGGTAGATCCAGCAACTACTATTTTTTTGTAAACTCTAACAGGAAATGGCAATGCTGGGGTGAGATCAATCCAATTATCTCCCCTATCATACGATACAACAAGGTGTCCATCTCGCTTCCCGCCGTAAATAGTGTCACCTGATACTGCAAGTTTGAGATTTTGCGAAGTTTCTTGTCCGATGTCCTGCCATTCTGTATCACCCGGTTTCCATCGGAAGATTTTAAAATTGTACTCCATATAGAACGTACCGTTACTGACTGCAAACGGTCCCTGAAGACCTATTCGGATGAGTGTTTCCTGGTCTTTAGGGGTTGATTGGAGCAACTTTTTGAAAAATTGTGTTGATCCCGAAAAATTCGTCTGCAACGTTTCCATAGAAAGATCTTGAGACTTACGCAAATGTTCTCTTAATTTTTTTGAGTCGAAGGTGGGTATGCCTTGAATAGGTACCAACTTATTGCCATCTTCAGATACGCGATAGTAACGCAATTCTCCTATTGGATAGTCACTTCTACCTTTTGCATATATAACACCATCAGATTCGATTATATGGGTAATCCATGATTGGTTATCTCGGACAGGAGTGGTCATAGGTATTTGTTCCTGAATATGCTTCCAAGATTTACCCCTATCAGTTGTTTTCACTATACTAACCCCAGCTAATCCGTAGAGAGTTGACTGGATGCTTTTTATTTTTTCGTTTCGCTTATACGAGATTAAGTTTTGAATTCCTAACCATCTCCTATTCTGAGTGATATTTACCTTGTTCCATGTTTTACCGCCATCAATAGAACGATGTAGACCTCTCCCTATAGCGAAAAATACACGTTCGTTTAATGCTACAGGGGGCGAATAAGGTTTTATATATGTAGGAAGCGTGTGGGGTTCTTGTGGGGGTAACCAAGTATCTCCTTCATCGGTAGAACGTACAATACCTCGCCCCATCAACATAACTGTTTCACCAGCAGCAACAAGTTGGATATCTGGAGGAGGGGCTTTTAAGTGCCAAGCATTTGTCGGTGTAATATCTTTCCACGAATTTCCCATATCATCTGATCGGAATATCCACCATGTCCGCTGTCGTCCTTCCTGTATTGCTTTATCATCATAAAATTCATAGCCTAATCCTGCCAATACATACAACCGATCTTTAGTGTCTGCGGCATTGACGACTATTAATGCCTCAGGGACCGGTAATTCTATACGTTCCCAATTGCCGTTGTCCCAACGATAGAGTCCAGTATATGATCCAGCAAATACTGTGTTTTGTATGTCTTTAATGAAGATGACACCTTTAAATAATTCAAAGTCTACCTCCTGCCATGTCTTACCTTTATCCTCAGAACGGACAACGTGATTGTAAAATGTTATCCAAAACCCTTGTTCTGTAAGCACCAATTCACGCGGGTGACGATAATCTTGTGTCCATGAATGAACTATTTCCCAAGTCTTACCATCATCTTTTGAAGCCAATAATAAATTTTGCAAAACAATATAAAGAATATTGTCCCACTTTGCTATGGGAACATCTGTTATAATTGTAGTTTCATCCAGACTATCATGATAGTCTCTAATGTCACCACTAAGTTGTTGCCATCCTGTTTTATCGTTTTGCCATTTGTATATGTGTGCATCAAAAACAGTGTAGAGTTGTCCATCATCGGTTGCAAATAAATTTTCGACATCACTTCCCATGACAGGTCCGGACTGTATCCACTGCTGTTTGGGAACAGAAACATCCTCTCCTTCTGTATCTGCGGCAGCTAATAACACCTCGTCAGGTTTCTGACCGTTGTTATCGTTAATACTAAGTGGATTTGAACTTCCAAGTTGATTTCTCACATCATGCTTTGTTTCCAGATTTAGCACTATAGGTGTATCAACGAGTTCTATCTTCATCTCTGCTTGTGCATCTAAAGAATAAGGTTGTTGAAAACGCAGTAAATGTTGACTGCCTAATTCAAGTAACAGGACAAGCAAAACGGCGCTTGAAACAGCAACTGCCCACGGCACTAAAGGTTTGCCTCCTATAGGTGTAGCCGGTTTTAGTCGTTCGATTTCACGCATAATGTTTTCAGTGAGATGTGGTGTGATTTGGTAATTTTCTAATGCTTCTCTAATCATCGTTTCCTCCTTCTTTAATAGTTGCCGTGCACGGTAGAGTCGATTCTTTATTGCACTTACCGATACACCTAAAAACCTACTTATCTCCTCATACGTCATTCCTCCGAGGTAGTGTAGTGTTATGACCGTGCGTTCACTTTCCTGTAGCTTCTCAAGCAACTTCTTGACAACTTCGCGTCGTGTTTCTGCCTCTACCCGTTCGTTTTCCTCTATGACATAGGTGGAATAGGTTTCTTTTTCTAACTCTGCCCTATCGGTATGTTCCAATGACTGTGTCGGCAGGCGTTTCTTACGATGCCACGTGTTGCAACGATTTACTACTATCACATATAGCCAACTGGCAAAAGACTGTGGTTCTTTCAGCGTTGATAGTTCCTGATATGCCTTTAGAAATGTTTCCTGAGTGATGTCTTCTGCGATGTGGAAATCTCCAATCTTCCGCCACGCGAGTGCGTGCACAGACTTACGATATTTTCGGACGAGGTCAGAAAAGGCAGTCTCATCACCATCAAGGGTGCGTTGAATGAGTTCAACATCGGCATTCTTCATCGGATACCTCTAACATAAGGAGTTCATCATTTCATGTTAATATATAATGACGCTATATGAATTGAAAAAGTCTCATAATTTTAAAATATTTTGGAGCAACTCAGATGGAGAGGGTTTAGATTACATTTTTACCGATAACGAGAGGTATGGTTCATGGAGAACAAGGATGTGTCCAGTTTAAAATCGGATATTGTTTTGTTCTTTGTAGAAAGGACTCATTTTTGTCAATCTTTGGGTTCCGATAACACGTAGGCAAAGTTTTTACCGATTGCAATACTTATCGGATGACTTGGCTGAAGTGGCGTGGTAGATAACCACTCATTTCTTTCCCCTTCTTTAGAAAGGCTAAAAATAGAGAAGAATCCTTTCGCGTTAACAATGTAAAGCATATTCTCCAATATTTGAAAATCCGTGACAGACCCCATCAATCGTCTGGGGTTAACATTTATTTCCTTGCTTGATGCGTTTTGGGCAATTTGCATCATTTTTCCGGAGTTGACTGCATAAGAATTTGTTGGTTTTCTGCGAATGAGTGTCTTTTGCCCTGTCACTTGGAGATGTTTGAGATATCTATAATCCACTTTAAAGTAGCCCAAACTTTGACTTTGACTAAAGTTATTTCTTTTTTCTGCTGCAGAAATCAGCAGGTCACATGTTGGGTCTGTCAAACTTTCCATGACCAGAAAATCAGATGATGCGCGAACTTTCTCTCCTTTGCTGCTGTATAGTTGTAAAAATCCGCGTTTAGGTAGGAGTGGTTCTGAAAGAACAGAAGGGATAGTGGGTGTAATTGAGCGCGGAATCTGTTTTACTTTGGGTGTTTCGGCATCTGGACTTAGCAACCACCAACGGTTCATCAGTTTTTCGGATGTAACGGGGACGACATGTCCGGTTTGTAGTGAATAAACGTGAAGGGAGTCATTTTTTCCCACAGCATACAAGTATTTGTCACAAACATCAATATCATTAATTGCGTTTCGATCAGATAAGTAATTGGTAGATTGAAGTTTGGGTTGTGATGGTTGTGAAACATCAACGAAATGAAACTTTTTCGGGCTTGCTACAACGAGATGATTTCCAGATGCAAGGACTTTTCCGATTTTTTCTTTGAATGCAAGTGAGGTTAGATAAGATGGAAACTGTGGTATAGATATATCAATGACGTGAAGATGTTTTTCAGTAGTGACGTACGCATGCTTTCCCGCCAAAACAACAGTATTGTTTGAATTGGCACGATACGGTAGTCGGATCGAAGCCGCAAGTGTCGGATATTCTAAATCTTCTATCTCTATTACGGTAAAGATGCTGCCATCTGTTTTTGTGGGAATCGGTTCAGGATTTTGAGGTGGATCAAGTGTGTTTTTGGAGTTTGTTGATGTGTGTTTAAACTACATCCAATAAAAAGAAGTGCAAGGAGTATTGACATCAATAAGGTAATAATCAGTTTTGTAACTTGCTTTGACATTGATGTCTCCTATTTTGTTATGACTGTCTGAATGATGCCGTGTCGGATCTTAATCTGAATCCTGGGACTATGTCTGCTTTTAAGGGCGGTAAAAATTTCTGTCTATCTTGAAGAAATCTTCTGGAAAGTCCACGTTGAATAGTGCAGCAGTGACCTTTACTTTGCCACGACGACGGATTGTGCCATCATTTTTGTAATACGTTTCTTCTGTGTTGGTAGGAAACCACACATCCTTATATTTTTGATAATTTTTAAATTCCCAGCGGAAACTGATTTGATCCGATTCCAAATTTACTGTAGATTCAAATTTGCGAATGCAGTAACCTATAGATTTGTCCACCCAAATACTGACATTCTGTTTGAATTTGTTTGGAAATGTAATCACATAGCATTCTGCATCATCAACGGTTTCTTTACCAATATATTTGGCATCATCAGGTACACGGAAAAGTGGTCTACCCCATAAGGAATAATGTCCGTATCCGTAGTATTGATTATCATTAAATATTTGAACTGCATTTGGTAAGTGAGAACGAGAAGAGAGAATTGTTCCGATTTCTAATCGGACCTGGTTTTGTGTGTCGAAAGCAAGTAAGTATATTAAACCAGCATGGTGATTTTGCGCGGGTTCACTATCAAGAGAAAGTCCTGGTGATTTTGTCAACGTTAACTTATAGTGATATAATTTAGGAAAAAAATCGGAATTCGGATCCTCAATCTGGAATAAGGTCGTCGCGTGTTCTATTACTGTGTGCCTGCGTTCCCTATTGTAATTATATTTCAGATTCGGTATGAGATAGTCATTTTTAAAAGTTTCCACGTCAACACCTTCATGAGGTATATATGTTTTTAATTCCTCTTCTATATCCTTTTGTATAGATGCAGCGATTTCTTCTTCCGTTTTTTTGGCAGTGTTTTCTTCAGTTGATTCTGTGTGAATTTCGCCACTTCTGATTGTCATTCGTGCCTTGTTTACGTTACGTATGAGTTCGTCTAATGAGATGTCTTCTGCATTACTCAAAGGATTAAAACAGAATAATATTATGGCTAAAGTTAAAACGATACGATACATGTTGAATCTCCTTGTATTCTATTTCTTGTATGCGTGGATTGTCCTTGTGCTATTTGCTTCATTTATGGATATGATACCAGCGTGCTTAGATAGCGCACCTGCCAAATACGCGGACATTATTTTTCAATAACTTCACCGTGTATATACATCGCATGGGTGGCTTTCTTGTCTTTGTAGGAGTAATCAATCAATAGATATTGATTAATTGACCCAACGGGTAACGTCTTCAGCAGAAACAGTCTTGCCATTGGGATGTCACCGTCTGTATCTAACTTTGCTAATATGTGATCGGAATCGGTTCTGGCACCGTGAAGTACTACACCATCTTGTAGATGTAAGGACACCCGTTTTTCCAAATGATTCTTAAGAAGTTTTTTCCTACCCACAGCAATCATTTCTGGGAATGTACTGAATGGAAGAAATGATTCACCTTTGAATGTTAGCGTTAATGTCTTATGTATTGGGTCATCTGTTTGGACAAGTATGCTCTCTTCAATCATATAGCTGCCGTGTGGAAGCTTCATGGTAGATAATATCTTTCCTGTTTTTCCCGGTTGAATCTCTCTAAGTGACACGAGAGAGGAGGTGCACGCTCAGGTATCAGTAATCTCAAGGATATTCAGAGGTTTTTGTCCAACGTTTTTGATGGTAAAAGTGTTTTTGACTTCTTTATCTGCAAGTATTTTACCGAAGTTGTAGACCGGTGCATCGGAGAATGCCAATGGCATCGGTTCTTGTTTTACACGTTTCTTTATATCAAAAACGAGGAGTTCTCCGTGCCATATCCCCGACAATGCGTCCCAAGTGATATGTGTAATATTTTCCAGAATTGAATCTGATATTTTGACTCCATCTACGTCTACAGATTCAAAGACAACAAAATGGTTGTTATTAAATTTCGCGATGGCGGGTAACGATACCTTATTACCCTTGAGTAATTCCAGTGAAGATATAATAGTTTTTGGTGCTAAGCCTTTGTAGATAGCAGCTGCTTCAAGTCCTTCCATCGTTGTGCCGTTTTCAGCGTCAAACTCAGATAACTTCTTGAGTTCATCAATATTCGCATTAACTTTTAGCAGTTCGCATAAGTGTAGAAGACTATTCGGACCACAGAGTAGAAGTATGTTTTCTTGAGGTATTGGTGTTTCAGGTATTGGTTCTGTATCAGGGAGTTGTCCCATGTCTGGTGGTTCGTAATAGGTTCTGTCTATCTTGAAGAAATCTTTTGGAAAATCCACGTTGAATTGAGCTTCCAAAATTTCAACCGTGTAAAGATTAGCCATTACATTATTTCGTCCATAGTTGGAGTCTATCACGATCTGCGGATACCACAGATTTCCGATCTTTTTAAACTCTTTATAATCTTGACCCCATCGAATCTGTCTCTCTGGAGTATTGATAAGCAGTTCCATTTTATGGAGACTGAAATCTTTAGCAGGATCTACCCATATCACCATTTTCAACCTGTTGTCTGATGGATTAAAGGTGAGAACATAACATTCCACATCGTCAATCGTTTCTTTTTCAATCAGTTTTGCATCGGGTGGCACGTCATAAGGTGACCTGCCAAACAATGAATAAGGTGCCATACCACCTGATGCCTTAGGATGGTAAAATAGTGTATGTTCAGTGGCTAATATGATGTTTCCTAAATTCTGTCTAACTTGGGTTTGCATATCGTAAGCGTGTAGGTAGAGCTCATCTGTTTGTTGGAGCAGTTCGGAGTTTTGATCCAGAGGAATACCGGGTTTTTTCACCATTGTTAACTTATAATGATATTCTGCCGGACGTTCTGGAACATCCGGTTTTAGCATGTGGAATAGAGTGGTTTCCTGTTCAACTTGGTTGTGTTTGCGAAAACGATCTGCATCGGCTTTAAGTTGAACAGGGAGATATTCCTCTTCAAACTTCTTTACATCAGCATCGGTATGGCGTTGATTTTGTCTGAATTCCTTTAATCGTTCTTCCTTTTTTGTTTTTATCCACTCAGCGATTTCTTCCTCTGTTTTTTCTGCCCTGATATGTTGTGTCGTTCTACTAATTATTTCTCCGCTTTTGATATGGAGACGTGCCTTGTTTACGCCACGTATTAGTTCGTCTAAGGATATGTCTTCTGCGTAAATCAAAGAGTTAACCAAGCATAACATCATAGTAATGATGAAAACAATTCTATACATGCTATTCCTCCTATATATACTATACATCTACAAATAGGTCTGTTTTGCGTTTTTCTGATTGACCAGCAACTGTTAATCAGCATCTACAACACATCTGAATCCGATATTGTAGTATCGGTATGTAGGTGGATGTGTTACCCGGTGTATGCTTCTCAGGTGGAGTCGTATGGAATTCCAACCACCCCCACGTACGACTTTTGTGTCTTTACCGTGTATATTATCCGCACACCATTCGGCAAGACTTCCTGCCATGTCCATAACTCCAAATGGACTTGCTCCATCTGGGTAACTCCCGACAGGTTCCAATTTTTCGTGGTGTGGAAAATATTTGAGTTTAGAGAAGTCGAATTCATTTCCCCACGGGTAAAGTCGTGCATCAGTTCCTCTGGCAGCCTTTTCCCATTCCGCTTCTGTAGGCAAGCGTTTTCCTACCCATTTGGCATAGGCGGATGCCTCATACCAACTTACACCAAGAACAGGATGGTCTGGATCAGTGGAAATGTGATTTTCACCGAAACCGAGCGGTTTGTCTATACGATACTTTATCCTTCCTGGGTAGCTAAAGAAAAACCGTTCTTTCTGGATATAATCCCATCCATCTTTTGTCCAGAATTGACGTTTGTTATATCCATCTGCCAAGATGAATTCATTGAATTGCGCGTTAGTGACTTCATGTATGTCCATGTAGAATGCGTCAACTTGAACTTTACGCTCAGGATGTTGGTCGTCAGGTGCGTTATCTTCGTCTGTTCCCATTGTGAATTCACCTTCGGGGACCAGGACCATACCTTCTGGAAGTTCGCTTATCGCAATACTTGGTGTGATGATTATGAATAGTAAAAGGACTAATTTCTTCATCGTGAGTCTCCTTATGATATAAAATATAGGACATAGGAAGAATATTGACAGGATTCAACAAAAACAATCAGGTCAAATATCTTCCATTATTTAAGACACAGTTTTGGATAGGAAAAGGTGCCTTCTATATAAAATACATCTTGTATAGTGATAATACTGCTTGATATTGTGTGGAGATTAGGTGATAAAGACATTAAGATCATGATTGGATGAAACAATTCTAATCTATATGTGGTTATTCGTCAAGATTGTAATAAAGCATATCCTTATCCCACATGCTCACGTAAACTGTATTTTCCTCAACAGCGAGGGAAGTTACCCGTTCAGGTATATCAGGAATAACTTGTTCCCATGTTCCGTCTTGTAAGCGATAAACACCTGTGTCTTTGGTAGAACCGTAGAGGGTATCTTGGTCAACTGCCAGTTTTTCTATAATTAGGTTTGTGCCTGCTGCATTGGTTATAGATCGCCAGTTTTTCCCATTCTCTGACGTAGCCACACCTGCGTCTGTTGCCACATAGACATTAGGTCCAACAAATACAATCTCTTTAAATGCTCTAACAGGAAATGGCAGAGCAGGTGTGAGATTGAGCCAATTATTTCCTGTATCAAACGATACGACAAGATTGCCATCCCATTTTCCGACGTAAACGGTGTCATCTAAAACGGCAAGTTTGAATCCACCTGTCCAAGTTCTGAGAATATCGTCAATTTTTTCCTGTGACAGACCTTCACGTTCATAAGCCTTTGCAGCGTCCATATATATAAGGTGCCCCGTCTCTTCCACACCTGTGTCATACCACTCTGTATCTCCCCGCTTGCATCGGAAGAGCTTAAAATTATATTCTAAGTAAAACGTGTTACCACTGACTGCAAACGCACCAGATAAACCCGATTCTATAAGTCGGTACTGTGTCTGAAAAAGATCATTTTGATAAAGTTTTTCTTCACTTAGAATATCGCCTTTCGCTATCTGGCTGAAGAACTGGTCTGCCCCCAAAAAATTATTTTTCAACTGTTCAGCGAACGATTTTTCTGATAAGTCCAAATCCCCTTTTTTACCTTTAAACCAAAGGTCGTTCAATTGTCTTGAATTAAAGGATGGTATGTCCTCTATAGGCATTATATTACCATCTTCAGAGATGTGATATATACTTATTTGCAGTGATTTATCTATAACACCTCTTCCTTTTGCATAGAGTATATTATCGCATTTATTAATTTGTCTAAAGGATGGTGGTGCTCTACCTATAGATGTAATAGGGACTCCTATCTGAACAGTCTTCCAGGATTTGCCTTTGTCTGTGGTTTTTGCTATTTCTCCTGCTATTAGTCCGTAGAGAGTAGATGGGATGTTCTGTCCCTTATTGTTTTTCCTATTGACGATAAGGCTATCTATTGGAAGCGAATTCTCTGGTGTGAAATTTATCGTCTCCCAAGATTTACCTGTATCTGTAGAACGAGATAGACCGTCGTCCGGACTACCAACGTAAATAATGCTCTCGTCTATCACCGCAGCAGGACTAAATTCATCCATTATAGGTGTGGTGTCCGGTGATTGTAAGGGTAACCATGTATTTCCACCATCTTCAGAACGAACCATTCCTCGTTCCATCAACAAAAGTGTTTCACCAGCAGCGATAAGTTTGAGATCGGGAGGGTACCCCACTAAAGCCCATGCATTTGTAGGCGTTATATCCTCCCATGATTCTCCAATGTCAGTTGATCGGAATACCCACCAATTCCGTTCTTTTTTCCACAATGGATTACTTATTCCTACTACATATAGTCGATCTTTGGTTGCTATGATTGAGGTTACTCCAATATCTGTATGTCCTTCAATTGCTCTGGTGACCGGGTATTTTAAGTGTTCCCAACTATCAGTGTTCCAGCGATAGAGTCCAGACTTTGTGCCAGCAAACATTGTGTCTTGGGTCTCTACTACAGTGGTAAGTGGTCCGGGAAATTCGTTGATTGCATCATTCCATGTCTTTCCGTTATCATCAGAACGAAAAACAGTGTTATCAGAAAAAATGAGATAAATAGCATGCTTTGTTGTCGCAAAATTTAAGAGTATCCTATTGTGATCTACTGGAAAGGCATAAAGAAACTTCCACGTCTTACCATCATCTTCTGAAGCGAATAGCCTTTGTTTGGACAGTAGCATATAGAGGGTATTGTTCCATTTTTTCATAGGCGCGAACCTACTATAATCAGTATCCAGCGTTTTTACATTGGAGATTTGTTGCCATTCTTCCGTATCGGTGATAAATTTGTAGACTTCTCCATAAAAATAGGTGAATAGTTCTCCATCAGATGTTGCGGTTAGACCTCCTACATCACTCCCTTTTACTGGTCCGGACTGTATCCATTGTTGCTTAGGAACAGAAACGTCTTCTCCTTCTGCTTCTGCGGAAGCCAATAATATCTCATTAGGTTTTTGACCGTTGTTATCACTCTTACTAACTATGTTTGGAGTCCCTATTTGATTTTGAATATCTGGTTCTGTGTCAATGTTCAGTATAACAGGTGATTCAACGAGTTCAACCGTTGTCCTTGCTTGTGCATCTAAAGAATAAGGTTGTTGAAAACGCAGGAAATATTGACTGCCTAATCCAAGTAACAGGACAAGCAAAACGGCACTTGAAACAGCAACTGCCCACGGCACTAAAGGTTTGCCTCCTGTAGGTGCAGCCGGTTTTAGTCGTTCGATTTCACGCATAATGTTTTCTGTTAGATGTGGTGTGATTTGGTAATTCTCTAAAGCCTCTCTAATCATCGTTTCCTCCTTCTTTAATAGTTGCCGTGCACGGTAGAGTCGATTCTTTATTGCACTTACCGATACACCTAAAAACTTGCTAATCTCCTCATACGTCATTCCCCCGAGGTAGTGTAACGTGATGATAGTGCGGTCACTTTCCTGTAGCTTCTCAAGCAATTTCTTAACAACTTCGCGCTTTGCCTCTGCTGTTGTTCTCTCGTTTTCTGCACTGATATAGCTGGAATAGGTTGCTTTTTCCAGATCTGCATTATTGATGTTATCCAACGATTGTGTCTGCAATCGTTTCTTACGTTGCCACGCCTTGCATCGATTTGCCGCTATGACATAGAGCCAACTCTCAAAAGACCTTGGTTCCTTCAACGTTGACAATCTTTGATATACCTTCAGAAATGTATCCTGGGCTATTTCCTCAGCGATATGGAAATCTTGAATCTTCCGCCAAGCAAGTGCATGCACAGACTTTTGATATTTTTTGACGAGTTCGGAGAATGCCGTATCATCACCGTCAAGGACACGTTGAATGAGTTCGACATCAACATTTTTCATCGGACACCTCGGGTAAAGGTTATTACATCATTTCACATCAACATATAGTGACGCGAGTTGAAGGAAAAAAGTCTCATAATTCTGATAAAAATAGAAGGAAGGAGGATAGAGGTAAGTCGGTTAGTATTAGACTTCCGAGAAATGGTCAAGACAGCGATTTCGGAGAAAGATCCTGTGTTTGAAAAAGTCCATCTTTTTTGTGAAGATGAGTCAAGGTTTGGTCTGCATCCTTTTTCATATCGGTGTATTACCTTGCCCGGTATCAAACCGATCAGCAAAATCAGTTGGACTTATGAGAATTTTTATTGTATATGGTGCTGTAGAACCGATGACAGGAGATAGTTTTCCTTGAAATGCCTCGGCTCAATAGTGCCTGTTTTCAAATATTCCTTGATGAGTTTGCTAAGGTCTATCCTGTGTCTCTGATCACTTGCGGTAAAATTTCAATCTCAATAGACACATAATCAAAGTAGTAGGCACACTCCGTGTACCGTACACCAAATTAGCGGACGGCACACCAAATCAACGGTATGAACGCCTGATGAAGATTAAGAAATAAATTCGGTAATTCAGTATTGAAGTCCAGCGCGCTTACAGGTTTTAAGGACATTAATATTACCGAAAGAATAAATTAACCTTCATTAGGCGTTCCCCGGAGTGTGCCTGCTACCTTTAATCAACTGTAAGATAAGGTATTTGCTCCTCATCTTATTTATGCGCCTGAAGTGCGCGGCACTGGCAGCACCTCTTTGCCCATTTCTGCAAACAATAACTTCATCACCAGTTCCGCTTTCAACGCTGCATGTTCAGATGAATTCCAGAGGTTGTTGACCTCCCCTGGATCCTTATGCATGTCAAACAACTCCCCATACTCGCGGTTGTAATAGACGGTAAGTTTATAACGATCATCAACGTAGGTTTTCACATGGACAGTCGTCGGTTCATGATGGTTCTCAACGATGATATGGTCACGTGCTTGTGCTTCCTGTCCATACCAGACCGGTGTTTGATCTACACCTGTCATTGGAAGTGGAATATCAATTCCTGCAGCACTGAGGAACGACGGTGCCAAATCCACTAAAGTCTGTAATGCATCAGACTGTGTTCCTGCAGGCACAACCCCTGGATATCGCACGATGTACGGCACCCTGATCACATCTTCGTAGTGAAACGCACCCTTAGCAATCAGACCATGCTGCCCGTAGAAATGTCCATGATCCGAAGTAAAGACTACCAACGTATTATCAGCAAGTCCAAGTTCATCAAGTTTCCCCAAGATGTTGCCGATATACTTATCCATTAGACTTACCATGCCGTAATAGACAGCAATATCTTTAGCAAGCTTATCCCGATCATGTAGATGTGATCTGAATCCGTGAATACCTTTTCCACTTTCGCGCCATTCGGAGAAATCGGGTTTTTTCTGTTGCGTCATTTGGAAGTGAATTGGATTCTTGTCATGTTCACCTTCAGTTACCGAAGGTACTGTCAACGATTCTGGATCGTACATCGTATCCCACGGTTCCGGTACAAGATATTTCGGGTGCGGATCAAAGAAACTTGCCCATAAGAAAAAGTTCTCTCCGTTCTGCTGATATGCTTCCATGAGAGCATTGGTGCGTTCAGCAATCCATGTATCGTAATGAAATTCTTCGGGGATAGGCCAATGATGGTATTGTCCTCTGGCGTTTCCTGTCGGTGGTGCGTAATAGTCGCGCCAATTTGTAAGTCCTTTCTCTTCCATCCAGATGGCGTAATGTTGTCCAACATGTGCTTCATCGGCGTGGTTACGCGCAAGTTCAACGTGTTCAAATCCGTAAAACGGATCGTTAAAGTCACGCCAGAAATCTAAGTCTTGTAGGATAGGATAAGATTCCAGCGATGGGAATTCGTCTGAACCATGTAGCGGTTGGAAATGTGCTTTACCGACCAGAGCAGTGCGGTAACCTGCGTCCGTGAAGTCCTCACCAACGGTATGTTCATTTTCTAAGAGTTTTGTTCCGAGAGACCATGCCCCGTGTTGACTCGGATATTTACCTGTAATAATGGATGCGCGCGTTGGTGTGCATGTTGGGTTTGGACAATAGGCTCTATGAAAAAGTGTACCATCTTGTGCTAAGGAATCTAAGTGAGGCGTTTGAATTTCAGGGTTAAGACAACCTAATGTATTCCAATGTTGTTGGTCACTTGTGATAAGCAAAATATTTGGTCTGGTTTTATCCATATATATCCTTTTGTGTCTTCCATCAAGTCAGAAAAACGCTCATATTTATCTTCTCTTTCTACATACTACTGCTTAAGTCTGTTTTCCTAAACAGCACTGCTTATATTTTCGTCCACTTCCGCATGGACAAGGAGAATTCCGTCCGATTTTCTTTGACGATGTGGTAACGGTCTGAGGTCTTACAGTATTACTTCTACGTTTGGGTTGCTGACGTTCCAGCATAATCGGTATAATGCTATTTGCGGGTTTTCCTGCTTGTAGAGCCGAAGCCATGAGTTTCATCGGTTCATCAATGTGATTAAAAAAATGTTTATAACCCGCACAAAGGTAATTCAAACCGTCTTCTCCATCTGGCGTTTTAATAATACGGTTTTTTGGACAACCACCATTGCAAACGAACTTTACTTCACAGTTAAGACAGTATTCCGGTAGTGTATCTCGTTTATCAGTTCCAAATTTACGCTGAAAAGTTGAATCTACGAGGTCTGCTAATGGTGTCTCTTCTACGTTACCGAGGAAGTAATCAGGTGTGACGTAATGGTCGCAGGAGTAGAGATCGCCATTATGTTCAATTGCCATCGCATCTCCACAAGTTTCATTAAAGACACACAGGCTTGGGTTATATCCTAACCATGCCTCTAATGCGACATCAAAGATCTGCACAAAGACTTTTCCAATGTCACGGACGACCCATTCATCAAAAATAGTGGAGAGAAATTTGCCGTACTGTTTTGCTGTGACAGTGCGTGGAGATACATTCTTCCCATCAAAATGCTCAACTGCGGGAATAAACTGCATGAACTCAGCACCCAGTTCTTTGAAATAGGCGTATATTTCCTTGGGGTAATCAGCATTGTGTCTATTGACAACACAGAGTATATTATAATCAACATTATGCTTCTGTAAAATGCGTAACCCGCGTAAAACCTGTTCTGATGATGGACGACCGCGTTTATCATAACGGTATTTGTCATGAATTTCAGGTGGTCCGTCAATACTTATCCCGATTAGAAATTTGTTCTGCTTGAAGAATCGTCCCCATTCGTCGTCAAGTAGAGTTGCGTTGGTTTGAAATGTGTTCTGGATCGTCATACCAGTGCGTCTATATTTCTGCTGGTACCGGATTGCCTGTCGAAAAAAATCAACCCCCATTAACGTCGGTTCGCCCCCTTGCCATGCAAAAGTGACCTCGTTAACCTGCTGTGCTTCAATATATTGTTTGACGTAGTTCTCCAAAGTCTCATCAGTCATCCTGAAAGAGCGAGTTTCGGGGTAGAGTTCCTCTTTTTCCAGATAAAAGCAGTATTCGCAATCTAAATTGCATATCGGTCCTATCGGCTTTGTCATCACATGGAATGCGCGCGGGGATTTGGGTTGAACCATTTGATTTGCCTCCTGTTTTGAATCTCAAATAAAGTTTAGCACAATCCTGATTATACAACAAGAAAAAAGTGGTACCGTACAGAGGCATTCAATTTTCGATTTTTCTGTCTGAATAGCAAAAGACTCTGGTTTTTCAGAATCTCGGATTACTCAGACTACTCGGGTTTTTGAGTTTGTGGTGGTGTTGATGTTTCTTTTATCTGAATCGCGGAAGATAGTCATACTAAGTTGCGCTCTTGAACAAGATGAGATTCAGCAGTTGCTGAATGCTTGGGATGAGGCGTTTGATGTTAAACCCAAAGGTAAGTTGGCAACAACGTGGGAGCGGGTAAAGTCTACACGTTAATTTGATTTATGTATTAGGGCACCACTTACATAGTTGTGCCCCATACAAACTAACATCCTCTTTCTCCTCTTTCCTGTAAAGCGGGTGACCATATTTTATTTTCCTATTGACCTATTCTCAGTTTCACTAAATGATAGTATTTTCTTTATCTTCCCTGGCTGTGCCCAATTGCATTTTCCTGCTCCGTTAAGTTGTCGCAATAGGTTCAATATTTCTGGATTCTCAAGCGCAGTTTTTATCCTACACGCTTCATCCTTACTCCAACACGGAATAAACGCATGCATTGCCTGATTTCCTTGCCACATCTGTCCATCTATACTGCTTAGAACAATTGGGTTAAATTGCTTACTCCCATAAGCCTTCCATATCACTTTGAAAGGTGCAAACGAATATGTGCCAACACCGAGCATAGCCCACCAATTTTCCCTGTTTATAACTGCTTGTAGGAGTGTGCCTTTTCGGTTTTGTAAGACATCTTGGTAACTCAGCAGATATGTGAACATTGTGTCGTTTTGTTGGATTTGTTCCCAAGTAAGTGGTTTTCCTGTCTCCTGATGATAGGGCAGCAGGATCCATTTTTGAGGGGGCAATGTGTGTTGTTCCCATATCTCTTTAGTTGCCAGAGGATAAAGAAACGTATCGGGAAGATGTGTAGGTTTGTTGTCAAAAATAAAGACACTATTCGCGCCACATGTATTCACACCTTGTCTCGGTTTTTGTTCAGGTGCCAATCTAATATCAAGTGTTTCACCGGCATTGAGTTCATCAAGGTTTTGCACGATCCGCCATGGATCGGTAGGATTATTGAACGGTAATGCTTTATGTTCAACCCATTTTCCATCCAATTCCTTGAAATACGAAACAGGAAAGTTCTGTAGTTTATCACCTTGGAATCTTGCACAGCAGTATGCGGTGTTAACACCGTCAAACACCTTAGTAGATGTAAATTCATAGACAGAATCTATGGCAAAATTTCGATATGTATCAGAGAAACTATGTGTACATCTTGTGCTATAACTTCTGAATCCGCTATGTGCATCATCTCCAAAAAAGAGCGATGTAGGAAGGTAGAAATACCCCTTACCGTTCTCTTTGAGCAATTTCCCTAAAACAACCTTCAGTACTAATGCTGCAATGTCAACGCGGGAAGACCCCAAAAGTGTTCGTTGTAGATTCGCAACAAGTCCTTCTTGAATGAAATAAGGCTTTAAGTGTTTTTTATACCTCGTAGGCAAGTCTCCGAAGTTTGCCCAAGGCGGATTCCCAATCAGAATGTCATATTTTCCATCATGCGTCTCGGTAATAATATCTTGGCAATAGAGCTGTGTGGTAGGAAACTCAATGCCAAATTCGCGTTGGATGTCTTTTTTAAACTGATCAAGATTTACGGATGCTAACTCAATGAGTGTGAGTCGGGACAAGCGTTCAGGGGTGATAGGGATTCCCTTTTTCCGTGCGATATGTAGCATCGCACGCACGAATGCTCCTTGTCCAGCTGTGGGGTCACAGATATGTGCGCCATCAAGCCATGCATCAAAAATGTCCCATTTGTTGATGAGCCATTCTGCCCATTTTTGTGGGGTAAAAACTTGTCCTATCTGTCTTTTCATTCCATCAAGGATACCAATTATCGTTGCTTTTCGCAAGGATTAATCGAGCAACCGTGAAAAGGAGTTTATGTTGTAGGTCGGAGCGAGTAAAACGTCGTCCGACATGTATGATTTCATTGAGTTTCTATGTCGGAGTCGCTACACTCGCTCCGACCTACGATTCTCAATTTTGACATTCACGCTTGTAAAATTATATGTTAGAATTACTAAGAACTAAATAACCTATGTTTTAAGCTTTCGCTTGATTTTTCTAAGTAGGTATGGTATTATTTGAAACTTACCATTAGCAGCATAGAGGCATAATCCAATGGCAGGAATAAAATCTGATCTTTATCTCGGAGATTGTTTAGAGGTACTCTCCAATTTTGATACCGATTCATTTGACTTGATTGTAACTTCTCCTCCGTATGCCGACCGACGATCCAAAACGTATGGCGGGATCAATCCAAATGAATATGTCAATTGGTTCATGCCTCGCGCTGAGCAATTCTTAAGAGTACTCAAACCATCTGGAACATTTATTTTAAACATCAAAGAGAAAGCAGTTAACGGGGAACGTCATACCTACGTTATAGAGTTGATTCTTGAGATGAAAAAACAAGGTTGGTTGTGGACAGAGGAGTTTATCTGGCATAAGAAAAACAGTTATCCGGGTAAATGGCCGAATAGGTTTAGAGATGCATGGGAGAGATGTTTACAATTTAACAAGACCAAGAAGTTCGCTATGTATCAAGATGCTGTGATGGTTCCAATGGGAGATTGGGCAGAGAAAAGACTAAAAAAACTCAGTAAGACAGACCAGAGTCGTGACACATCAAAAGTGGGTAGCGGTTTCGGTAAAAATGTATCAAATTGGTTAGATCGAAAAATGGCATATCCCACTAATGTCTTACACTTAGCAACGGAGACAGGAAATAAAAAACATAGTGCCGTTTTTCCTAAGACTTTACCTGAATGGTTTATCAAATTGTTTACGCAAGAAAATGATTGGGTGCTTGACCCGTTTGCTGGTTCTGGAACAACCTGTCAAGTTGCTCAAAAGTTATTAAGAAATTCCGTTGGTATTGAGATTTTTACCCAATATTATCAAGTTGCCAAGGAAAACCTAAAAACGCAGCAATATCGGCTATTTGAAAAGGAAGAAGATGAAACAAATTACACAACAGGAGATAACTGATTATGTAGAGGCAAACATTCAGACCTTTCACCAAAAAAGGTTAGACAATCTCCAAAAATTGAAACTGATGACTGTTGTTAAACGAAAAAACCCCTACCTATTCAAAGCAAAAAATATAAATACAGCTCAAGATTATGTTAAGACAATTTTGGATGCCCATCTGTCTTCACAGGAAGAAACGATCTTTGGTGGATTTCTGGAAGAACTTGCGATCTTCATTTGCACACAAGTATTTGGTGGACAAAAATCTTCCGCAGAAGGCATTGATTTAGAATTTATTAAAGACGGAATTAGATATATTGTGTCAATCAAATCTGGACCGAATTGGGGAAATAGCAACCAAGTTGCGAGACTGAAAGATAATTTCACAAAGGCGAAAAGGATACTCAGGACAAACACATCATCAATGAATATTGTGGCAGTAAACGGTTGCTGTTATGGGAAAACTCAAAAGCCAGATAGAGGGGAATACTATAAATATTGTGGACAGCAATTTTGGACATTTATTTCAGAAGATAAGAAGCTTTATACAGATATAATTGAACCTTTGGGACACCAAGCGAAAATTAGAAATGAACATTTTATGCAAGAGTATGCCAAAGTTGTTAACAAATTTACCTTAGAATTCTTAACAACATTTTGCAACACTGACGGTAACATACTTTGGGAAGAAATCGTTAAATATAATTCTGCAGAAACCACACCATGAATGCAGTTCCAATTACTGCTTGATGTCGTTTATTTCATCATTTCCACATCAAACCCTATCTTATTGCCAAAGAAATCTGTTCATTTTTACAATCCGCAGCGTAACACCACCTTGTTCAACACACAAATTTCTGGACATACAACCCTTCCCATGCTATGCTAAGCACTATATCTTATAGGTAATATACTGAGGAGACACTATGGCAAACGAAGATTTTACCTCTAAAGTTCCGCATTATACCTTCGCAGATACGTTGGAAGAACAGGAAGAGCAGTTAAAGACGAATCCTTTGATGCAACGACTGAACGCTTATCGGAAAACTTACGAAGGCGATCCGCATCGTCCAATCTATCATTACATCAATCCTGAAGCAATGCTTAATGATCCAAACGGACTCTGTTTCTGGCAGGGACGGTGGCATCTATTCTATCAAGCGTATCCACCAGAAGATACCCGTCAACACTGGGGACACGCGATTAGCGATGATCTCATCCATTGGCGGGATTTGCCTTATGCGATCTATCCAAATCCAGAGAGATGCTGTTTCTCGGGTTCAACATTCGTGGAAGAAGACCGCGTTATTGCCATGTATCACGGTACGGTTGTTGGTAATATGGTAGCGGTGTCAAGCGATCCACTTCTGCTAAATTGGGAGAAGGTCTCTGGCAAGGCAGTGATTCCCTCAAGACATGCAGATGGCACAGCACCTGTCTATCGTGTTTTTGATCCGTGCATCTGGAAAAAGGACGACATGTATTACTCACTATCGGGTGGAACATTACCACACGGTCCTGCTGGTAAACCTGTCCGTGCTAATTTCCTACTTCGTTCAGCAGATTTAGCGAATTGGGTCTATCTACATCCTTTTGTTGAAGATGATCAGTACACATTGGTTGGCGACGATGGTGCATGTCCTTATTTTTGGCCTATCGGTGATCGACACATCCTCCTATTTTTTAGTCACATGAGCGGTGGACAATATCTACTCGGTGATTATGATAAAGCACGGGATAAGTTTGTCGTAACAGGTGGTGCGAAAAACAACTTCGGCGCAGCATCTCCTGCTGGTGTGCATGCACCCTCTGCAACACCTGATGGTGAAGGTGGTGTAATTGTTATCTACAACATGAATCCTGCCAAACCCACTAAAGGTTGGAACCAAATTATGACGTTGCCGCGTCGTTTAACACTTCTTTCAAGAGATGAGATTGGTGTTGAACCTGCAGGTGATATAGAATCACTACGGCATGACCATCAACATGTTGGTGGACAGACACTCCCTGCAAACGAAGAAATTGTATTAGAGAACATAAAAGGCAACGCCATGGAATTGGAACTTGAAATTGACACAAAAGGTTCCCCGATGGTTGAGTTGAATGTGCTCCGTTCACTGAATAAAGAGGAGTTCACTCGGATTGCATTCTTCAGAGAACGCGGTATGCGAAATCATAATTCAGAGAGGAATGTTCGCGAGAGTCTGCTAACGATAGATTCTTCGTATTCGTCTATTGCACCAGATGTACGTTCACGTGCTCCCGAAACTGGTGGTCTGTCTATTTTGGGAGACGAAACGCTCAAATTGCGAGTGTTTATTGATAAGAGTGTCGTTGAAGTGTTCGCTAATGGACGACAATGTGTCGCAATGCGTGTCTATCCTGACAGAGAGGATAGCGTTGGTGTGTCTTTGCGTTCACAAGGACAAGACAGTGAACTCAAATCGCTGAATGCTTGGCAGATGAAGAATATCTATGCATAGAGCATATCAGAGAATTCATTTGTAGGGCGAGGTCTCTGTACCTCGCTATCAACATACAAGGAATTGAACAACAATGAAACGCCTAATAGTAAATTCATTGGGACAAATTCGTGAAGCTGATATTACTTTTGGAGATTTGACAGTGTTTGTGGGTGAACAAGCAAGCGGAAAAAGCATTTTGCTTCAGCTTGTGAAGTTAATATTAGATGTCGGTGACATTACGCAGACACTCAAAAAAAACGGTTATGATTGGCACGAAAAGACAGAGAATTTCCTATCTCTCTATTTCGGGGAAGGAATGGAAGGAATTTGGGACAATTCTACGACAAAAATCACTGTTGACGACGAGAATTTTGATCTTGATAAAGCATTTTCCAAAAAGGGCAAAAAAAAAGAGGAAAGACTATTCCTGATTCCCGCGCACCGTGCAATGACACTTAAGGATGGATGGCCCCGAACCTTTACTGACTATGGCATGAGCGATCCGTATGTTGTTAAGGAATTCAGCGAACAATTACGACTCTTGATGGAGACCGGATTAGGTTCTGGTAAGAGTGCTATCTTTCCACAAGAAGGTCGTATGAACAAAACAATACGAGATGCAATTGGAAAAAGTATCTTTGGAAAGGCAGAAGTAAGATTGGATAAATCCGGGCTGCGTAAACGAATTGTATTAGATGTTGCTGGCACCCAACTACCTTTTATGGTGTGGTCTACAGGTCAGAGAGAATTCGCCCCTCTTTTACTGGGAATGTACTGGTTAATGCCTTCAGGAAATACACAAAAGAAAAATAACATCAACTGGGTTGTAATTGAGGAACCGGAAATGGGGTTACATCCTCAAGCGATCTCTGCACTTCTTTTAATGTTCTTAGAACTATTGAGGCGCGGTTATAAAGTCATTGTTTCTACCCATTCACCCCAAATTTTAGAACTTGTTTGGGCAATTCAACTCATTGCAAAATCAAAATCTGCTCAAACCCGATTAAGACAACTATTAGATTTGAAGTCAAATGCCTTTTCCCTTGACCTCACGAAGTCAATCTTGGATGCCAAAACATACAAAACATATTATTTTTTCCATCAGGATGATGTCGTTGATGTTAGAGACATTTCAACATTAGATGCTGAGGATATGGATGAGGCAGTGTCAGACTGGGGAGGATTAACAGCATTCAGCACAAAAGCTTCTGAAGTAGTTTCTGATGCTATGAGGAGGGCAGACCTGTGAATTTTAAGAACGCTGTTCAGAGTACTCCGAAAATTGCGAATTATCTACAGGCTGGATTACAAGCTTTGGGTGGAAATAGTAGTAAAATAATAGTACACACAACACGTGATTTGAAAGGAAGCGTTGATATAGATACCTGTCTCAAAAACGATTATCCAAATTCACCTCGTTGGGACTATGTATTTGGATATAAGGACAAGGTTTATTATGTTGAAATACATCAAGGGAAAACCAGTGAAGTAGACAACATCATTTCAAAATTCAATTGGCTAAAACAGTGGCTTAAATCTTCAGCAAATAGTCTTGAACAATTGAAGGATAAGAGTTTTTATCATTGGATTTCAACAAAAGGAACTACGTCAATTGCAAAAGGTAGTAGACACCGTAGAAAGTTAGATCAAAAAGGAATCAGTGGTCCAAGTGCCGTATTGCGAATTAAAAGTTGATTCTGTTCACTATCATGCTGACTCTGAATTCAGACAACATATAAATCTGAGGATAGAATGAATAACACCATTGAAAAGGTTTCCGCATTTATCACTCAAGAAAGAAATGGTGTGAAGATGTTGCTTGTGTTTAAACATCCTACTGCAGGTACACAAATCCCTGCTGGGAGTGTGGAAGTAGGTGAAGATATTGAAACTACTGCCATTCGTGAAACTTATGAAGAAACAGGACTACAGCAGGTAAAAATTGAAGAATATCTCGGTTGTTTTGAGAATGAGTTAGATCAACAGCAACGGATAATTACAAGAACCACCGAGGTCTATATCAAACCCGATCTAAATGCAGTTCCCTATAAGGAAAAACTCACAAGAGGACTCACTGTAGATTATCATTCTACTCAAGAAGATTTTACACACATTTCGTACATTGAATATGAATTTGACGAATTTCACAAACCTATACACATTGACTATAACATTACTGGATGGGTGCCGAATGAATGCTTAAGTGACAAGAAAAAGAGACACTTTTTCCATTTGTCCACACAAGAGGAAACAGAGGACACGTGGGAATTGAAGAGTGATAAAGGACATATTTTCAAGCCGTACTGGACACCCCTTTCCCCGAAACCTCAAATTATACCGCCTCAAGATAGGTGGTTGGATTTTGTCTACGAGAAAATACAAAGATAATTCAGGATATGACTGTTACAATCGTATTATAACACAACATTCTCAAAGGAGATAAAGATGTCAACATATCGTGCAGGTGTAATTGGTTTAGGTCGGATGGGAAGCACTTTTGACGATGAAATAACGCAAGGTGGATCACTCTTTCTGCCTTATTGTCATGCGCCGAGTTATGATGCATCCTCAAAAACTGAGTTGGTCGCGGGTGCTGATCTACATGCCGAACAGGGTTCAATCTTCGGTGAACGTTGGGGTCTGAGTTCGGAACATATTTACAGCGATTATCGTGAAATGTTAGAGAAGGAAAACCTTGATCTTGTGAGTGTTTGCACAACAGCGCGAGTGCGTTCATCTATCGTGCAGGATGTGGCACGTGCTGGTGTCAAGGGCATCTGGGCAGAAAAACCTATATCGCTCAGTCTCGCTGAAGCGGATACGATGGTAGATGTCTGCCGAGAAAACGGTGTTGTCATGGCAATCAATTGTGCGCGCCGTTGGAATCCTTTCTTTAGTGAGGCAAGGAAACTCATTGACGAAGGTGAAATCGGTAATGTGCTGCAGGTGACCGTCTATGCTCAGTGCGGTCTCTCACATAACGGCAGCCATGCTATTGATATTTTGCGATATATGGCAGGTGGCAATGTGGAATGGGTTTTCGGTGAGATGCAGTCTGATGAAGCCGCCGCAGGTGAAAACGACCTGATGGGGAACGGTTATCTTGTTTTTGATAACGGTGTGCGTGCCTATCTCCGAAGCACATCGTGTGGTGTAGCACCTTGGGAGGTGGATGTTATTGGTACAAGTGGTCGTATCCGTTCCATCAACAATGCGGAAAAGTTTGAGTTGATTCGTGTACTGCCCGGTGGTCGTCGTGGACGCGGTGTGCCTGCGACTTGTCCGTTCCCATATCCAAATCGGATGCAAGGGATGGGGTTAACGATTGTTGACGACATCATCAATGCCATAGAGAACGGTGGTTCTCCAAAATGTTCAGATGAAGATGGACGTGCTGCGCTTGAGGTAGCCATTGCGCTGCGTGAGTCGCATCGCCGTGGTGGCGTAAAGGTGGAGCTGCCGATTGAAGATCGGAGTCTGCGTATTCTTTCGTCTGAGATTCATGGTGATGATACACCTGCCCGGGTTAGACGTCAACGGGGTTGAAAACCTTAGCGATAAAATCAACACTGATCCACTGAGGGTGTGTAAAGTTTTTTGCATTAATTGAGAAGTGTATCTTGAAAGGTTATACTAAAAATGGTATCCTTTCCTAATATATATTAACTTCCTTATAGGAGAGGATACCGATGTATAGTATATCATTAAATCATAGTGT
>JAJDWI010000060.1 GCA_022825665.1 Candidatus Poribacteria bacterium
TGAGAGCCTAAACGCCTGTGGATAACGTGTTAGACTACACTTTGTAGCAGTGTTAGACGAAGCAGGAAATGTCAGTTAGAGATAAAACTCTAATGTGAGAACAAAAGAACCCCCATGCTTTAGCTGGGGGAGTATGTCAGACTATGATGTGTGTATCCCGTATCAAGGAGAAAATGAATGAGTTTATTGGGTATTGATGTTGGCACAACAGGATGTAAAGTCATCGCATTCCAAGAGGATGGTGAAATCCTTGCACATGCTTATGGTGAATATCCGTTGATACACCCACAGCCCGGTTGGTCCGAACTGGATGGAAATGTCGTATGGGACAATGTATCTAACGGAATTCGCGAGGTAGCAGCACAGACAAAAGACGATCCGATTGAAGCAATAAGTGTGGCATCTCAAGGTGAAGCAGTCACACCTGTATGGGGTAACTGTGATGTCCTCGCAAATGCTATTACAACCTTTGATTCCCGCACTTTAGGAATCTGCGATGAAATTCTACAAGATATAACACCTTTAGAAGTCATGCAAATCACAGGTATGCCACCGAGTGACATACACACGCTTGCAAAACTGGTATGGATACAACGCAATCAACCTGGCATATATAAAGAAGTATGGAAATTCTTCGGTTTTGAGGACTTTATTAATTTCAGACTTGGTGTGCAGCCTGCTGTGGATTATTCTCTGGCAGCACGCACAATGGCGTTTGATATTATCAACAAATGCTGGTCTGAAAGAATGCTTGAATTAGGAAATGTGGATGTTTCTATATTACCCGACACAGTTCCTTCAGGCACAATCATCGGTGAAATTGGCAAAAAGGTATCAGGTGAACTCGGTCTTCCGTCAGGAGTAGTAGTTGTCGCTGGAGGGCACGATCAACCGTGTGGTGCATTAGGAGCAGGCATTATTCGTGGAGGAGAAGTCATGGATGCCACAGGTACAGTTGAGTGCATTGCACCTGCCTTCGGAGAACCTGTTGTCAACCAACAAATGATTGATGGCAATTTTTCTTGCTATCCTCATGTCGTTGAAGGACTCTATGTAACACTTGGTTTTGTTTCAAGCGGTGGTGTTGTACTAAGATGGTTTCGTGACACATTAGCACAAGCAGATGTTGCACGAGCGTCCGCAGAGAATAGAGATGTGTATGATATTCTGCTTGAGGATATTCCAGATGTTCCTGGAACGGCTATGTTGCTTCCGCACTTTACAGGTTCAGGCACACCACATCTTGACTTAGAATCAAAAGGAGCGATTGTTGGCTTATCACTTTCAACATCCAAAGGCGAACTTGTGAAGGCAATTCTTGAGGGAATCAGTTACGAGATCAAACAGAATCTAACGATGTTGGAAGATGCTGGTGTGGAGATCAATGAAGTACGCGCAATCGGTGGTGGTGCAAAGTCAGAAAAATGGCTACAACTGAAGGCAGATATGTTTGGTAAAAAGGTCATCGCACTTGATATTTCAGAAGGAGTTTGTCTTGGAACAGCGATTCTCGCTGGAACTGCGATTGGCAAATATAACTCTATAGAGGAAGCGGTCGACCTGTTAGTCAAACCACAGAAGGAATACTATCCACGAGAAGAGATTGCACAAGAATACGATGATAAACTAAAAGTATATCAACAGATCTATCCCGCACTCCGCGGTCTAAATGACCAATTGTAATATGAAGAAAACTTTTGTAGGAATAGACATCGGAGGAACGAAACTCGCTACCGTCGTTGCCGATGATTCAGGGAAAATACTCAGCAAAGTTAGAAGACCTACTCAAGCAGAAAAAGGTCCTGAATATATTATTGATCTCCTGTTTGAGATGATAAATGAAACTATCGTACAAGCAGGACTGAAACAGAATGCAATTTCAGCAATCGGTGTCAGTTGTGGGGGTCCATTAGATACAAAAACTGGGATCGTCTATTCTCCACCCAATCTACCCGGTTGGAATTCGTTTCCACTTAAAGCAAGACTTGAATCAGAGTATAGTATTCCTGTTACGATTGAAAACGATGCGAATGCATGTGCACTTGCAGAATATCGGTTCGGCGGGGGAAAAGGTTATGATGCTGTGCTTTATATGACTATGAGCACGGGAATCGGTGGTGGTATCGTCCTAAATGGACAGGTATATCACGGTGCTAATGACAGTGCTGGAGAAGTCGGTCACCAAATACTATTACCGGATGGACCTTTGTGTGGATGTGGACAACGTGGGTGTCTTGAATCTCTCTGCTCAGGACCGGCAATTGCACGCCGTGCAAAAGAAGCAATTCAAAAGGAATCTAACACAATGATCTTTGCACTTGCAGATAGACAGATAGAATCAGTGAAATCTGAACATGTTCTGGAAGCAGCTCTCAAGAATGATCCATTAGCACTAAAGTTAATTGATGAAACAGCATATTATATGGGGTGGGGTATAGCAAATATTGTAAACATATTGAACCCGGACATAGTGTTATTGGGAACGATTGCAATCGCTGCAGGAGACTTGCTCCTTGTACCTATCCGAAAGTATGTTTCATCATTTGCTATGGCACGTCCTGCTGAAGTCGTTAAGATAATGCCAGCACAGTTGGGTGATACATTAGGTGATCTTGCTGCTATCGCATTAGTTGTGTAAGATTTACAGGAGCATTAACGGAATGGAGAGAATTCAAAATTATATTTCGCACCTACAGGGTGTTCTGGAACGTCTAAAACTCGAAGATGTGCGTCAATCCATAGATGTTATTATGGATGCCTATCATGCAGATAAACAAATATTTGTTATAGGCAATGGGGGAAGTGCATCTACAGCATCACACATCGCATGTGATTTAGGTAAAGGAACAAGCATTGAAGGTAAACCGCGTTTTAGAGTTATCAGTTTAACTGATAACGTTGCGACAATGACCGCTTGGTCTAATGATGTATCCTACGAAGATGTGTTCGTCGAACAACTGAAAAATCTTGTAAATTCAGGAGATGTCGTAATTGGAATCAGTGCAAGTGGCAATTCAGAGAACGTAATCCGAGCAATGCATTACGCATCAGAAATAGGGTGTCCGACAATAGGCTGGAGTGGCTTTGGTGGTGGAAGATTAGCAACGATCTGCGATGTTAATGTTATTGTTGACAGTAATCAGTATGGACCTGTTGAGGATGTACACCTTATATTAAACCATGTCGTTCATGCTTGGATTAAAGAAGAATTTACAGTGACATAAACATTACACAACATATCTAATTCTGTTTTATATCAGGACATATGCATAATCCATTTTAGATGAGGAAATATTAATCGTTGACATAGAAAATCAGGCAACGTACTATGTTTGACTTGATAAAGCATTTGACCCATTTCATATGAGGAGAATGATTTAAGCATTTTGCTTAAATCCAAAAATATAATACCTCAGTAAGAACAAATTGGACATAGGTTATAGAACTATTCGGAATTAGTCGTTTTGGACTTGAATAAAATTGTTTAAAAGAGTGTAATAAACTTTGGAAAATATACTGAGGTCAGAAAGGAAAATGAAGATGCGAAACTTTAATCTGCATGGCAAACTAATAACCGCACCCTGTTTTGAAGAAGTTCCAACTCATGAAGCAATGGATAAGTACATTCCTCCTGATTACAACTCTTCAAAAATCGAAAAAGTTACTTTTAGTTTCTGTCGGGATGGTAAATCAGAAAAAATAAAGGTGGAAGTTTACGGTCCCTTAGCAATTAAGGTCTTCCAAAATCTTAGACATGGGAAAAACTGTGAACTTGTGTTTGATAGGATAGTTGGCGCAAGTTTACCACTCTATCCAAATGATGTTATTTATTAATAATTACGCAAACTATGTTTAAAAATTTAAATTAGGAAACGGACCGCTAGTCCTGAAAAAGGTATTTAATCAATGCAAAACTATCGTTTGGACAATATTTTCACTTATATCGTAATTCCTAAATCTTGCATGCGGCAACTTAGGTTAAAATTATTAAAGTGTAATATCATCATGAAAAAACTTAGTTTAGAAAATTTATTGATACTTCTTTTTTTATCTATCGTGTTTCTACAGAACAGTTTTGCCGATGTAAAAAACGAAGTTATACTAGAAAGTTCTGTCCCAGATTATACAACATGGTCATTACCAAAAAACGCAAAGTCACGCTTAGGTAAAGGCTATATAAACGAACTCCAGTATTCTCCAAACGGTACACGACTAGCGGCGGCAAGTAGCACTGGGATTTGGATTTACGATTCAATAACACTTCAAGAAATCCTACTTCTCACAGGACATACGGGAGTGGTCAATAGTGTGGCATTCAGTCCAGATGGAAAAACTATCGCAAGTGGTAGCTCGGACTACACTATACGATTGTGGAATGCAAATACGGGCAAACACATACGTTCATTTACAGGGCATACGAGTTCTATCACAAGTGTCACCTTTAGCCCCAATGGAAAATATATCGTAAGCGGAAGTAGGGACCGTACAGTACGATTGTGGAATGCAAATACGGGTGAAAACACGAAAAAACTTACATCGCATATAGATTCAGGGTCAGCCAATAGCGTCACAGTTAGTCCTGACAGGGAATATATCGCAAGTGGGAGGGGTGAGGGCAGCATCGCTTCGGGTATCATTGACTTATGGGATGCTAATACAGGTGAGCACATAGGTTCTCTTGTAGGACATGCAAGTTCAGTCAATAGTTTGACATTCAGTCCTAATGGGAAATATATCATTAGTGGGGGTGATAATGGCATCATTAACATGTGGGACGTAAACACAAAAAAGGATCTGAAAAAACTTGAAGTACACATCGGGAGTGTCAATAAGGTTGTGTTTAGCCCAAATGGTAAAACTATCGCAAGTTGCGGTGAAGACACTACAATACGAATATGGGATGCTATCACAGGATCACACACTACACTTATAGGACATAAGAAGTTTGTCAATAGTGTAGCATTTAGTCCAGATGGTAAAACTATCGCAAGTTGCAGTTTGGACAATACTATACGATTGTGGGACACTAACACAGGCAAAAACATACACTCTCTAACAAGATCAGGTCATATGCATATTGTCGGTAGCGTTACCTTTAGTCCAGATGGAAAAATGCTTGCAAGCAGAAGTTGGGATGGGACAATCTTATTGTGGGATGTTAACACGAGCACACATATACAAACTCTCACAAGCGCGACTTCCCTATCATTCAGTCCAGATGGAAAAACTATCGCAAGTGGTAGTACAGATAACACTATACGATTGTGGGACACCAACACAGGAACACATAACCGAATCCTTACACGACATACTAATACGGTTAATAACGTAATATTCAGTCCTGATGGAAAATATATCGTAAGCTCGGATGACAATACTATACAATTATGGGACGCTGAAACAGGTGAAAAAATACACTCTCTCACTGGGAATACTGATACGGTTTATAGTTTGGCATTCAGTCCTGATGGAAAATATATCGTGAGTGCAGGTAAGGATAAAAAAGTCCGGTTATGGAATGTTAGCACGGGAACACATATCCGAACTCTCACAGGCCATACGTGGCACGTCAGTAGCGTAGCATTCAGCCCTGATGGAAAAACCATTGCAAGTGGAAGCGCGGCTTTTGACAATACAATACGACTTTGGGATTTTGCTTCGGGCATTCAACTTCGTATTCTTACAGGACTTACAAACAGTATTTTATACCGCCCTGTGTCATTCAGTCCTGACGGAAAATATATCGCAAGTGAAGGAGAGAACCACGCAATACAACTGTGGAATGTGAGGACAGGTGAACACATACACTCTTTTACAGGGCATATGCATAGCATCAATAGTTTAGCATTCAGTCCTGATGGAAAATATATCGCAAGTGCAGGGTGGGACCACACGGTTATGTTGTGGGAACATACACTTTCTGATAAATGATGCACAGCGGGCAAGTTGTGTAAGTTCTAACATATAAATAACCCAAATTGCTATGCATGAAAATTCGGACATACATAGACTGTTCTAATAGATAATTATTCGACATATCCCGTAGTGTTAACTCTTAGTTTGCACCATCATATATTCAACTAATAGATTGTGCTACAGAGGTGGTAACTTAGGTTCAAATAGTAATCAGGACTATTAAATTTTCGGTTTTTCGGATATATTTTTCACAATTCAATAGATACTTTTTAATTCGTGTAGAGGTGTGCGACACTAGACAGTATGATCGTTGTCTGGTGTCGCACACCTCTACACGAACTACAATATAAACACTTAGTACCACTCATCTACTTAGAAATCTTAAAACTAAATAGCCTAAATAAAAATGAAGTTTCTTGACACCACAATAGTTCTTAAGATATACTAATAGCGCGAGATAAACAACAATAATATATAAAATGAAGTGCCATAGCAATCAATCTGGAGTGAAAAAATGAAACGCAAGAGAACTCTACTATTTTATACGCTCCTCATAATTTTCTGCTTATCCTTGTTAGTTAGTATATTCGCTCAGGAGACTGCTTTAGTTTATGTTCTGGATATTCGCACTGAAATCGGCGGCGGTGTTAGTTCATATATCATGAAAGGTATCCAAAGAGCAGAAGCGGCAAATGCAGATGCTATTATCTTTGATGTGGATACACCTGGCGGAAGAGTTGATTCTGCAGTCAAAATTATTAGATTGATTCAAAAGACGGAAATACCTACTATTGCTTTTGTCAACCGACAAGCTATCTCCGCAGGGGCTATGATTTCTGCTGCATGTACACAGATTGTGATGACATCGGGGGCGACAATTGGTGATTCAGAACCTGTGGACTCAAGAGGGAATGAGGTAAGTGAGAAAGTCGTTTCTTATATTCGAGGCACTATTCGTTCTACGGCAGAACGTCAAGGTAGAAATCCGGACATTGCAGAAGCGATGGTAGACAAAAGACTTTTTCTCGTCCGATTAAAAAATGGCGATATAATTAAATTACGACCCGAGGAATACCTTAATGAGCAGGATGCAGGAACACAGATGGAGATCCTTTGTGCAAAGGGTGAACTCCTTAACATGACAACACGACAGGCTCTTGATTATGGATTCGCAGATGCACAAGCTGAAACTATATCAGAATTGCTTGAACAATATCAGATCGTGGAAGTAGATTTAAAATATAGAGAAGATAATAATGATGCTTTATTGATGGCACTTACCGAAGAAGGTATCATCAATAAACAGGAAGACATTGGTGTTGAGCAAGTCACACCCGTAAAATCTTTGAAAAATGCACAGATCAATCGCTTTGCTGTCACTATTGCTGACCGAATCGTCTTCTTTATAACAAGTCCATACATCAGTGCATTTCTACTATCGTTAGGTGGACTCGGACTTTTTGTTGAAATCCGCACACCAGGTTTTGGTATTCCAGGATTTCTCGGTATAATGTTCATCGGTTTATTCTTTGGTGGACACATGTTAAACCAAATTTCTTCAGCATGGATGCCACTTATCTTTGTAGTAGGATTAGCATTAATTGTTTTAGAGGTATTTGTTATTCCCGGTTTTGGAATTGCCGGAATCCTCGGAATAATTTTGATGTTTGGTAGTGTTTTTTATGTATTTTTTGACAACACAGATGATATAAATATGGCTCTACTTTGGCTTTCTGTTTCTGTAATACTAACCTCTGTGTTAGCCATTCTTGCCACAATATTTCTGCCTAAATCAGCTCCATTTCAGCGGTTTTCGCTTTCCACTGTGATGAGTACTGATCTTGGTTACCATTCTGCCGGTCTTGAGGATTTTGAGAGTTTCCTCGGTAAAACCGGTGTTGCATTAACACCGCTTCGACCCGCTGGTACGGCAAGGATAGATAATAAGCGATTGGATGTAGTTACGGTCGGTGACTTCATCGCACAAAATACACCTGTTAAGGTCGCGGAAGTTGAAGGATCGAAAATATCAGTTGAAGCTCTTGAGGACTATTGATATATTATAAACTTTTCGGAGGTTTTCAATCATGTGGGTACCAACTATTCTCATTGCACTCGGAATACTGTTAGTGTTTGTTGAGATTTTACTTCTCCCAGGATTCGGTGCAGCAGGTATTCCGGGAGTAATAATATTCTGTGTCGGAATCGGAATGATTTGGGTGAGAGCTGGTGCTACTACCGCACTAATTTATACCAGTGTCGCTTTGATTTTCGTTATACCGATATCTATTATTGGTCTGTCGTTACTCCGTGAATCCTCTATTGGTAAAAGTTTTATTCTGAGTGCTTCTGAGAAGGCTGAGGACGGGTTTCAAGCAGCACCACAAGAATTAACAGCACTTGTCGGAAAATCTGGGAAAACGGTTACGCCGCTTCGTCCCGCAGGTGTTGCCCTAATCAACGGTCAACGTGTTGATATTGTTACACAAGGAGAGTTTGTTGCACCGGAAACTGAAGTTGAAGTAATATTAGTTGAAGGCAGTCGTGTAGTTGTCCGAAGTTTATAAAATCAGGACTTATGCAGAAGCGGTAGGCGCGCTTTGATGAAGATTAATTTATTAATTCGGTAATTATGGAAAAGATCCAGTGCGGTTAGGAAACCGCACCTACCGGGTTTGGGAAAATTAGAATTACCGAAATATTTACTTAATCCTCATGTAAGCGCGCTGGAAAATCATAATCCTGCTGAAAAACACACCATTTTAGTCATAATTATTGGAAAAATTGTGAAAATTGCTTAAGTCCTAAAAATAATGAAATTAAAAGTTATGTTTTAAAAACGAACACAAAACAATAGGAGATTCGATATGGGAGAACTAACTGTAGTTCCGATAATTGCTGTCGTAGTACTCATTGTAATCTTTATGTTCTTTTGGTTCGTCCCAGTTGGGCTTTGGATTGCTGCTGTTGCAGCAGGTGCCCCACTTCGCATTTCTGAACTTATTGGAATGCGTCTGAGACGAGTCAATCCGAACATTATCGTCAAAGCATTAATTAGTGGACATAAAGCTGGATTAACAGTAGCAACAACCGAATTGGAGGCACACTACCTTGCTGGTGGTAATGTTTTGAATGTTGTGAGTGCCCTCATCGCAGCAGATAAAGCTAAAATTGATCTGACTTTTCAAAGGTCATCTGCCATTGATCTGGCAGGTAGAGATGTGTTTGAAGCCGTACAAGTAAGCGTTAATCCCCGCGTTATTACTACGCCAAGAATTAGTGCGCTTGCACTTGATGGTGTAGAACTCATAGCAACTGTCAGGATTACTGTCCGGACAAATATCAATCGTCTTGTTGGGGGTGCTGGTGAAGATACGATTATCGCACGAGTTGGGGAGGGAATCATCAGTGCAATCGGTGCTTCTGAAACATACGAAGATGTACTTGAAAACCCGGATATTATTTCAAAAACAGTGTTAGATCGTGGTCTTGATGCGGGTACCGCCTTTGAAATATTATCAATTGATATTGCTGATGTAAACGTAGGTAAAAATATAGGTGCGGAACTTCAAGCTGAACAAGCAGAAGCGGACCTCGTTGTCGCACAAGCAAAGGCAGAAGAACGCCGCGCACTTGCGGTGGCACGGAAACAACAGATGACTGCAAACGTCCAGGAGATGCGCGCTAAAGTTGTTGAGGCAGAGGCTACTGTGCCACGCGCCCTTGCAAATGCATTTCGTGAAGGCAATTTAAATATATCACCTATGACTGAAGGAGAATAAGGATGGAACCAGTTATACTTGCAATCATCGCTGTCTGTACTTTACTGTTTTTAATTGTTATAGCTTGGTTAGTACCACTCGGTTTGTGGATTACAGCAATTGCTGCTGGCGTGAAGGTCGGTATTTTCGATCTCGTTGCCATGCGTTTACGTCGTGTCCCTCCGACTGCTATTGTTGAACCACAAATTAATGCTACGAAAGCAGGGCTGACCCTCTCACTTGACGACCTTGAAGCACATTTTCTTGCAGGTGGACGCGTAGCAAGTGTTGTTGCAGCACTCATCGCAGCTGATAAAGCGAATATCGTGCTTGATTTCGCACAAGCCGCTGCGATTGACTTAGCTGGCAGAGATGTTTTACAGGCTGTCCAAGTCAGTGTTACTCCAGAAATCATTGATATTCCTGCCCAAGAAGATCCGAACACAGGTATTACCGCAGTTGCCCGTGATGGGATCCAACTCATTGTTAAGGCACGCGTCACTGTCAGAGCAAACATTGACCGCCTCGTCGGCGGTGCTACAGAAGACACAATACGTGCCAGAGTTGGGGAAGGTATTATTACAACAATCGGGTCTTCAGGAAATCACAAACAAGTTTTGGAAAACCCCGTGAGAATCTCTGAAACAGTACTTGAAAAAGGGCTTGAGGCAGGAACTGCATTTGAGATTTTGTCTATTGATATCGCTGATATCAATGTCGGTGAGAACGTCGGCGCAAAATTACAGACGGATCAAGCAGAAGCTGAACTAAAAATCGCACGCGCGAAAGCCGAAGAACAACGGGCACGTGCAGAGGCAGAAGAGGAAGAAAATAAGGCTCTTGTAGAAGAGATGACCGTCAAATTGATTGAGGAAGAAGCAGAAATTCCACTCTCCATTTCAGACTCCTTCAATTCTGAAAGAATGAGCGTGATGGATTATTACACACTCCGCAATATACTTGCAGATACAGAAATGCGTCAATCTATCGCTTCTCCCGGTGGAACTGAAGAAACAGACACAACCCGTTCCTCACATTCTCTCGGACTTTCATAGATAGGTCAAAAGGAGAAAATGATGGATTTTGATATACAAACGATAATTGCAATTGTTGTTGGAATTCTATTTCTAATCTTCGGTGGAGCACGTCGTCGTAAACCCCAACAGAATACATCGCCTCCGCCTCAGAGTAATCCCGATGTTGAAGTACAACCCGATAGCGAAGTAGTGTTACCGCCCTTTATGCAGAATTTTGAGGATTTTCCTGAAGAAACAGAATTAGCAGAGGAAGTTGTAAACAGTGAGGTAGAAAATGCTCCGATGGTAACAGAACAATCTGAACCTGAGCCTGAACCGGTTCAAGAACCTGTTTCTGAGAGAGAACCCGCAGTACCACCACCTATTCCACCGGATTCCACTACTCCA
The DNA here is from genome assembly GCA_022825665.1 of Candidatus Poribacteria bacterium. Lineage (GTDB taxonomy): Bacteria > Poribacteria > WGA-4E > WGA-4E > WGA-3G > MSPOR6. The sequence continues at coordinate 11,102 of JAJDWI010000060.1, forward strand.
CTACCAACGAGACCATTTCCAGTGACTTCCGTGATTGATCTCTCACCGAATACATTTCGGCAAGGGATCATTCTTTCGGAAATATTAGGTAAACCTAAGACACTCAGATCACGTAGAAGGTAATCAACTGATTGCGTCAGTAAATAGTTTATATTCTGATCTCATCATTGATTATCTTCTATGGACAGTAGTATAGCAACATTATAGCGTATGTCAGCAGAATCAAGTTACATTGAGCAATATGCCACGACTCATTTTTCAGTTTTCTATAATACCCTTCCTGTTCCTGATTTTATCCAACTGTGCCCAACCTCATCCAGAGAAATCAACGCAACCGGATACTGTTGAGAAAGAGATACCATCTTATGCACGATTCCTCAAAGGAATTAAGATATGCCTTGATCCAGGACACGGCGGTCAAGGACATATTCCAGGCTATAAACGCGGACCAACCGGTCTCCGTGAAGCAGAAATTAACCTAAAGGTTGCCTTTTATCTGAAAGAGTTATTGGAACAAGCAGATGTCACCGTAGTCATGACACGCGTAGACGATTCCTATGTCAGTCTTGCAGATCGAAGTCAAATAGCCAATGATAACCAAGTGGATTTTTTCATATCAATACACCATAATGGTCTTGATGACAATCCAGAGACAAACTACTCCTCAACGTGGTATCACGGCGATGCTGATGAATCGCGCGCAAGTTTAGACCTTGCCCGTTACGTTCATCAGGGGGTTACAGATGCCCTTCAATTACCTAATTCTACAGCAACAGGACTCTATTCTGACAAACTTGTTGTTGCATCCGGTTTCGGTGTTCTACGACTGACAGAATGTCCTGCAATAGTATGTGAAGCATCTTTCTATACAAATCCAGAAGAAGAGACACGACTAAAAGATGATGACTACCTCAAGAGAGAGGCTTATGGATATTTTCGCGGAATTGCACGTTATGTTGAAGCGGGGTTACCAAAAGGAGTTCTTATATCACCAGAGCATGAGGCTGTTATACAAACGAAAACACCAACTATCAAAATTCAGGTGATGGATGGAATACATGAACGTGGCGCGTGGATGCTCAAACGGCAGCAGGTGTTCACTAACACTATACAAGTAAAAATTGATAATGTAATTGTCCCGTTTCAGTATAACCGCGAAACCGATGTGATTACTGTAGACAATCTAAAGCCACTATCAAATGGGATTCATTATATCCAAACAGATCTTGTAAATTATTACGGTAATCATAGCCTACCAAAACCACAGCAGTTTAAGGTTGCCCCTTCTGCTGCTGAGTTACAACTAAATGCCTGGACGGAAACCCTTCCCGATGATGGAAATAGTTACGTTGGTATTTCTGCAACAGCACTTGACGCTGATGGACTGCCGATTGCAGATGATGAACTGATTACAGCAAAAACATCCAACGGTATCCTCAAAAAGGCAGAGAATCTATCCAAGAATGGTATAACACAATTTTATCTGAACGCACCTGAAAAACACGGGGCTGCAACGGTGGTAGTATCTTATGGAGAAACAAGCAATTCAATCAAAATCCGTTTCGCAGATATTACGAATGCCATTATACAAGGGCAGATAACCGACGCTGATACCCACACCCCAATTGCCGATGTTGTATTATATGCTGATACAGAGTTAACCGCAATGACTGATGTCGAGGGACACTACTTTATCCAAGTCGATCCCGTATTGAAAAATCAGGATGAAACGACACTATTCATCTCAAAACCGGGATATTACCCAGACAGTCATAATATTGTGGTTGAAGAGAATAAAGCAACAATAGTCAACACCGAACTACAGGCAATTGCTGATGGTGCCTTCTCAGAAACCGTACTGGTGCTTGACACTAAGACAGATACTCTCAAATCCCGTGAACTCATTACACTGTTGAAGGAAATGTTAGAGCTTGCAGGAGCAAAGGTATACAACATTCATACAACAGGAGAGAAAATAAATACTAAAACACGGATTCAAACAGTGAATAAAATCAAAGATGAAGGATACTACCTCCAAATTAACCATACCTCTAAGCGTAAAGGTGAATCACCAGTTGTAGCAAAACACAACCGTGGTAATCAAGGAACTGAGACTTTCCAAAAGCGGATTCTCGAACAATTCAATACTAACCTTTTTGAAACACCAATAGTAACTGTTCAAGACAGAGAAACACCTATTATACAACAGACGAACAAACTTGCTATGACACTTGAAATTCGATCCTTAGACATTCCTGATGCCACTGTTATGAAAGAAGCAACTGTAATATTCGTCGGGGCATGGCTTTATCTTAAGGAGGAAACGGAAATTGATGCAGAAAAACTGAAGCACTTCATGCAATACTTTAACCAGAAGCGAGGTGAATAAGGGTGCAGATTGTTACAAAAACAACCAAATTGCAACTCAATCACCCATTCAAGATTTCCCGTCGAGAAAAAGATACATACCGAGAAGTAATATCTGTTGAAATTGATGGCGGCATCGGAGAGACTGCGCCAGCAAAGTTTTACGGTGAAACCGTTCAGTCTGTAGCAACAGCAATAGATAAACTCTCATCAGGACTTGATTGTGACCTTGATCAAATCCAAGATGTCATGACTAAGATTGAACAAACGCTTGAAGGTAATTATGCCGCAAAATCCGCAATAGACATGGCATTGCACGACAGACTGGGTAAGAATCTTGGTGTTCCACTTTACAAACTCTGGGGACTAAATCCGCAAAAAACACCGCGCACCTCATTCACAATAGGTCTTGACGAACCTTCAGTGATGGCTGAGAAAGTACTACAAGCTAAAGAATATCCAATTCTCAAAATTAAACTCGGCACTCCTCGTGATATTGAAATACTACAGACGCTTCGTGATGTCACAGATAAACCAATCTATGTAGATGCTAACACAGCGTGGACACCAAATGAGGCAGTTCAGAAAATCCGAGAACTTGCGGATTATGGCGTTGAATTGATAGAACAACCCACTAAACCTGATGATTTAGTTGGACTGAAATATGTTCGCGAGAATTCAGAGCTGCCGATTATTGCAGACGAAAGTGTGAAACGAGCATGTGATATTCCTGCATTGGCTGAATCTGTAGACGGGATCAACATTAAATTGGTCAAATGTGGTGGTTTGTTGGAAGCATTACGGATGATACATACAGCGCGGGCACATGGATTGCTTGTTATGATCGGATGTATGATTGAAAGTTCTCTCGGTATCACTGCCGCAGCACACTTAACACCACTTGTAGACTATGCCGATTTAGATGGAAATCTATTAATATCAAATGATCCTTACTCTGGTGTGATACTTGATAATGGCAAATTGGTTTTACCAGATCGTCCTGGTATCGGGGTCTTAATAAATTAGAGAGGTGTAATAATTCGTCAAAATATCAGTGTTTATGTTATAATAAATAGAAATGACAGAAATTATAAAACAAACTACATCCAACCAAATATCAGTACAGAGCGGGCAATATGACACCGTTTCAAAAGACTTAATTCATCAAAATCCAGAGGATTGGATAAAGTTTGGTCTCGGTATATCTGAAGTAAGGGTTATTCAGGTTATTGATACTGAACAACCTACTGTTAGATCAAATCGTGCTGATAGTTTTATTCAGGCAGAAGTAAACGGTAGGGAATCAATTGTCCATTTTGAGATACAAACGCGAGATAGTACGGAAACACCTATGCCGCGCCGTATAGCAGGTTATGCAGGAAGATGTATTGAAAGTTTTGGATTGCCAATCTACTCACATGTCATCTATTTACATCCTGATGCAGGTAGGAACGATCCAGGTCAATACCTACAGGAAATGGATGGTTACAGAATTTCGATCCATTACAAGGTAATTAGACTATGTGAATTAGAAGGTCAAAATGTCCTGGATGCGAAGCTCAAAGGTTTAATTCCCTTTGCAACATTAATGAAACCTAAAGAAGACACGAGTTCTGAGGAGTGGTTACGCCAGTGTGTTCAGGTTGCTAAATCTGTTACTCAGAATACTTCGCATCAAGCAGATTATCTTACCAACTTAGGTATTTTAAGTGGTATAATATTAGATTACGAAACCATTCGTAATATTATAATGGAGGAAATTATGCAAGAATCATCTGTTATACAACACTATACACAACAAGGAATACAACAAGGAATACAACAAGGGGTACGAGAGGGAACTATTGATTCTATACTTGATGTCCTTGAGGAACAATTTCAATCCGAAGATATTCAGACCTTAAAACCTGTACTTGAGAAAATTGATGAGCTGCAATATCTAAAACAATTACTTCGTGAGGCAGCGCGGGCAAATAGTCTTGAGGAATTCAAACAAACACTACCTGAATAGGAGTTAGTATGGCGAAACAGAAGCGAAATGTCCTTATTACGGGTGGAACAGGCTTTTTAGGAAGTACTGTCACCAAAGCCTTCCTTGCGCAAGGTGATACCGTTGCTGTCACATATCTTTTTGACAATGAGGTAGAACGTTTCAAGGAATATAATCCTGAACTCAGTGACAAAGTTACCTTCATCTATGCAAATGTTATTGAAGAATCCGATGTACAAAAAACCGTACAGGATTACTTAAGTCAATTCGGTCACTTGGACATATTGGTGAATATTGTTGGCGGTTTTGTTGGTGGAATTCCTGCTGTAGAACTTGATGAGGATAGATGGGATTTTATGATGAACCTAAACCTTAAATCTGTGTTCCTTTGTTGTAAAACAGTGCTTCCACACATGACAGAGCGCGGTTTTGGCAAGATAGTCAACATCTCAGCACGCGCTGGATTAAAAGGTGAGTCGGGATTAAGTGCCTACTGTGTGTCTAAAGGTGGCGTGCGTACCTTAACAGAAGCATTAGCTGCAGAAGTAATGGATTCTGGTATAAACGTTAATTGCATCATGCCAAGTATTATGGATACCCCGATGAATCGAGAAGCAATGCCAGACGAAGACCATAGCCGTTGGGTAAAAACAGAAGATGTGGCAAAAGTTATCTGCTTCCTTACTTCAGATGATTCAGCGATTATCAATGGTGCTGCCATACCTGTATATGGTAGAGCGTAGGCTGTTCTTAGACATATCCACGTCCCAGTGTTTCATTGTAACGTAAACTTAGCATCTTTCAACAAGGTGTTTCGGTCAATACTTTGCAACTGTTACGCATTATTTTTACACTCCTGGAAATAATATCCAACTCATCAAATCAATTTCCATTGCCCAAAAAATAAGATTATTTTGCTTAAAAAATAAGCAACAAATTACTCAGTCTGAGTTTTCAACCTTTGAAAATCAACAAGGATATTGTTGTTAGTTGTTTGTGCATACTTGGCACTGATTTTGCTATAGGTTTTGTGTGAGTTATAATAATGATTATATATTTACGCATTTTATTTGATTTGGAAAGGTTTATATTCAACAGATGGAAGCTGTCGATGAAACACAGAATGTATTAATCGTTGATAACGACCTGGAACGGACACATCTGTTGAACCGGGTTTTCGAGGGAAGTAGATATAACATCGTTGCGCACGTAGGACTTGAACACGATCTACTAAATCAAGTTAAACAAACAAGTCCGGACATAATCCTAATAGGTGTTGCTTCACCCTCTGATGAAACCTTAGCTGACATTGGATCTATCAATCAGAATCAGCCATGTCCAATCGTTATGTTTGCACAGGATGACCGTTCTGAAACGATTCAAAATGCTACGTTGGCTGGTGTTTCAGCTTATGTTGTCGGTATGCTGTCTAAGGAACGAGTTGAAACAATTATTGAAGCAGCAATTGCACGTTTTGGTAAGTTTAGGGCATTACAAAAAGAACTTGAAAAGACAAAAACGAGTCTTGCAGAACGCAAAATCATAGAACGCGCAAAGGAAATAGTGGCACAACAACGAGGTACAACAGAGGCAGAAGCATACCAAACTTTACGAAAAATGGCGATGGATCGTAGAAAACGTCTCGCAGAAATTGCTCAAGATGTCCTATCAATTGCCGCAGTATTGACAAATAAGGTTTAGCGACCAACTCGCAACTTACTACATAATGAAATAGCGTTTGTTCGACGTTGAGCGACGCTACTATTACAAAATAAAAGAATAGCAATACCCAGCCAATGTAGGTATGGGTTCGGACATGGGTGTCCATTTGGCAGAAGCATTATGCATGCCGGTGGACACTTTTTTGTTTTTAACTTTTTATATTGTATGCTGATACATTCCGTATTATTAATTTTTCAGAGTACTACACTATCAAGAATAGGAGATTAAACAGTGAACCAACCTGAGAAAAAATCAAGGATTAATAAAACAGTTTCCAAAAGAAACCGAAAAGCCAAAATTCATCCTGCAGAGGAACTCAAACGTGAAAAAAATGGACTTGAGGTAATGGACGACATTCCATACTACGTCCGTAACGGGTGGGAATCAATTCCTCCAGAGAAACGGGACAGACTTAAGTGGGTCGGTGTCTTTTACAGAAAACAGACTCCCGGTGCTTTTATGATGCGTCTCAGGATGTCAAGTGGGTTTTGCAATGCTGACCAAATTCGAACAATAGCTTCAATCAGTGAAGCACACGGTCCAGGGTTCGTTGACCTAACGACACGCCAGCAGATTCAATTACGCGGGTTCACAATTGAGAATGTGCAAAACATCTGGAATCAACTTGAAGATGTAGGTCTAAATTCTCTTCAAACTGGCTTTGATAATATCCGAGGTGTAACAGGTTGTCCTGTTGCTGGACTGACCCCCAATGAGTTGTTTGATGCATCACCTGTCGCCCAAAAATATACAGATATCATTACAGGAAACAAGGAATTTACTGACATTCCGCGTAAGTTTAATGTTGGGATAACAGGATGCTTAGAGAACTGTACACATGCTGCTTCACAAGACATCGCACTCATCCCTGCTGTGAAAGATATTGATGGTCAAGAAGTCAAGGGTTTTAATGTCTCGGTGGGTGGGAAGATGGGATCTGGTGGTTACACGCTTGCAAAAGACCTGGATGTGTTTGTTCGTCCTGAAGATGCGGCTGAGTTATGTGCTGAAATTACCTTGATATTCAGAGACCACGGACCCCGGACTGTTCGAAATAAATCGCGTCTCGCGTTCCTTATTGCTGACTGGGGAGTAGAAAAGTTCAGAGCAGAATTAGAGTCCCGTTTTCACAAAACACTTATATCAACAGGCAAAGATATGCGAGGAAAGAAAAAGACTGACCATACAGGCATTTTCTCTCAAAAACAGGAACATCTGAACTATGTCGGACTTGTCGTGCCAGTCGGACGAATTACAACTACACAACTATACGAAGTTGCACGTATTGCAGACTTATACGGTACAGGAGAAATCAGGTTAACTCAAGGACAGAATCTGATTGTTCCTAATGTACCGGATGCAAAAATTGGGAAATTAACTGCTGAACCACTTCTGCAAGAACTTCGATATGATCCTTCAGAAGTCATGCGTGGAATGGTTAGCTGCACAGGTATAGATTACTGCCATTTCTCACTCATAGAGACCAAAGAACGTGCTATGGAAGCAATCAAGCATTTAGAGGAAAAGCTCGGCAATACTAAACCTCTAACAGTGCATTGGTCAGGTTGTCCAAATGGGTGTGGAAACCATACCGCTGCTGATATAGGACTACTGGGTAAGAGAACGAAAATAGACGGTGTGGTTACTGATGCAGTTGATGTCTTTGTCAAAGGGAACGCAGGTCCAAATCCCAAAATTGCAACCAAATTGTTAGAAAATGTGCCTTGTGACGATTTACCACAAGTACTTGAAGGACTTGTCCCTTACTTTTCACGGAAATAAATAACTGATGTCTGTAGTTCACATAACTTGTAGATACCCTAAATCAAATCTGCAATATTTAGATTGTAACTAATTGAAAACAGAAAGGAATTACATATTTGGTGAATGAATGGAAATAAAAAATAAAGCAACACAAATTAACCTTTTTAGTGTAAAGACGATTCATATGCGTACCTTTCACACGACATGGTTTGCGTTTTTCTTGGCATTTTTTGGTTGGTTTGGGATTGCGCCACTTATGGCGATTGTACGTGAAGACCTATTGCTAACCAAGTCACAAATTGGAAATACCATAATTGCGTCTGTCGCAATTACGGTTTTAGTAAGGGTACTCATTGGTCCGCTTTGTGATCGTATCGGCGCGCGAAAGGCGTATACATGGATTCTAATACTCGGTTCAATTCCTGTCATGGGGATTGGACTTGCCCAAGATTATACCTCTTTCTTACTTTTTCGCTTAGCAATCGGTGCCATTGGTGCTTCGTTTGTCATAACGCAGTATCATACTTCAGTGATGTTTGCCCCGAACTGCGTTGGAACAGCAAACGCTACGACCGCAGGCTGGGGTAATTTGGGTGGTGGGGTTACCCAAATGGTGATGCCGCTGATCTTAACCGCTGTCCTGAGTTTTGGTGTAGATAAGTTTCTTGGGTGGCGTTTGGCAATGATTATACCGGGTATTGCTTTGTTCATCATGGGATTTGTATATTATTTCCTAACACAGGATGCACCTGATGGAAACTATACAGAACTTAGAGCAAGTGGTCAACTTGAACCTGCTACGGGTAAGGGAATGGAATCGCTTATACTTGCGATTAAAGACTATCGCGTATGGGCACTTTTTGTGATTTACGCGGCATGCTTCGGAGTTGAACTTACTATCAACAATGTCGCTGCGCTATATTATCACGATCAGTTTCAATTAGATGTCAAAACAGCGGGACTCATCGCTGGACTCTTCGGATTAATGAACATCTTTGCACGTTCTGTCGGTGGATATTTTTCTGATTTCTTTGCAAAATTCATTGGTCTCCGTGGACGTGTTCTATTTCTGTTTGTTGTTTTATTAGGTGAGGGTATCATGCTCATCATCTTTTCGCAGATGAATGTCCTGATACTTGCTGTTGGTACTATGATAATATTCAGTCTTTTTGTTCAGATGTCTGAAGGTGCGACGTTTGGAATTGTGCCTTTTATTAATAAGAAGGCATTAGGGTCTGTTGCGGGAATTGTTGGTGCGGGTGGAAACGCAGGTGCAGTTGCAGTTGGCTTCTTATTCCGTGCTGAAAACATCACGATACAACATGGGCTGTTTTTCCTCGGTGGAATAGTTGTTGTTGCAGCCTTTGCTACGGTGTTAGTGCGTTTCTCACCGGAGGTGCAAGCAGCAGAGAAAAAAGCTTATGAAGCCGCGCTCTCTGAAAGATATGCGTTCAAGAATTGAAACGGTATGTTCCTACTTGATTATATAGATTGGAGAAATCAGTGAATAGTTCAACAGGAAAAGCTGTCTGTCCTTATTGTGGTGTTGGTTGTGTAATTCGGGCAGAGGTTAGGGAAAATAAAATTACAAGGATTTCAGCCGATGATGATGTTGCGCCAAATTTCGGTATGCTTTGTCCAAAAGGCGCACATCTAAAACAGGTATTTCAGAACCATGACGGACGGTTAGCATACCCAATGATTCGTGAAAGTAAGAGTGAACCGCTGCGTCAAGTTTCTTGGGAACAGGCAATAGCATTTGCAGCAAATCGGCTTCAAAACATCCGTTTAGAACACGGGAAGGATGCACTTGCACTCTACGGTTCAGGACAATTAGATACAGAAACATCTTACGTTTTCAATAAGTTATTTAAAGGGTTTTTGCGGACAAACAATATTGATACCAATAGCAGGCTCTGTATGTCTTCTGCGGTAGTTGGTTATATGCAAGCATTCGGTTCGGATGGACCGCCGACTTGCTATGACGACATTCAACATGCGGATGTGTTTCTGATTATCGGCGCGAACATGGCGGCAAACCATCCAGTTCTTTTTCAGATGATTCGCAAACGGAGGGCATCAGAACCTAATACACGGATTATCGCAGTAGACCCCAGACGCACCCAAACAGCAGATTACTCAGATATACATGTTCCGCTTGCACCGGGCAGTGATGTTGCTTTCCTTCAACTTATTGCCAAACGTCTACTTGCGAATGGACGTGTTGATAAACGTTTCATCCAAAGAGACACTGAGAACTATAGTGCGTATAAAAACCATCTTGAAAGTCTGGATGAGGACGAACTTCTTTCTATTTCTGACATACATCCCGGACGTGTTGATGAAATCGTAGAGTTTCTATCTAAACCGAATCGTTTGCTAAGTTTCTATTGTCAAGGAACAAACCAGAGCACGAGTGGTGTAGATAAAAATGCTGCGCTAATCAATCTCCATCTTCAGTTAGGTGAAGTTGGCAAAAGAGGTGCAGGTCCCTTTTCATTGACTGGACAACCGAATGCCATGGGAGGGAGAGAAGTTGGATATTTATCACACCAGTTACCCGGATATCGTGTTGTTACCAATGACATACACCGTGCCTATCTGGAAGGAGCATGGAGAATTCCACCCGGTAGCATAGACCCGAACCCTGGCTTAACAGCAGTGCCTATGTTTGAGGCTGCTGCAGCTGGGGATGTCCGCGCGCTCTGGATTGTATGTACAAATCCTGCTGTCAGCATGCCCGATACAAAGGTTTCTCAAGCGGGACTAAAACGTGCTGACTTGGTGATTGTGCAGGATTGTTATTATCCGACAGAAACAACGGAATATGCGGATGTGTTGCTTCCTGCTGCACAATGGGGTGAAAAGCGCGGCACAATGACGAATAGTGAACGTCTCGTTGTCCGCAGTGATAAATTCCTTACATCTCCTGGAGAAGCAAAACCGGATTGGTGGATATTCTCACAAGTTGCGAAGGTGATGGGTTTCAAACGAGATTTTGATTTCCACAACCACGAGGAAATATGGGATGAATACCGCCTATTGACTGCTGGTACTCCGTGCGACCAGATGGGTATGACTAATGAACGTCTTGAGAAGACATCACTCCGATGGCCCTGTCCTCATCCGAAACATCCTGGAACACTCCGAAGATATACTCGTCGAAAGTTCTTCACGTCATCTGGAAAAGCACAATTTAAAACACCTATTTATCGTCCACCGGATGAAAAAACAGATGAGGAATATCCACTCGGTTTAACAACGGGACGTGTTGCGAGTCAATGGCACACCCGCACTCGTACTGGGAAAGTACCACAACTTACTAAGAAAGATCCTGAACCCTTTGTTGAAATTCATCCTGATGATGCTGAGGAAAACGGTGTAGAGGATGGCAATTGGGTATATCTTGTTGGAAGGCGAGGGAGATGTTATGCACAAGCACGTGTAACGGAGACAATCAGGCGTGGGTTGCTCTTTACGCCATTTCACTGGGGAGACTTATTCCATGCTGAGTCCAATACCAATTATGTAACGAATCCAACATTTGACCCAGTGTCTAAACAACCTGAGTTGAAATTCTGTGCTGTGCGGATTGAGGTAGATAATTCGTAGGTATGAACCAAATTGTATTGTGGAATAGATCCCAACGTCTCATATTTCTTCAATAATCTGTTATGGAGTTAATGTTAACTCGTTATCACATGAATGACCTGTCCGGGTTGAACTTCTTTTACCAATTCGTTGACTTTCAACATAGCGGGTAGGACATCCTGAATCCGATTGCTTCTTGCAGATATTAGAACGACACCTATCGCGTATTTGCGGAGGTTCTGTTGATGTTCAATGCCTCTATCCATTGTCACCAACACATCAAACTCTGTTGCAGCTTGCTGAAGTAACTCACTATTTCGCTGTCCTTTCCAACCTTGGCGAGAAACGGTCGTGACTTGGAAATCAGCGTCAAAATATCGCACCAACCTCCAGTCCAAGTTTTCATCAAGTAGTACGCGCATGTTGTTTCAAATCTCTGAATGTTGTTGTCCCATTGAACTTCTATGATATCAAGGGTTCACGAATACTTAAACCTTGAAGCAACACAACAACACTAAAGTCTGATCTTACTGTAGGTGTGGTCTAATTGCTTGGGTTAACGCGAATTCTAAAAAAGCGATTGCCTGTTCCCGAGAAACAGAAGGGAATCCTTCAAGAAAATAGTCAAGACTTTCACCAGCTTTAAGATGATCAATAAGTGTTTTCACGGGAACACGGGTGCCTGTAAAAACAGGTGTTCCTCCGTGAATCTCCGGATCTCGTTTTATCACTTGTTCTAGTTTCATCTTTAGGTGTTCTCCTTGTTAATTTCTTTTACTGAGATATAGGTTCATCAAGCAAATCCAATACTTCCCGTTCAGCGGAGCTTGATATCCTTATTTCTAACAAGTTTTCGTCTGTAAGGTCAATAAATTCAGAAATCCGATTCTGACCTTTACTGCAATTGTCGGATGCCATTCCGTAATTTCGCTTCTTTTTTTAGCCAATGCTTCCATCACTTTGTAATATAACCCGAGCTGCTTATCCGCCATATTCTTCGATCCTTCACCCCTCAGATACAGCATTTACTACATATAGATTCATCAAGTCCATCAATAATCGCTATTCAACGGGGTGGGAAGGACGCTCTTGCACTACAGGAATAACGTAACTCCGAATCGTCAATTCATTTATCAACTCTGTTTCTGTACGCGGTTCTGGGACCTTGCGATGATCGAATACCACATAGTAGCCCTCGGCTACTCCCTCAGTTACCAGATACGCGGCGAGTTGCTGTTTTCCTTCGGCATAGTGACGGTCACTTTGCCATATCTTTGTTTCTATGACATATTTTCGCTGATTGTGAAAGATAATCAGATCCATCCTACCGCGCCCTGTTGGAACTTCCATATACATTGCCCCGTTCACGCTGGTAACGAACTGGTCCAGATAAGCAAAGAGTAAGTGCTGTCCGATGAATTCTTGAGGGGTTTTGGGAACTTGTAGAATCCTGAATCCAACGCGGGCAATAAAGTCTCGGAAGTTATCCAAAAGCCGTCCCATCAGGATCTGTCCGGTGTCGGTGAGGTACTGAAACCTATTGGAATCTTCGGGGAAGTAATCGCGCTCCAATCCATTGACTAATGGTTTGAATGCTTGTAGAATGCAATGTAGATAAATTGGATTAGCAATTTTACACATTCTGTCAGAACCCCTCGTAAGTACTCCGTAAGTCGCAAGTTCATTAATTAGTTCATTACGGAGCGTAAAAGGCACCCCTTCCTCGTACAGGACGATTTGCATCAAAAAACTTTCAAAGCGAGGGTTTCGGCGGATATTGGTTGTCAAATGTGATAGGTTGGTGTTCCGTTCCTCCAGAAGTTGTCCGTGTGCCTGTGAAAAATGTGTCATTGTGAGTGTTTCAGTTTTTGGAATGTCCATCTCTTCAGTGAGTATCTGCGCGAGTCGATTGACAAGGAAGGGTTGTCCTCCTGTCTGTTTGTGAATGGATTCAAGGACTTTTGGGTCGAAAGCCTGTCCCGTTTCGTCTGTATATTGCCCTAACAGTTCTTGCACCTGAACAAGCGTAAAATTGGACAAAGCAAAATCGTCCTGGATATTGAACGGGGAGACAGAGCGATCGTAATCCAGTTGTGTGATATTTTTCACACCCACAATACCAAGGCTGTGAGGACATTGAAACGTAGCGTGAGTAATGTAAGTATGTCGAAACGCGTGCAGAAATCCCTTCAGAGCAGATGTAGGAATGCCATCAAACTCGTCAATAATGAGGATAACTTTCTGCCAATTTTCTCCGTTCTTCAGGAAACGTTGAACCTGTTCAAAAAACTCCATCATTGACAAATGGTTAGTTATTTGGGCATTGTCAAGAAAATGTTCTAATGCTTCGTCAGGTTCCTTTCCGCGTCTTTGGAAAACGTGCTCAATTTCCTTACAAATTTGTTTGGTAAGAGAGTTGTAAAATTCGGAACGGTCACAGTCTACATATATTTCAAAATTCAGTTGAATGGGAAAATAGGTTAGGTCTTCAGCGGTAAGTGCTGCAACAGCGCGTTGAAAGAAAGTCGTCTTACCCGTTTGCCGAGGTGCGAAAACGACAATATAACGTCCCTCTTTAACGCGTTTAATGAACTCTTTGAGTTCTTCCGTACGTGCGACAATATAGTGCTGTTCAGGGTTCACGGGTCCCAGTGTTCCAAACCTTCTCACTATATTTCCTCTCAGATATTAAGTGTTCCCATAAGGTTTTCATTAGTAATACCAATTCTAATAAATAAAACCACATTTTGAGACTTAATAAATTCAAATGTCCGAGGCGCAATGAATTGCGCGACTACGAACGCATCCGATATGTAAAGTGTCAATACGGGCGGGGAAACCCCGCCCCTACGATGTGCATGAGGCGACAAATGCCATAAGAGCATGCTGCCTCTCCGAGACTTAATGTCCTTGTAGTATAGTCGCGATTCGGAGATCGCTCCTACAGAATGTAATACCCAATTCTATAAATTTTTTTCCCATTTAGATTTGAATGTCCGAGGCGTAATGAATTGCGCGACTACGAACGCATTCCGGATCGAAATTGGTGACCCCGATATAACCATTATATACAATCATTGCTAAAACCCAAGCTGCTTATCCACAACATTCTTCAACTCTTTACCCTTTAGATACCGATCAAGGTTATCTAAGAAAAACTCGGTGATGCGGCGCATGCGGTGCTGAGAACCACCCGCTGCGTGTGGTGAAATAATTACGTTATCCATATCCCACAACGGACTATCTTCGGGCAGTGGTTCAACTTCCGTAACATCCAATCCTGCACCAGCGATTTTGCCTTCCTTCAATATCTCAATAAGGTCTGCCTCGTTTACAATCGGACCGCGGGCAACGTTTATTAGATATGCTGTCGGTTGCATCACAGACAGGTTTTCAGCATTAATCAGTCCGCGTGTTTCCTCAGTCAATGGACAAGCAATCATAACAACATCTACACGACTCATTACATCTGCCAGTTTATCCATAGGCAACAGTTCATCAACGTTTTCCGGTTTTTCTGTGCGGTAAGCATCAACAGCGATAACGTGCATGTCAAAACCTTTCGCACGTTTTGCCATCTGCATACCGATACCGCCTAACCCTACAATGCCGATATTGAAACCGTCTATCTCAATCATCGGAGATTTGCTGCCACCCCACTTGTGGTTGTCTTGGTTACGTACAAAGTGGTGGATACATCGAGTTAAGCCGAGTAAAAGTGCAAAGGCTTGGTCAGCAACGTGTGTTCCGTAAAGTCCAGCAGCGTTTGTTAAAATAACATCGCTTTCACGTATTGCGGGATACATGTGTTTATCCATGCCTGCACTGGATGCTTGAATCCATTTTATATTCGGTAGAAGTGGGAATATATCCTCACTACAGAACCCGAAGTAAATATCGGTATCTTTACCCTCTTCAGCAATTTCTTCTTTTGAACTCGGAGCAACATAGGTATGTTCATCGCCAATAATGTCTTCTAACCGCTTTAATTGATCATCTTCTACTCGATGTTGTAATATTATCTTCATATATTTCCTTTCGTATACTGTTTACGATATTTTTTACCAAGGCGGAGTATCTGGCAGTAGTTCTTGAAATTTGGTAAGCAACTTATCTTCATAGCTGCCTGCATATTGTCCATTAAAGAATCTTCCAATGCCTTCGTCAAGGAAGTGTGCCCAAGATGTGTCCTCTGCACCGGGATTGACAGGGAAAAACAACGCGTCTACACTACGACCCGCTTTTAAGTCCCCCGGTGAATCACCTATCATAAGGACATGGTTATCAGGATACTTATCCTTTGTTGTGATGGTAAGGTGTTCTGTTTTCGTTCCCATCTCTTGTCCCGCAATCAAAGCAACGTATTGGTCAATATTGTGTTCGTCCCATTCCCGTATGAGTGCTTCATCTGGCGTAGCAGAAACTACAATTACATCTGCCTTTCCTTGTAAACGTTGCAAGGCTTCACGGACACCGGGAAATGGAGGTAGATTGTAGACAATTTCAGCAACACTTTCATTTACACCGAGACTCCATTGCATCACATGTTTCAATTCGTCTTGTCTTTCACCAGATGCATTGTCAATTGCTTCCTGAAGTGCCGGATTCCCAAGTTTCGTTTCAGTTTCAGTCCATTCTCGTAAATGTGGCAGTTCTGGAATTTCTAAACCCATCTTTTGCACCAGAGACATTTCCCGTAAATAATCAAACACAAGAAGGACAGCTTTAAACCGATTTGTGCCCCGCATTGTGGAGTAAAGGTTGACAAAATCCCATGCCTGATGAACTTGTCGTGAAATAGATGCCAATCCAAAATGTTTGACAACATTCACGCTGAAACAGTCGTTATGTTTTACCTCCATGCTATTGAAAACACATCCATCTGAATCGATGCCAACAAAAAAATCGTGTTGAGGTTTAAAATCATATAAAGCTTGTTGTGGTCCTTGAGCCATAAGTTCTCCTTTATTCAACAATCACTTCTGGACGGTTTTCTAACATCC
Organism: Candidatus Poribacteria bacterium; assembly: GCA_022825665.1. Classification (GTDB taxonomy): domain Bacteria; phylum Poribacteria; class WGA-4E; order WGA-4E; family WGA-3G; genus MSPOR6. The sequence goes on from JAJDWI010000060.1 coordinate 27,539, forward strand.
ATTCGGTATGGAACACCGTCGGTTCACCGTCATCACCAACTACGGTGTTACCATCTGCATCTAATTTATTGTAGGTATGTGCCCCGAAATAGTCACGCATTGCTTGAATCAGGTTAGCAGAAAGCCTACTACTGCGGTAACTATCAAAATAGGCTAACGCTGAACTAAACGCAGGAATCGGAACACCGAGTTGTGTGGCAGTGCTGATAACATTTCGCCAATTGGGTTGTGCTGCTTCTATGATTCCACGGAAATAGGAGTCAAGTAGCAAATTCGGCAGATCAGGATTTCGTTCAAACGCTTCTGCTATCCGATGTAGGAATTTTGCCCGAATGATACAACCGCCACGCCAACCTAAAGCGATTTTACCGAGATCCAGATTCCAATCATTTTCTGCACTTGCTTCGCGCATCAATGCAAATCCTTGTGCATAAGAGCATATTTTTGCAGCATAGAGTGCATCGTGGATAGCATTTAGTGCTGCGTCACGGTCACCATCAAAATTGCCTTTCGGTCCGTTAATTACTTCGGATGCGTCAACGCGTTCGCTTTTAATAGCAGAGATACAACGGGCAAAAACTGCCTCTGCAATAGTAGGAGCAGATATACCCAGATCAAGCGCAGAGATACTTGTCCATTTACCAGTTCCTTTTTGTCCCGCTTTGTCCAAGACAACATCAACGAAAGGTGTGCCATTTGCATCCCTTTGTGTGAATATATCAGCGGTAATTTCAATAAGGTAGGAATTAAGTTCGCCTTGATTCCATTCGTTAAAAACTTCCTGCATCTCATCTGCGTTCATATCCAAAACGCTTTTCATGAGTGAATACGCTTCACATATCAGTTGCATGTCCCCGTATTCAATGCCGTTATGCACCATTTTGACATAATGACCTGCACCGTTCGGACCAATGTAGGAACAACAAGGCATCCCCTCAACTTGTGCTGCTATTTTTGTGAAAATCGGTTCTACGAGTGCATACGCTTCTTGCGAACCACCTGGCATCATTGCTGGCCCCTTTAGCGCACCTTCTTCACCGCCAGAAATACCTGTACCGATGAATAGTATATCTTTTTCGTTTAATTCTTGATGCCGACGCATTGTATCATTGAAATTAGAGTTGCCACCATCAATAATCAGGTCACCCTTTGAAAGATGTGGTAATAACAACTCAATAAATGCGTCAACAGGTTCACCTGCTTTAACCATTAATATTATTTTTCGTGGTGTCTCTAATTTACTAATGAATTCAGGTATGGAATGTGTTCCGATTATATTTTTGCCATTTGCTGACCCTTTAATGAAATCATCTACACGCGAGACAGTTCGGTTAAAAACCGCTACCTCAAAGCCTTTGCTTTCCATATTCAGTGCGAGGTTTTCACCCATCACTGCTAATCCGATGAGACCAATATCTGCTGCCAAATTCGTTTCCTCCAATCAAAGCCTATCTTTTTCATATCATACACTGCAAAAGGTAAGAATGTCAACTGTAAAATAAGTGCAGTCTAGAACCCTTCCGTTATCAATATCTCATGATTTCAATATTAATCCTTGAAGTGAACTGTCTGAATCACTGAAGGCGCGGATTATTGTCTGAACCAGGATTTTCAGGATTTCAGGATTTTCAGGATTATAGTATTTTCTCATATACATGTGCTTTCTTAGTATAGATGTCCTATTATGAATTAAATTGCTTCGAAAAAAACGCACTAAAAAAGGGTGTTTTTCGCACATTGGTGCGTTTTGATATTCGGGTTTATACCAGTCTGGAACTGAGTTTATGGGGTGGTACGAAATTTTTGAAATTTTCATTTTAGTGCGTTTTTCCTTTTCGGTTTTTTTTCATATTTAGTCGTTAGTATTCGGATTATTATAGAAACAAAGGATTTTTAATTTTTCCGCGTTTACTATACACCTTTCGCCCTGCTGGGGCTTATTTGTTGGTGGATACACGGTAACTATACACCTTTCGCCTCTCCGAGGCTTGATGTTCTTGTGGTAGAGTCGCGATTCGGAGATCGCTCCTACAGAATGTAATGTAAGAGGCGCAATGAATTGCGCGACTACAAACGCATTTTCTCCTTAAATTGACGCATAGAGGGCGGGAAACAACGCCCTTACGAGAATGTAAGAGGCGCAATGAATTGCGCGACTACAAACGCATTTTCTCCTTAAATTGACGCATAGAGGGCGGGGAAACAACGCCCTTACGAGAATGTCCGAGGCGTAACAAATTAATGTAAGAGGCGCAATGAATTGCGCGACTACAAACGCATTTTTGAGATAATAAAAAGTTTTCATTTCGAAATGATGTTATAGTTTAACGGATGGTGATATGTGAAGTGAAATTAATCAAAAGAGTGGAACAATATATATCCAATATGTTTTATGTAATTTTCAGAATTTCGATTGTCTGAACCAGGATTTTCAAGATTATAGGATTTTCAGGATTAGGAGTTGGTGAGTATATATTCCGTTGTCCAGGATAAAAGTCTATCTTTGCCAAGGAATATTGGCATACAGATTTCATCTGAAAAACAGATGTTATCTCATATTTTGCTATATTCAAAGACTATTTTGGAACAAGTAACCTCATACTTCGTTTCCCCACATAGAAAATAAAAATCCCAAAAGATGTCTTTTCCATCAGGTATCGGCTCGTGCATTACTAATGCCTGACAAATCCCCCATGTTGGACCCGCTTTTGGTCCTTCATCCATTCCGGATATTATCTCAAATGATTTTACATCCTTGAACTCTACATGAACAATCTTGTCATGTTCTTTTCCATACGGATATGGGTTGACAGAGAGTATAATGGTTTTTTCTGAGTTTCCAATTCCTGTGGACGCACCCTCGTCATCAAAACCCTTATAATTCTCAAACTTGATTTCAATACCCTCAACATAACCGTCATGGAACCGATTAAAACCTAATAATGCCTCATCTGCTTCATCCGCATTTGTTGTTTCAATTCTTTCATTCATAATTCTCTCTCCATTGTTTGAAGTGCTTTTGGTGTTATTTTTTGTGTTTATCTCTTAATCATAGAATAATAACATGTCAGACAACACTTAATCTATGTAAAATAACATAACTATGCAAGTTGATATTTAGGTGGACTAAAAACCTTCATGAAATTGCATTTATCTTGACATCAATGGTAAAACCTGAAATAATAGCATTGAGGAAAGCAATGAAAATAACAGCAATACATACATTCATGGCGAACTTCGGAAACCGTCCGCGTGGGTTAATCAAAGTCGAAACTGATGAAGGCATACACGGATGGGGTGAGGCATATTCTACAGGTCCTGATCTCTCTGTTGAACCGATCGCTAACTATATTTTTGAGATGATTCAAGGTGATGATCCGCGTCGAATAGAATACATCATGTTGAAACTACACCAGCAGTTTCGATTTCCGCCTGGAGGCGCGGGTCTTGCTGTTATCTCTGCGATTGACCATGCGCTCTGGGACATCAGTGGAAAAGCTGCTGGACTACCAGTATATATGCTTCTCGGTGGACATGCGCGTGATCGGATACGTGTTTATCGCGGCATCGGAGGAAGGGATGGTATAGAAGCAGCTGACCAAGCACGGAAACTAAATGAGGAGTGGGGTTTCACCGCTTTCAAGACAAGTCCGTATAAACTTAATCCGGATGCTGACCGATGGGGAAGAGTCTGCGAAGCTGCGGCTACATACTTTGAACAGATACGTTTGAATACTCCAGATGATTGGGAGTTTGCATTTGATCCGCATGCTAAAATCTTTGAACCGATCCGTGCATTACAACTTGCCAATGCACTTGCACCGTATGATCCATATTTCTATGAGGAACCGCTGCGTCCTGAGCATATCCCAGCGTGGTCACGTCTTCGTTCACAGATGCAAGTGCCTCTCGCTACTGGTGAGTCACTCTATACGCGATTTGAATTCCTTGATATTATTGCCGCGCAAGGCGCAGACATTATACAACCGGATATTTGTGTGTGCGGTGGATTGTTGGAAATGCGTAAAATCGCAGCGATTGCTGAGGCACACTATGTGACCGTTGCTCCACACAACCCGATGGGACCCCTGGCAACTGCCGTTAATGTTCACTTCGCTGCTGCTACTCCGAACTTCAAAATATTGGAATATTTACTGCCAACTGATGCTGCATGGAATTCATGGGTAGATGAACCGTACATGCCAAAAGATGGGTATTTGGCGTTGCGAGATCGTCCCGGATTCGGCGTGGAAATTAACGAAGACGCGGTAACAGATAACGAGTATGTTCATTGGCAAAGAACCTGTCCAATCCGACCAGATGGATCAACAGGTTACATTTAAAACCGTACAGGATAATCGAAATGAACTTGTTTTTCACATCATCAAAAACTATGGTGAATTAGAAAATTAATATACACTTTTCCCGCGGTAGGCGAGGTTTCCTAACCTCGCGGATTCAGAGTGTCCAATTAGTTCTAATAAATAAACCACATTTTGAGACTTTAATTCTAATTCAAATTTAAGAGGCGCAATGAATTGCGCGACTACAAACGCGTTTTTTGTTAATGAGAAGTTATTATTTAGAAATGGTATAACATTACCTTAAATCAGAATGGAGAATATATGGATCCAGTAAAATTAGGTGTAATTGGCTGTGGTGTTATCGGAAGTAGACATCTCAGCATCGCATCAGAATCTGAAAATATTGAGTTAGTCGCTGCGGCGGATTTGGTTGATTCCTACAGAGAACGCGCTGCTGAACGTTTCAATCCTCCGAATATGTACACGAATGATGTTGATCTTCTTGATAATGAAGAGGTAGAGGCAGTCGTGCTTGCTTTTCCAACACAATTCCGCACCGAAGTTGCATTGCGTGCCTTTGAAAGAGGAAAACATGTCCTGATTGAAAAACCGATCGCAATGAACGTAGACGAAGTGAATCAGTTAATTGCTGCTCGTGGTGATTTGGTCTCAGGCTGTTGTTCGTCGCGTAATCGTTTCAACAAAGCTGCTCGACTCGCAACGGAACTGATAACGTCAGGTGGATTAGGTGACCTCCGCACGGTACATTGTCGTGCAATTCGGGGTTGTGGGAAAGAACCTGATTCGCCACGTCCCGCATGGCGATTGATAAAAGCACTCAACGGTGGCGGCATACTTGTTAACTGGGGATGTTACGACATTGACTTCCTGCTCGGTATTACTGGATGGAAACTCAAACCGAAAACCGTGTTTGCTCAAACGTGGACGGTCCCTTCTGTTTTTACATCACATATTGCCCCCGGTTCCGATGCTGAAACGCATTATAACGCTCTGGTTCGGTGTGAAGATGGCACTGTGATTACACTTGAGCGGGGTGAATTCATGGCAGCAAATTCAAACTCCAATTGGGAGATAATAGGTTCTGAAGGTGCGCTTAAACTGAACATGGGAAATGGAAACCCAGCAAGTATACAGCATACACAAACTACAACGACTGACGGAGCAAGTACAGATGCGTTGGCTGATAGTGATGACACTGAAGGACCGCATTATGGCGATCCAACGACCGATTTTGCTGCAGCAATCCAAGAAAACCGACAACCCATTACTGGTTTAGAACAAGCTCTTGTCGTTCAACAGATAACGGATGCTATCTATGCATCGGCAGAAAGCGGTACTGCGGTTGATATAGAGGCATAATGACTATTATATATCTCATAAAATATTGTAGGGCAAGGACTCTGTACCTCGTCATGTTTCTTTATACCAATTGTAATAAATAAAACCACATCTTGGGACTTTAATGCTAATCCTAATGTAAGAGGCGCAATGAATTGCGCGACTACAAACGCATCTCTGCCTAAAATTGACGCTTATGGGTAGAGCCGTGCGAAACCCGACACGTATGATTGTTTTCGGGTTTCGCTTCGCTTGCTCCCACCTACCGGACTGTATGTGAGAATACGGGCGAGGAGACCTCGCCCCTACGATAATGTAAGAAGCGTAATGAAACGCGCTTCTCTTTGTCAGAATTGTGTAATCCGAGATTCTGACAGGTGAGGATACACAAAATAGATTACCAAGACATTATCCTCAAGGATGGGGTTCACCCGATTTTGGTTTTTCCTTAGGTGCGTTTGAATCTTCGCCAAAACGTATATGTAGTGCTGCCCCAGGGGCATGTTCTTTTCCATAAAGCGCATGTTTGATTCCCCAGAAAGCGAATGTTGTCCCTACCATCACTATAATACCCCAGATTAAAACCTTCCATATCGCATCTGAAAAAGAGAATATGCTTCCTGTCTGTTTCAATATTGTTTGAGGATATATTGCTACCAGAATTGTGCATATAATCGCATTAAGGATAATAACACCTTCAGTTACCAACCGATGTGGACTGAAGTTAACCAATGCTCGTTCAAAGTTGAATATTACAATCCACCACACAAAAACAAGATATAATAGTTGTCCTTTCCCAAGCCAACTTCCTGAAATAAATGGAATAGGTTCTCGAAGATTAACTGCTAAAATAGCAATAAGCGCGATCGTAAGTGCAATATAAAAAACTTCAAACCATCCTATCCATCCTCTGGAATGACGAAACCAACCGACGACTGGTAACCCAAAGAAACGATCAGGAAGTGATTCTATTGTATCAACCCAAGTTTGCACCGCCTTACGATAATTCAGATATGTCAATGCGATAATGACACAAAAAACAGTGAAAATCTCAATCCACCGTGGGATATTTGGATTCGTTTCTAAGATCGGCGCGCGACTGATTATATAGCCAAATGTGATCGCTAAACCGATACCAAAAAGCAAACCTTGCACCTGTTCCATAACACTGTGCCAGTTGGTTTGCAGTCTTGTCCGAATGCATAGCAATTTGATCAATTGTCCAAATGAAAATGCAATTCCACCTGTAAATCCAGCCATCAGTGTTACATAGGCAACGCCAGAGAGTTTATATTGCCAACAATACACCAATACGCCGACAACCATGCCCACACACCCTGCCCAATTGTCCCCTCGTGGTGGTGTCATGCGAAGTTTGAGGATATTTACCAATAACAGAAACGCAACAAACCATCCGATTCCCATATATAGGATGAGCGAAGTTCCGATATCTATCTGCCCTCGGATTATGATGACGATGAGAGCAGCTACGATTGCCACAAGTGCTGCTAACCAATCGGAATCATACCAGTAAAGAGGACTTTCGTGCCGTTGCATACGCTTCGGCGCAAGGATACGATCAACGATAACTGCCTGAAGCGACCATCCTATAAATACAACACAAATTGGAAGAAAGAATACGGACAATGAAGATGTCGACCCATTTTGTTCAATACCTGAGAGAAACGCTGGCAAAGCAGTTCCTGCACCACCGAGTGATGCCCATAAAAAACCTATGACAAATAAGTTGGCAAATCCGTATAACACAGTCGGGGAATGAGAGGAATGCGAATAACCGACAACCATCATATATGACATACTACCACCGAATGACCATCCTATAGCACCGAACAGTGCAAAATAGTGGATGTATCGCCACCAATCTTCACGTCCGGAGAGCAGCACAATCGCCATAGCAGCGAGTGCTCCCGGTAGAGCAGCACCATATTCATGACCGAAGTTACCACGTATTCCCCACCCAACGCAGAGAGACAAACCGCACAATAGAACCAGTTGCCATGTGATAGTTATTTCCATTATGTAACTCCTATCCATTAGTGTTTGTTATTGAATGTAAAGAGTTTTGGAATGCGATACCTATACATTGACGATCTTTTTTGCAATTATGTAGGATTATAGGATTGTTGTCAACATGCAAACTTCAATATTGGAACCATTCAATTGTTCTTGTAAGAGCTTGATATATACTTTATTTTTTCCCTCCAGTTCTCTGGATTTTGCTTCCTTCAAACCGTACCAATTTTCGTTTTTTGGTACGGTTTTGGTACGGTGATGTTTTCCCAGTCCCTGTCTGGGTTTACTGGGGTTTTTATGTGGGTTTTTGCATTTTTTAATTTGGCATTTTTGGTACGGTTCGGGATTTGTATGATTGACTGTTTTTTGGTGTTAATATCTTGTATGGAACATTGGAGGTGACGGTTCCGTTTTGAGTTTGATTCTGCTTTATTCGGAATAGTTTTTCTTTAACTTTCATTTGTATGTTGGTATTGTGAAATGTTAACATAATTGGGTTATCCATAAATATAATTAAATATGTGACTTGTATTATAACATAAGTAAAATACGAATGTCAAATAAATGTTTACAATTTTCATATTTTTTACAGTTTTTATCGAATGTGTTATACTACTTTTACAATAGTTCACGTAATGTTATAACTGATAACAGATTTCATAAAAAAATATCTATATGCAACTTCAATTAAAATATACACAACTTCTGCTTATATCATTACTACTGTTTGTTAATCCAGATGTTTATGCATCAGATTGGTACGATTTCCTTGGACCAGAACGAAACGGTAAATCTCAAGAAAAGATAAATATCACACCTTGGGGTGAATCAGGTCCACCCGTGCTGTGGACAATAGAGATTGGGACAAGTTACGGACCACCTACGATTGCTGATGGATATGTGTATCTATTCGCACGGCACGGTGATATGGCAAGATTGACCTGTTTAAATAGCGATTCTGGCGACGAACGTTGGAGATATGAATATCCGACTGACTATGAGGATATGTATGGCTATAACAACGGTCCAAGGTGTTGTCCAGTAGTAGATAATGATCGAGTCTACATCTTTGGTGCTGAAGGAGAATTACACTGTGTAAATAGCAAAACTGGTAAACCTGTTTGGAAAGTCAATACGACAACGAAGTTTAATGTCACAACTAATTTCTTTGGTGTAGCATCTGTTCCTGCGGTTGAAGGTGAATTGCTTATCGTTCAAATTGGCGGTTCTCCTCCTGGAACACCAAGGGACATCTGGGAATCAAGCGGAAAACCAAAACCCAACGGAAGTGGTATCGTTGCCTTTAACAAACATACAGGAGAAGTAGTCTACCAAATTGCTGATGAATTAACCAGTTATGCGAGTCCCGTCTTTTCCACTATCAATGGGAGACGGTGGGGTTTTGCTTTCCTACGCGGTGGACTTGTCGGATTTGAACCAGAGACTGGTAAAATTGATTTCCACTACCCATGGCGACATCCAACGATTGAATCAGTCAATGCATCATGTCCGGTCGTTGCTGATGACTATGTTTTTATTAGCGAATCCTATGGGATCGGTAGTTCAGTACTTCAAGTATATCCGGGTGGGTACAAAGTCGTATGGAAAGATCGCGCAAATTCGCGAAACAAAGCAATGAAAATGCATTGGCACACACCTATCCATCATCAAGGTTACCTCTACGGGTGTAGTGGAAGACATTCAGGTGGTGCTGAGTTCCGATGCGTTGAATTGAAAACTGGAAAGGTAATGTGGCGGCAACGAGTCAACGAACGCGCATCTCTACTCTGGGTAAATGACTACTTCATCTATCTTGGAGAGTATGGACGGATGATGTTACTGAAATGCACACCGGAAAAAATGCAACTCATATCCCAAGCAAATCCAACTGACAAAAATGGGAGAAAGTTGATAAACTATCCAGCGTGGGCAGCACCTGTATTAGCAGATGGTCGCTTGTATATTCGTGGTAGAAACCGACTTGTATGTTTCGTGTTGGATTCAACTAAAGATTGACAGTAGCGGGACTTACGTGCAAACGGTAGGCGCGCTTTGTAAGCGCGCTCTCTGCACAATAGGACAACGCAAATCCTGTTAATTTGGTATCACTTACGGTTTCCACAACGTTGCCTCAATGAACCGTTCACCATCTGGTTCCTCATCAAAATAGTATACAGTAACAACAACACCGTCGGGACGTTGTATCGTGCGCGGGTATCCAATATCCGGATCACCTCCGTTGTCACGCAACACAATTTCATCTCCCCATGTATTGCCATTGTCGTTGCTCAACTTTGCACAGATACGATGCGGCGCATCACGATAGCCATAAATCAGACACAATCTTCCATCATGGAGGCGAGTTAACGTTGGAGGGTTGCCTCCACGTCCTGTATCCTCAACCGGACGGTTCACGTAGTTCCATGTTTTCCCATCATCATCCGAAGCATATAGGTCAATCCAATTTAGCAAAGTTTCCCAGTTCTTACCAGTTTTATCGCTCTTTCCTCGGCATCGGACAGCAACCAAAATTTGTGTGTCGGAGAGTCGAACACTTGCTGGCATAATAGCGAAACCCTCAGGTTCAGGTCCAATCTGTGAATGCAATGAAAAGGTCTGACCACCATCTGTTGTACGTGCGCAGAATACTAACCCTTCACCACCATCTGATTTAGATGCTGTCAAGAACACAAGGCATTCCTCAGAATTGGTGATAAGGTAATCTGTCCGTGCTGCAATTCCTGTGTAATCAAACATGGGGAATTGAAATGGACCTTGCCAACTATGACATCTATCTGTAGAGGTATAGTACCATGACTGTGCACCTGCTCTTAAACCTGATCTGCTGCACATCATAGCGAAATCGGGATGTTCTAAATTGACGCTCTGCGGTGTGCTGTATGAGCTATCATCTTGTTGTCTGTCTTTATCCTGCACATGTTCATTGGCAGATAAAGTGCCTGTTCCTGGCAAGCGACACGGTGTTTCTGATAATGTCCATGTTTCTCCACCATCAGTACTCCGCGCCTGCATGGCTGTAAAAGGTTTATCTCGGTCACGTCGGTGAAATCCTGCATCCGATTTGTGGTATCCCACTGTAAAACCGACTACGATTTCGTTGTCCCATGACCAAATGCCGTAGTTCGCTGGCCAACCTGCATAACGACCCGGCTCACGATAAATAGTAACTTGACGCATTCTATATGCTCCAATTGGTAGTTTTTCAGATAGTATAGCAGTAATGTCTTGTATGTTCAACCTTCATGTTTTTGTTGAGATAAATAGATATATCGTATAAAATATTAACAGATTTACGAAATTTTATCTGATAGATACATACAATTAACCCAAAGGACTGTATACATGGAAAAAACACATCTATATCAAGCCCCTCACCTTCATGCACTTTCCCGCACACTTTTCATTGCCGCTGGTGCATCTGAACACATAGCAAACGAGGTTGCTGAACATCTTGTTAATGCACATTTAGCTGGACATGATTCACATGGTGTCCTTCGAATTCCTGCATATTTAAATGCGATAGAGGCTGGAAGTATCAAACCTTCAACAGAACCTGAAGTTGTGGCAGAAACCGACAACACCTTACGGGTTGATGGAAACGGGTGCTTTGGACATTATGTTTCACGTTGGTCTATACGAAAAGCGATAGAGAAAGCTAAAATATCAAACACATGTTGTGTAAGCATCTTCAATACTGGACATATCGGACGTTTAGGGGAGTATGCCGAAACTGCGGCTGCAGCAGATTGTATTGGACTCATAACCGTCGGTAAAGGTGGAAAAGGGGCAGGTCCAACAGTGCCTTTTGGCGGTTCACAGGGAACTTTTAGCACGAATCCTATGGCAATCGGTGTGCCGACAGGAGACGATAGACCTTTCGTCATTGACTTTGCAACGAGTGTTATTGCAGAAGGTAAAATTCAGGTGGCACGAAGCAAAGGAGCAGATTTACCGGAAGGATGTATATTAGACAAACACGGCGCACCGAGTGTAAAACCTTCTGACTTTTATGATGGTGGTGCCCTTTTGACTTTCGGTAGACATAAAGGATACGCGCTTGCTATGTTCACATGTCTACTCGGTGGTTTGGCAGGAACATTTAACACCGAAACTGGTGAGATGGGTGGTATTTATATGCAAGTCGTTGATGTCAATGCATTTACACCAATTGCCGAGTATCAGAAAGGTGTCCGTGCTTTCTTAGATGTGATAAAGTCCACACTACCTGCTAAGGGTTTTGATGAGGTGTTGGTTCCAGGAGACTATGAATCTCGCAACCGTGCGGAACGTTTAAAAACAGGTATTGAAATACCCGATACGATCAACACACAGCTTCAGGAATGTGCCGACAAATTGGGTGTTTCTATCGGTGAAGATATTGTAGAGGCAGAAGATATAGACCGATATTAAATTACTTGTTGGTTAATGGTACAAATAAAACATCATAGGACTTACGCATTTTCCACGATTTATCCAATAATTATGAATAAATGGTTCAATTTTCAGCAGAATTGTGGGTTTTTTGCGCGCTTACTTGAAGATTAATTTATTAATTCGGTAATTTTGGAAAAAGATCCAGTGCGGTTAGGAAACCGCACCTACCGGGTTTGGGAAAATTAGAATTACCGAAATATTTACTTAATCCTCATCAAAGCGCGCCTACCGTTTATACGTAAGTCCTGACATTATTCTTATGCAAAACAGATCCCTCTTTCTCATACTATTTATTCTCATCATATTTCCTTTCGCAACCTTTGCGCAAGAACACACTGTCTATACGCATGGCGGAAGTGTTGAAACTGTAGCGTATTCTCCTATCAATTCATCACTTATTGTAAGTGCAGGTAGTGATAACACTGTCAAACTGTGGGATTTGGCGGATAGTGTTGTTACGACTTTAGGCAGCCATAGAGATACAGTCAATTCCGTTGCATTTTCTCCGGATGGGAAGAAACTTGTTAGTGGAAGCGATGACTTTACGTTGAAAATTTGGGATATTACAAATAAACGTCACCTTTCCACACTTTCGCATGTCACAGACTTTCTCCGTTCACAAATCAAGAAAGTTGCATTTTCTCCAGATGGGCAAAAATTCGTGACTGCTGGTCGTCACGTCAAAATTTGGGATATTCACACACTTCGTGAAATTATGACAATTAGACATAGTGGATGGATATATGCTGTTGCTTTCTCATACAATGGTAAATACCTCGCAATAGGAGATACAAGTGGACAGATAAAGATAAGGAATCTACAAAACCAACAAGATGTCATTGAATTCAGAGGTGATGCGGATTCTATAACTGCTTTACAGTTTTCTCCTGACGACCAAACACTCGCAAGTGCGGGGTATAACGGTGGGGTAAAATTGTGGAATGTGTCGAATTGGGAGCACATTGGTACGTTACCTACTAACGCAACAGTTACTGATCTGAGTTTTACCCCTGATAGCAGCACACTTGCCAGCACGGATTATGAAACAGTAATCCTTTGGTCAATTCTTAGTGGTGAGAATATAGTTACACTGACAGGACACAAAGGTTGGGTGTATGCTGCTTCATTTTCTCCTGATGGCAATTCTCTAACAACAGGTGGTGACGATGGAACGTTACGGCTTTGGGATATAACACAATATCAGTCCTCTACATCTAATTTAGTGAGAATCATCTATTTCATTCCAAGTGGTCGCACAGCACAACCTGATATGTGGACGAAACTGGATCGTCTCATTAGAGATGTTCAGGATTTATATGCAGATCAGATGGAAGCAAACGGATTTGGTAGAAAGGCATTTACTTATGAAACGGATGAAAACGAGCAAACAGTTGTCTATCGCGTTGATGGGTTATACAGGGACAGTTATTATCATACAAACACAACTCAGAAGATTCGGCAGGAAATCGCACCGTTGTTTGATTTTGAAAAACATGTATATCTGATTGTTGTAGAGGTGAGTAGCCAAGCCATTGAACATAAAGATACCTGTGGTGTTGGCGGTAGTAATTGGTTTATTGGGCAACATGACAGAAAAGTGCAGGGAGGATATGCAGTTGTCCCCGCATCCGGAGATTGTTTTGACGATGAGGTCGGCGAGATTGTCACAGCACATGAACTTGGACACGCCTTCGGATTGGAACACGATTTCCGAGATGATAGATACATCATGTCTTATGGGAGATCTCCCAATCAATTTTCCAAATGTGCTACAGAATGGTTGAATGTCAGTCGGTTCTTTAATTCTGACAACATATCTTTCGATGACAAAACATCCATACAAATGCTCACTTCAGATATATATCCACCGAACGCAACGGAATTCAATGCTCTATTTCAGGTTACCGATTTTGATGGCGTTCATCAGGTGCAGTTGCTTGTGCCAACAACAGACGCAGACCCAGCACTTGGCGACAAATTACATAGTTGTCAGTTAGTTAATGCACAAAGCACCGCTGTTGAATTCGATATTACATCGCTAACGACATTTCCAACAAACACTATTGCTATCCAAGTAATTGATGTACACGGAAATATCACACGACAGGGATACGCACTTCGTGTTGGAGAACCATCTGCTGTTGAGAACCGCACTGATGTAAATGGAGACGGAACTGTTGATACGACTGATCTCGTTCTTGTTGCCGCACATTTCGGTGAAACAATTATCGGTGGTGCCAATCCGAATCCTGATGTTAATCGGGATGGTGTCGTGGACATTATTGATATACTATTGGTAATATCTGAACTCAATAACGGGGACGCTGCGCCATCTATATCTCATCAGACAGCATCTCTTAGTCCGAATATGATTCAGCAGTGGATTTATCAGGCAAGACAATTACCGATTAAAGATACGTACGTTGAGAAAGGTATTGAGGTACTTGAACAACTCCTTGCTTCTGTGTTGCCAACAGAAACGCGTCTGTTGGACAACTACCCAAATCCGTTCAATCCAGAGACGTGGATTCCGTATCAGTTATCAACTGCTGCGGCCGTTACGATAACGATATATGATGTGCGTGGAAACCTTATCCGAAGGTTAGATTTGGGACATCAACCTGCTGGAACATACTTTGCACGTAGCTCTGCAGCGTATTGGGATGGACGTAATGATAGGGGTGAGTCGGTTGCGAGTGGTTTGTATTTTTGTGTCTTCTCTGCAGGTGGGTTTAATGCTTCGCGGAAGATGTTGTTGAGGAAGTAGTAATGCAAAAAATGAATAAAATTCTTGACATTTTTCGTCTATTTTGCTATATTCATTCTGTTAAGTTATGATCTGATTTAAGTTGTGAACTAATAAAAATATATGTCACTAAAAGAACTTTCCCTCAAACACGAATACCGTTCCGATAAGACAGAACTTATAAAGGACTTTTATACTCCGTGTCTGAAAAATGCCACTCGGTATTGTCGCGCTGTTGCTTATTTTAGCAGCAACGGACTTCAGAAGATTGTTGATGGATTACCTTCCTTAATCAGCAATGGAGGACATATAAGTTTGGTAACAGGTCCTAAATTAACGGCAGATGACATTGAAGCAATCAAAAATGGTTACGAAGCAAGGACAGATGGCTTAAATTCCTACATTGATTGTGATTTTGATGTTGTTTCTCAAGATAGATTAATGTTACTTACTTGGTTGATAGTACATAAGTATCTAGACATCAAAATCGCAGTTCCCACCAAAACAAATAAAACATATCCCCGTGGCGTATATCATGAAAAGATTGGCATATTCTTAGATAGTAATAGCAACGCTGTTTCATTTTCTGGTTCTTCAAATGAAACTGTCGGAGGATTAATAAACAATTTTGAATCCATTGATGTTCATTGGTCATGGGATGATACACAAGGTCGTGTTCAACAAAAGATTGCAAATTTTCAGAGATTATGGGAAAACAATACAGATAAATTGGAAGTAGTAGATTTTCTTAATGCTGTATCGGATGATATACTAATCAATCAAACTGTTTATGAAACAGAAGATACAACAACGGATACACCTGAAATAATTGAAAATACGATGTCTTATTTGCCAAATAATATAAAATTAAGAGACTATCAAGATGAAGCGATTGATGCCTGGTTCCAAAATAGTTGTCATGGTCTATGGGAAATGGCAACGGGAACCGGAAAAACGATTACGACTCTATCAGCCCTCGCGAAACTTAGAGAAGAAAAAAGACGTTTGTTTGTAGTTATTGTATGTCCGTATCAACATCTTGTTGATCAGTGGCATGAAGATGTTCTGCGATTTGGATTTAAGCCTATTCTTGCGTATAAAAATTCGAAAAAGTGGATCGCGCAATGGGGAGAGGCTGTTGCACTATACAATTGGTGTGTTGATAACGAAGTTTGTATAATAACAACTTACAAAACATACATTGGTAGCAAGATGCAAGCACTCCTTTCTGGATTAAAAAATACAACTAGTGTCTTTGTTGCTGATGAAGTACATCACTTCGGAGCAGAACAATGTCGACGTAATTTGCCTGAAGTCTTTGACTTTAGACTTGGACTGTCTGCAACACCTAACAGATGGTTTGACCAAACAGGTACAGACGCACTTAGAAAATTTTTTGGAGAAACCGTGTATGAATATCCTCTTGATAAAGCAATTGAAGAGGGTTTTCTTTGCAAATATTACTATCACCCTCATCTTGTAGACTTGACAGAGGATGAATTTGAAGAATACGAGCATCTTACTGAAAAAATCGGCAAACTGTACTATAGAGTCGAGCAGGACCAGACAAATAAAACACTTGAACACCTGCTAATAAAACGTGCAAGGCTGCTTAACAACGCTACAAATAAGTTGAGTAAACTGAATGAATTATTAGAAGACAAAGTTGACTCACTTCATCACACACTGTTTTACTGTGCTCCAGGGAAAATTAATCCTGTCTTGGAATTATTAAATGATTTAGGCTTGCGAATAGCAAAATTTACCGCAGAGGAATCTTCGGACAAAAGACAAGAACTCTTGGAAATGTTTGATGCTGGACATCTTCAGGCACTTGTAGCAATGAAATGTTTGGATGAAGGGGTTGATGTGCCGAGTACCCAAACAGCATATATACTTGCAAGTAGTAGCAATCCGAAAGAATTCATTCAACGACGTGGGCGTATTCTTCGTCAATTCCCAGGTAAAGAGCACGCAGAAATTCACGATCTCATTGCAGTCCCACCTGCAGAATACCGACAACATTCAAGTGCAACATTTGACACGGAACGCAAAATTATTCAACGTGAATTAAAACGCTTTAGTGAATTTGCTGGAAGTGCATTGAACGAATTTAGTGCTCGTGATATAATTTGGCAACTAGCTAAAGATTATAACCTATTAGATATATTCGGAGATTCAAGATGAATAAGAAAGAAAATTTAGAAGAGTTAATACGTAATTTGCCTCCTCAGGTTTCTAATGTAATTGTTAAGGTAATTAAAGCAGAATGCGAAAAATCACATATGAAAAAGCCAAAAGGTATCATTGATGAAATACGCCAGATTATAGAACAGGAGTCTGATCGTAATGAAACTTAACTATATTACTTTGAAAAATTTTCGTCAATACTGCGGAGAACAAACTATTCACTTTGCTATCAACAATGAACGTCATGTGACAGTAATTCATGGTGTTAATGGTGCTGGGAAAACTTCTATATGTATCGCTCTGAACTGGTGTTTATATGGGACTGAATTTATCAATAATAAATTTGGACAAATTGGTGAATTAGTGTCTAAACACCTAGTTGCACGTATTGCGGGGGATGACACATCAGTAAAAGTCGGTTTTACATATCAGGATGAGGAATATTTTGCTGAACGGAAGTATGTTAGGCAAGGTAAAACATCATTTTTTCTTAAAAAGGTAGGAGCTACTCCACCATATCTTGATGAAGACGCAGAAGATCGAATTCAGTTGATGATTCCTAAAGAAATAAGTGTTCATTTCTTTTTTGATGGCGAAAAGATAAACAACTTTGCATTGCCAGAAAGTAACGAGGAGGTACGGCATGCTGTATGTAATATTCTTAATATTGAGGCGGTTGAACGCGGTATACAACATTTAGAAAAGGTTGCAGGAAATTACAATAGCGAACTCAATAAGGAATTAAAAAAACAACCCGAAAGCGGATTGCAAATATTGCAAAATAAAAAGGAAGAGTTGAAAAAAAGACGAAGAAAACTGACGGAGTCAGTTACAGAAAAACGGCAAGAAATCGCAAAGGCGAAGAAACAGATCGAGGATATTGACGAAGAACTTGAAGCCAATATAGCATCTCAAGAATTAGCAGAGAACAGGAAAAATATTGAAGAGAAATTAAATCAATTTAAGCATACTAAATCACAAGTTGAGGAAAGAATACGTGAACTTGCCAATCACGGATATATTCCTATAGCAAAACCTGTTATGGATAAAGCATTGGAAATCCTTAAAAATAGAGATATTCTAACTATTCCAGAACCATTACTTCAAGAATTACTAAAACAGATGCATTGTCTCTGTGGTAGACCAATCAATCCAGACAGTCAAGAACACCAAACAGTCCAGTCATTGCTGAGGAAAATTACTTCTTCAAAGCTTACTACTGTATTGAGTGAGGTTTTTTCGGATTTGAAATATGTTTCATTATCCCGCGTCAGTGATATTTCAAAAGATCTAAAATCAACTCTTAGTGATAACCAAGAACTTGATCGGAAAATTGCTTCACATGAAGCAAACTTAATTGAGATTGCGAAAAGGTTAAAAAATTTTAATCAAGTTGACATACGAAGTCTTCAAAATGATAGAGATAAATGCCAAAGGAAGATCGGAGGGTATGAGAAAGAAATACAACATAACCAAGAAGAAATAAAGAAAACAGCCAAAGCAATTAATGAAGTGAATGAAGAAATCAGGATTGCATCGACTTCCTCGGATAAGGTGGAGAGACTGAAACGGTATGCAGACATTGCGGAACAAGTTTTTGGTGTTATGAAAAGAATTCATGCGTTATTCGCAGAGAACATGCGTAAAAAAATTGAACCTATTGTTGAGGATATTTTTAAACAATTAGTGTGGAAATCAAGTTCGTTTCAAAATGTTCAACTTAGTCCAGATTTCGAGTTACAAGTAATTGACAAGTTTGGTGAACAAGCCAAACCTGAGTTGTCTGCAGGTGAACGTCAGGTACTAAGCCTCGCTTTTATTTTAGCTATGGCTCAGGTAGCCGCTGAAAAAATGCCACTAAATATGGTCAATGAACCGTATCCAATTTTAATGGATACTCCTTTTGGTAAGTTGTCGGAAGAACCAAGAAAAAACATCACAAAGACAATTCCTAATATAGCTGATCAATTGATTCTGTTTGTTACCGATACAGAATTAGGGGACGAAGCAAGAAAAAACTTAAACTCGCGAATTGGGAAGGAATACAATCTACAATTTGATCAGGAAATGAGTGCGACAAATGTCACAACAATATTATAGTCATGCTCAAGATAAACAGATTGTGGATAATACTAAAAGAAACATTAATCAGCGAAGATTGACCAGATTTAACGATTAGGGTATATCCTCTGTATGAGTTATAGTTATTATGAAATCTAAGAAGAAATCAAACCCACGTAACAATCGAATTCATATCGATAAAATCCATCATCCGGTATACAAAGTACTAACTGAAAGCGAAGAAGTCAAACAACCTTTTGATTCCATGAAGAACGTGTTTTTGTTGGCTACGTTCTTAGGATACCATCAGAATAAACGGCTTCCATTAAAAGACAAGGTTGACATCTTTTCCTGGGATGTACTTACAAGAGATGAAGAGAATGTATCTTTGCTCCGTGCTTTAGCACTTGTCGTAACTGAGGATATTGAGGTCTTGACAGATCAAGGTAGAATTTTAGATATAGCCGAAGAATTTGCAAATGCTGGTATCATAGAGATTAATGAAAAGATTGCAGAAATGCAGGAAAACAAAGTTATGCATATGGTTAGTTTGGTCGGGGAATACACTCCAGATGATATAATTTTAAGTTTGACAGAGGACTCAATATAAGCCATTATTCTCATGTAGTTTATTTATCAAACTAGTTTATCAGTTAATTTAATAAGTCAAATCTGATAATGTGCTTATTTATTTTTTGAGTTTATGTACACAGATTAATTTATAATGGATATATGGAATAATAGGAATTAATCATGGATAAATTGGGAAAGCGTATAAAAGAACGACGTGCTGAATTAAATATAACACAGACACAATTAGCTTCGGCTGCAAAAATGACACCTGCTGCCATATCTCAATTTGAATCAGGTAGTAGAATGCCTTCTTTTGATAGTCTCTCAAAGTTAAGTGAAGTATTAAAGGTATCAACTGATTACTTGATTGGCAAAACGGACATAGGAAATGCTGGTTTAGATGGAAACGCGGTGATTGAGTCTATGATGAAAGGATTGATAGAGTTTTCAGACAAAGATATAGAAATTTTGTATGTATTCTATCAATATCTTAGTCATAAGAGTATGTCAACACCTATTTCTGGCAAAGACATAAAAAATCAACATTATCATCCAAATCACGAAAGTGAATTACAGGAGCGAAATCTTACTAAAAGTGATGGCTGCAATCTGCAAACAAATGACATAAATGATGCTTTCCATACCGTGAAAAATTATGAAGAATTAATTGGATTGTTAAGCGATTTTTATTTACACGATCAAAATAGCAATAGATTAACACTAGATAAGATCTCAACGACGAGTGATCCCAATTCTGTCAATTCTTTTATTGAAGATTTAATGCCTATAGTATTTAAAAAATTGGTTTTTGTTAAAAGTTTTGAAAATATGACATTGTCACAAATTGTCAATTCTATTGGACGATTGGCAGATAATCTGATTACAGATGTAATTCAATTGGTATTACAAAAAAATAAAACCAATGTTTCCCGAAACAATCAGAAAGATAAATTCGATGAAATTGATGACTTATTAAATCTTTTAGGAGAAAATCATTAACAGGCTACTAAATATTAAGATATTTTTATATTTGGACATAGACAAATAGACTTTAGGATAATAAGTTAACTATCTCTCCTAACCTTTTTACACGTGCATAAAGCAGACGCACACCGCGATTTAGATGTGCCCGAAAGTATTTTACAAGTGTATCATTATTCTCACACATACCGTTAGCAGTCCCTCGTTCCTCCAAGAGTGCGACAATCAGCGGATCCCACTCTCCCATCAGCGTATAGCGATTAAACTCTGAACCATCCGATGTATCTGCATCAAGTTCCGGTTCATTTTCCTCAGCAAGTGAAAGCATTAAGCCAATTCTACTGAGAACGTTTGGGAGTAGACCTGTCCGACCTTTCAAAATTCTGAGTTTATTACGTGAATCTTCCGAGATATGAATTCGGTTTAACTGCATAGTATTCTACCGGAAATAGCCTTCATTAATGTTTGAGTGTTCGTCTGATTTATGATACTCTAAATGGAACGTGTGTGAGATAGATGGTTCCAAAAGTGAGAGTAAATGTTCGTCAATTTCAGTGTCAGTAGAGAGCATGATGACTTGGTGACTCACGTAAGGAAAATAACGTTTGACAAGTAGTTCTCGGTGGCTGGCATCTAAACGTCCGAGTGGTGTGTCAAGAATCATCGGGAGTGGTTTACCTGAAGTTCTTGCCAATCCCCATAAAAGAGCAGTTGTGTATATCTGCTTTTCACCTGCCGACAATTCTTCCTTTGCCAGCGGTTGATTATAGGTGTCATAAAGCGTGACGCTAAAGGTTTTGGGGTGTATTTGAACTCGTCTAATTCGGTCTGGCTTATGTGATAGATAGTTGAAACTTTCAACGATAGAATCACTTAACATAGAAACTTTTGCCTGTGTGAGTTCACTTGTATAAGTAGATAAAACCGAGTTTACATCACGTACCTGTTCTTGACGTCGGATATGATCTTGACCGAGTTGCTGGGAAACATGTAAGTTCCCAAGTTTTTTTTCTGCGATATTAAGTTGATGAGATAAAGAATGGATAGATTCATCAACTTCATGTGTTTCCTTTTTTAACTGTCCAAGTTTTTGGTTTAATGTGGACAGTTTCTCAATCATCGGTTTCAATACCTCTTCGGCAGGGACTCTCTGAAGATCTTCTTCTACCTTTTGTAATTCTGATTGTGCTTCCTTTAGTGCATTGCTCAATTCGAGAAATACTTGAGGAACATCGTTTAGACAGGCATCAATCCACTCAAATAAGTTTCCATACTCAGCGGGAGATCTGTCATGAATTTTTTCAAATCCGTGCAATTCCTCCGGACGCTCAAGTCGCTTTTCAAAAACTGAGGTAAGTTTAGCACGGACAACTTTAACCTGTTCATCGGACAGAGTTGATTTATCCCAAGAAGTAGCGGTAGCAAGAGTATCATTAAGTTCAGACTTTAGAGATTTCAAAGCACGATTTTCCGCTTCCCACGCGTCTAATTCAATTTCTTTTTGGAGTCTGTCATTTAACTTTTCAAGTAAGTCAGGGACTAATGTAAAAGGAAACAGTTCTTCACAAAGCATCCGAATATCATTTTCATATGCTTCAATATCAGCGAGGAGTTGTCCCTGTTGCAAAGTTAAACTTTCTCTCTTTGTAGCATATCCACCACCTTCTGCAGCAATGCGTGATTCTTGACGTTCAATTTGTGCTTCTAACTTCTCTATTTTGGAATGCAATGATTCCTTGTTGTCTTGTGCGTCTGATAACGACATTTTAAGTGAATCAATTTCGGATTCTAATACTTCTATTTCTTCCTGTACTGGTTCTGGACTGTTCTGTTTAACCAAACGGTTGGCATAGATATTCAAATCAGATTTCAACCGCTCCACTAAGTTTAACCCAAGCAATGATTTGATCGATTCGGCAAGAAACTCATCATGACTTGAATCATCAACCAATTTCTGAATATCTTCTCCGTCAAAAAAGAAAAATTGCGATACTCCAACTGGAACAAGTTCATTAATATAATCTTGCCACTGGGATGTTTCATCGTTGACGTTAAAATCATCGTTTTCAGTAAATGTTAAACCTTCATTTACTGAACGGTAGGTTTTACCGTGCTGTCTCCAGGAACGTTCAACACGGTATAGATTTTTTTCACTACCGCGTGCGTATTCAAATTCAAGTGATACAGAGGCATGGTTTAATGGTAATATTGCGGAAGGAGTACGGTGGATCATTGTAGAAAGGTACTCGTAATATTCATCTTGACTAACGCGAGGACCTAATGAACGTTTACCATAAAGACAAAGACGAACTGCATCAAGAAGAGTTGTTTTTCCGGAACCATTCATACCACCAATTAAGATAATATTTCCTGTACCGTTTGGTTTCAGTTGTACAGTCTGCAATCCCCGGAACAAACCGAAATTGTTGAGAGTAAGTTTGTGGAGAATCATTGTAACTCGCTGTTATCTAAACTGCCGCGTACTTCTTCTTCCGAACGCCAATCCTCGTGAAAAATAGTATCAATTCGAGATTGGATTCCAGCACGTCGACTCATTCCATCCATCTGTCTCTCGGTATCTAACAATTTAGCCACAAGCGTAACAGGAACTCCATTTTCGTCACAGATTCTTGATAACAGTTTCTTATCAGACGCAGTAAAAGCAGTTGTATCGTCAACAATCCATTCACGTTTACCAACCGTGTCAGCATAAATCTGGGGGACTGCATCATCCCAGTCTTGTCGTTCTGTTCTCCATATTCTTCGGATTTCTTCAAGTTCGTCGTCAGTAATGAGTTTTATATTTGGGTCAGGACCTTCTTTTCGCACTTTTTCTTGTGTTTCAAGCAGTTTTCTTAATAGTTCTTTACAAAACTCAAGTTTATAAGGACCGTGGATGAGTTTATTGTTCATGATGGTTATTTGACCTTTACTACGCCTGTGTTCCCGGATTTTAGGTTTATTTGCAGGGTCTTGTGTTTCGGCAAGGAAGTCTCGGTACTCAAGTAGAGGTAACATCCAATCTTCTCCATTATCGATAAATCCCTCCATTGATTTGTCTTTTGTAACAACGGTACAGGTCCAGCAACCAAAGCGACTGTTACCACAAGAAGGTGTCGTTTCATCAACAACAAGAGGACATTCACCTTGAGCATTTGAGTTTCGGTATAGGGTGACAAGTTCCTTATTGTCGTTATTCCAAGGTGAAGGATTATTTAATAAATAGAACCAAACATCGTTCAAACCAAAATCAACAATTGGGGCGTAGACAAAGGCATTCGGTAACGTGGTATGCCGCATCAGCGGAGAATCTTTTATGCTGTGCATACTTAAAACTTGATCTCGCGTTGTACTTTCCCCCTTACGAACACCAAGCACCATAATAACTTCACCATACTCAGCAACTTTATCCAAAATAAACTTATTGGCAGGTTTTATCTTCATACGGTCAGTACACCATCTAAATTTGCTGTAAGGTGCAGGATATCCTTTGCCTATTAGGTTTACCCAAAACGTATCTGTGATTTTAGGACGGACTATATCTGTATGAAAAGGCATGTTTTCATCACGCGCAACAACTTCAAGTCTATCCAACGTCCCTGTAATGTAACTAACGATTACGGGCGTTTCAACGAGTGTATCGGAGGAGATCACATAGACAGGGTATTTACGTTCTTTTGGCGACAACTCTTTGAGGGCATACCAAACGAGTTGGAGTGCTGTGGTAGAATCTTTTCCACCGCTGTATCCAATGACCCATGGACGCGCGTTTTCAAGATAAACTTGTTGAATTTCTTGGTGTATATCTTCGGGAGTGCGTGATTCAAAGATACTGTAAGAGGATTCTGCCATAGTTCCGTACCTTCCTTCAATAGCTAAACGATTCGTTACAAATTAGAGTTTCAATTACATAAGAAACAGATACAAAAATTGCACGAAAGTAAATCAATTATTGAAAACCATAGGTTCGAAAAAATCAGGACTAATATCTTTGAATGAGAGAACCGTAATTTTAATTTGTTCTAATAGAGCATTCTGGTCAAAATCAATTTTCCATGGTGTTTTGAAAAAGAAGTAGTGTGTTCCTTTAGGTATATCGTGTGGTTTATTTTCTACTTGGAAAACTGAAAGTTTCGCAGAGTCAACATAGTAGCAATTATCAAAGTTGTCATAGAATCCTCCATCACCACCAGTCCAAAAATACGCATAAGGTTCATAATCCTTAAAATAATTAGGATCAGCAATAATATAATGTCCTGGTGGTAAGGTGGCTGTGTCTATTGGCATTTAAGTTTCTCCGTTTATATTTATGTTATTTATCCTATCTTATTATATTTTGTCAGAGTATTGTAGCATTTTAACTGTAAAAGGACAACAAAATTCGTAAATTGCGATCCAAGCACCTGTACCAACAAAATTCATTTTTTAGATTGCAATTCATAGATAACGTCATCATGATTGACAGAAGCATCAGTTGGATCAAAATCAGCGATTCCAATAATCTTAGCAAAAGCAGCATATCCATCTTCTATTTTCTTCTTATCAACCTTTTTACGAATTCGATCACTTTTATTTTTCTGTGTTTCAACCTGTCGTTGTTTATCTTTTTTAATACTCATAGTGCCCTCCTGTCTACCATCGGAATAAATATACAGATTGATTATAACACACTTTTCCCTTGCAATCCAACCCAATATCCTCTAAACTAACACATCAAATCTTATGCAATGGAGAAAGGAATCATTATGCCAATACGCGTGGGTATTGTGGGTACAGGTGGTATATCACGGGCACATCATAGAGCATACAACAAAGTAAATGGTTTTGAGATCGTTGCGGTGTGTGATATTATTAAGGAAAAAGCACTACAAGCTGCGGAAAACTGGGGTGTGCCGAAAAAGAATGTATTCACAAGCTACAACAAAATGCTTGAAATAGATGAAATTGACACGGTGAGCGTCTGCACATATAACCAAGCACATCGCAGACCTACTGTCGCGGCGTTGAACGCAGGTAAGCACGTCTTCTGTGAAAAACCGATGGCAGCAACCCTCTCGGATGCAACCGCTATGGTGCGTGCAGCAAAAGCGTCTGGTAAAATACTACAGATTGGCGTAAAAAGTGCATTTACCCCACAACTTCAATTTGCCAAGAAAGTTATTGATGAAGGTTTCCTCGGAGATATTTACTATTCAGAATCAGCAAGGTGTCGTAGGCGTGGGAATCCGGGACGAACATTTATCTACAAAAGGACCGCGGGTGCTGGCGCAATCGTTGACATCGGTATCTACAACTTACACAACTCGCTTTATGCTATGGGATATCCGAAACCGGTGCGTGTCTCTGCTATCACCGAAGACTATATCTCAATGCAAGATCCAAGGTTCAAAGATAAAATGGATGTAGAAGAATTTGGCGCAGCGTGGATTCGTTTTGAAAACGGTGGCGTGATGGTATTCAAGATTTCGTGGGCAGTACATGCAAACTCTCTCGGAGGTCTCTTCTGCCTCGGTAAGGATGCTGGAATATCTATAGACGGACCGATTATCTTTGCGGATTCATATAGCAAAGATCTGCAGAAACTTGTTGAGTCAGAAGGATTAACTGCCAAAGCGGATCCACCTGAGGGTATGACAACAATCAGTGTCTCAGGTTTTCCGCAGGTAGACGTTTGGGAAGCACAGATAACAGCATTCCGTGATGCGGTCAATTCCGATGGTGTGTCTCCACTTCCACCAGAGGGTGTTTTACTTACCAATGTCATCATGGATGGTATTTTTCGCTCACACGAAAGTAAGAAAGAGGTAGCAGTAAAAGTCCCTGAAATTTAATATTTATGACCTGGTGTTATTTCACTATTCAAGCAAATATTGCTTGCATTTCAATATAATATCATCTAAACTAACACATCAAATTAATAGTATTTCTCGTAAGGAGATAACAGTATGGCTGTTAAAGTAGGTATTATTGGTACAGGTGGCATCTCACGTGCACATAGGGGTACCTATGAGAAAGTAGGTGGATTTGAGATTATTGCAGTGTGCGACATCATAAAAAGTAAGGCAAACCAAGCCGCTGAAGAGTGGGGAGTTCCCAAAAAGAACGCTTTCTCAAGTTACAACAAGATGCTTGAAATGGATGAGCTTGATGCTGTGAGTGTCACTACTTACAATCAGGGACATCGACGACCAACCGTTGCTGCATTGAAAGCAGGTAAACACGTCCTCTGTGAGAAACCGATGGCAGCGACACTTCCAGATGCAACTGCGATGGTACGGGCAGCTAAGGAAACAGGTAAAATCCTACAAATTGGTCTAAATCCCACATTTGATCCGAGACTCCAATTTGCGAGGAAGGTATATGACGAAGGATTACTCGGTGATATCTATTACTCTGAATCAGCAGGGTGCAGACGCCGCGGAAATCCCGGACATACCTTCATTTACAAAAAGACTGCGGGAGCGGGGGCAACCGTTGATATCGGTGTCTACAATATGCATAGGTCGCTATTTGCAATGGGGTATCCGAAACCGGTGCGGGTCTCTGCTATCACTGAAGACTACATATCAATGCAGGATCCCAGGTTTCAGGGAAAAATGGATGTTGAAGAGTTCAGTGTGGCTTGGATCCGATTTGAAAATGGTGGTGTAATGGTGTTTAAAATATCTTGGGCAGTACACGCCAACTCACTCGGTGGAAACTTCCATCTCGGTACAAAAGCGGGGATTTCATTGGATGGACCGGTTATTTACGCTGATGCATACGAAGGTGATCTCAAGAAACTCGTCGAATCGGAGGGGTTAACAGCAGAACCTGACCCACCGGAAGGCATGACGACTATTCAGTTCTCAGGATTCCCGGCGTCTGATAACTGGGCGGCACAGATGATCGCATTTCGTGAAGCGATCAAAGCAGACGCGCCATCACCAATTTCACCAGAGGGTGTTCTCCTCACAAATGTAATTATGGATGGTATTTTCCGTTCGCATGCAGCGGGTAAAGAGGTTGCAGTCAAGGTTCCAGAATTCGATTAGTTATAGATTGTTTATGAGTAAATGTTGGTGAGGCATCCGTGCCTCACCAACTCAATAACAGTGTACAACAAATATCCTTCCCCGTTTTCCACCTACATTGATTCCCACCTGCTGTCTCGTTTTCATTGATTCCTGCTGTTTGAGTATCTTGTTTAAAAGGGTAGGTTGCATGGAAAGCAGGACAATTCTTCCACCGGGCTTTGTTACTCTTTCAAATTCAGTGAGGACTTTTCTATATAGTAGTGGTAGGTTAGACTTGTTTTCGTCTATAGGCAGGTTGCAGACGATTTTGTCAACAGAATTGGTTTGTATAGGTAAAGATTGTGCGTCCCAGTGAAAAAACTGACGTGGTTGGTGCTGCCTTCCGAAATTCTTCTTGGTTGCATCTACTGCTATTTTAGATATGTCTCCACCGATAAGGTAGCGATAACGACCAGAAAAGGCACGTTCCAGCAGAATAGTTCCCGCACCACACATTGGATCTAAAAAGATGTCGTTGGGTTGCGGTTGTGATAGTCTCACCATACTGGACGCTATCGTCGGTTTAAGCGTATGAGGAACACTTGTTTGCTTGTATGTACGTTGAGCCATGTCAGGTTTGGAAAGTCGAATACTAATATATGCATCCTCACCATGCATCTCTGCCCACACATCTATTCCCGAACCTGATCGTGTCAATTGCCAACCACGGTCAATCAAGCTTCTTTCAATGATCTGTTGAAAATCCTTTTTTTGAAAGTTGCGGAAACCCGACATCCGTGTCATCACACGAAACTGAATTCGTTTCCGCATTTTGATACCTACTTGCCGACAACATGCTAACATTTCCTTGAAGTTAAACCGACTGAGTGAATTCTTTATAGTAGTTAAAGAACTACGCGAACGCGTCATCTTCGGAAAATGTTTTATCACAAGGAATATTTGTTCCGCTGTGCGTAGTGCTAATAAATCTTTCGGACTACCAGAATATTGGAAGACTATCCGTTGCGGTTTTCGCAGTATAATTTTGAATTGTTTAGTATCACCGAAACGAGAATTGATTTCTTGTCGTGCAATGTTCTCCAATCCCGCAGTGACAGATATTGAATATATCATTTTTATCCTTTTAGGGTTGTTGCCAATTCAGGTGTCGATACAGGAATTGGAATGTCTTATCTGAATTGATTTGATGTCCGCCATCAAAGAATTCAATCTCAGTTTTATCTGCTATACCCAGACGGACATATAGACGACGAACTCTCGCGAATTCGTGTGCAACCCATTCATCTGGTGCCACTCCGTCATCATGACCGCGTTCAACCATAAATGGGCGCGGTGCGATCAACCCTGCCATCTCAGCATAATTGAAAGTGTTTCCTAAATCAAACTCAGGCATCTCATATTCCCCTGTGAACATATAACTATACCTTGAATCAAAAGTTGCATTTTTCACAATCCACTCGTTGAAATCTGCTGAACAGATGGAACATGCGTATCGTTCAAGGACTGCTGGCACTCGCATCGCTGTTTTTCCGCCATAAGATAATCCGTAAAAGCCGAGACGATCTTCATCAACGAAAGGCAGTTCTGCTAACCAGTCAAGTGTGCGTTCATGCTGCCGGATAATCAACGAAAAGAGCGACCACTTAATCGGATTTGCTTTCCTTTGGATTACCCGAAAAGCATCTTGACCAATATACGGGTTCTGTGGTGCGTAAGTAATAAAACCCCTATCTGCCAACTGTGCAGCGTAGGAGTGATAGACAGAATTTATGTTAGGATCAGCAGTGTCTTGTGGTCTACCCTCTAACCCATGTTGACATACAACAACTGGTCGTTTCTCACCCGACTCAATGTCATTTGGGAGTAGCAAAATGCCGTAAGCAAAAACATCCTTCCACACATCAAGTGTAACTTCATAGCCAGTCCATTTTGGTTCATCATATATAAGGCGGGTTTTTGGATTGGCAGGAACATTAGGTGCAGGACACCGACCTATTACATCATCCCAGAAATAGGCTTTGGCATCTTCACATGTTTCTTCCCATTTTGCAAGCGATGATGTATCTGTCTTGTTCCAGAAGAACTCCTGCCTTCGCGTTTCCGCTTCCCTTAAAAACCTTTGTGTCAGATTGACGAGTTGCATAAACTGCCGTTGTTGACGCGCATCGTGATCGGACGTTTCAGTGTTTTGAATGGAAATAGGTTGGTCATTGTCAATATCAGGGTTTTCAATACCGAGACACGAAAGAAAAGTTGATAATGTTTCTTCAGAACCGGGTAAACGATCCTGAGGTGAAAATATATGGATGTTGTCTTCGCAACCAAGTTCTTGGAATACAGCGCGTGCACGATTATATTCACTTTCTGCTGATTTAACAGGCGGTGAGACAAGTTGTCCTGGGGCAGCACCACCTCTGCCATCACGTGCATTTGGAGGTCCGATTACCTCAGGACCTCGACTCGTTTCAATTATTAACGGACGCGGTGCAATGAGACTCGCAATTTCCGCATCACCGAATTCATGCAGTAGTCCCCACACGTTACGATAAATCGGCTCACGCCATACTTCTTCACGCGCTTGAAAATATCCGCTGACCACCGTAGCCTGAATTCGTGTGTCTACAGCAGCACTGTAAAGGGCAATCAGTCCCCCTTCACCATAACCTATAACACCGATGGGTTTATCATCGGAAGTCATCCAATCTACGAGTGATAAGACCTTCTGAACCTCATACCCGATGATATGTCTTCCCAATTGATATGCCATACGGTAGATGAATTCACGATGCGGTTGATTGGTAAATTTTCCGATTTTCGGGTTGCCAGAATAAGTGTCGTCACGATTCATGAGTAGCGGCACGACAACACGCAATCCTGCCGCTGCTAAAGTGCGCGCAAACTGCGCGGAAAGTGGAAGTTCATCTGTCACACCAGCAATCATTTCTGGTGTCCAATCTGCATCTGGAAGAGCGATAACCTGTGCGACAACTTGTGATGTGTCATCAGGTTCTAAAAGCAGCCCTTCACCTTCTACCTCATCAAACACCTGCCACCGAACACGCGATACTGTAAAATTCTGACCTGTTGCAATTTGTGCAGTGGATTTTGTCGTTCCATGATAAGCAAGTGAGTCTATCGGTAGACGTTCATCATAACAGCCAACCTGCTTTATGAAACGTTGTCTGTTCGGTTCAACAGATTCGGTATATGCCGTATTTGAACTATAATCCCGATTCCACAATGTTTCGCGTTTTTCTGTTGCTATCTTTATAGCACGAGATACATAGTTATCAAGGTCTTCAACCATTTGTGCGGCAAGGTCACCTTCAAAGGTAAGATTATCGGTGTCCGTTAATACTTGATCGGGTTTTTCAGACATAATTCTTGTTACTCCTGTGCCACCTTGTACAGACGAGAATGTGCTTCTACGAGGTTATATTATTTCTTCTACTTTCAACTGTTTTACTTCATCAGGTGAAATGTCCAACAATTTTGTCAATACTTCATACGTATGTTCTCCAAGGCTTGGTGCGGGAGCATCCACATCTCCAGGAGAATCAGAGAGTTTAATCGGTAATCCGGGCACTTCAACCGCACCTGTTATTTCATGAATCACTTTAGTAATCATATCCCGTGCTTGAACCTGTGGGTGATTCACTACCTTATCAATAGTGTTGATCGGACCACACGGCACTCCGATCTTTTCAAGGGATTCTATCCATTCGTCCGTTTTTCGTTCACGCATGATCTCTGAGAGTATAGGAAACAAATCGCTGTGATTTTCAGTTCGGTCTGCGTTAGTTTTGAACCGTTGATCGTAGATAAGATGTTTATGGTTTACGTGTTCACAGAATTTTGCCCACAATGTATCGTTACCAATCGCAATAATAATGTGTCCATCCGCGGATTCATATATTTCAAAAGGTGTGATTGCTGGATGCCGACTCCCAAGGGGTTGTGGGATTTTATCTGTTGCAAAATAACGGACAATTGCATTCTCCAACACTGCCACAAGACTATCCAACATTGCTACATCCACTAACTGCCCTTTTCCAGTATTGTTTCGGTGGTGTAATGCAGACATTATGCCTATAGTCGTGAAGAGTGCTGCTGTAATATCGCTAATAGATGTGCCGACACGTACAGGAGAGGCATTAGGTTCACCTGTAATACTGATAATACCACCCATGCCTTGAATTATCATGTCGTAAGCACCTTTTGCAGCATAGGGACCTGTCTGTCCAAAACCGGAACATGAGGCATATATCAATGACGGAAATTCATCTCTTAACGTCTCGTAACCCAAGCCAAGTTTTTCCATTGTTCCCGGTCGAAAATTTTCTACCAAAATATCGCTCTGTTTGACAAGTTGTTTGAATATCTGGATACCACGTTCAGTTTTTAGATTAAGTGTTACACTTTGTTTGCCGCGATTCACGCTCATAAAGTAGAGACTAAATCCGTTCTTGAATGGACCAAATCGTCTGGATTCATCTCCGGATTCAGGTTGTTCAATTTTAATGACTTCTGCGCCGAGGTCACTTAGTATCATCGTAGCATAAGGTCCTGCCAGTACTCTTGTTAAATCCAATACCTTTATTCCTGTCAATGGTCCTGGCATGTTTTTTCCTTTGCATTCAAAAAAGTTGTTTTTCTAATACACACGTGCTAAAATGGTCTAATGTCCTATATTACCAATAAATAGTGTCAATGTCCATAGATTTTAAATTGTGAAATAGTAGCATTAACAGGAGGACATACATGGATAAACTAAAAATTGCACATATCGGAACAGGTAACCGTGGGACCAATACATATCTACCTCTTATTTCAAAACTGTCTGTTGATATGGAACTTGTTGCAGTATGTGATGTTCACGAAGGAAGGGTTACAGAACAGGGAGAAAAGTATAGTGTCCCCGCTTTCACAGACACCGCTGAAATGTTAGAAAAGGTAAAGCCAGATATATGTTCTATTGTCATTACACCCAGTAATAACCACATCCCAGGCAACATTTGTTCCGAACATGGAGTTAGTTATTGCACGGAAACACCTATAAATACTGATCTTAGTCGCGCTGATACGATGATTGAGATAGCTAAAGAGCACGGTACAAAGTTGGAAGTAAACGAGAACTATTACCGCCGTCCGTCTGAACGGATAAAACGCCAAATGATTCTTGAGGGGATATTCGGAAAGGTCAACGTTGCTCACAACGATTTTCGCGGGCACGGCTACCACGGTATTGGTTTAATCCGAAGTTATGTCGGTTTTGATAATGAACCTGTCAAGATTTATGGGTTCAGTAATAGGTTTAAGGTTCAGGAACATGAGTGGAGAAAAGGACAACCAAGACGTAAGAATGAAGATTGGCAGCATGCAGTTATTGAGTTTGCTGATGGTGCAGTCGGGATTTTCAACTTCTCCAGTCTGTCTTACGGTTCACCGTTGCGTGGTTTTAATGGAACGAAATTCTATGCGGAACGTGGTATGTGTTTCAGAGACGATGCGGTTATTCTGAATGATAACGCAGATGAACAACGTCCAGTGACGATTACACGCAAGACGAACAATGTAGATGGATACGAAACACTTGCTGCACTTATTGCTGATACTGATCCAGAGGTAATTTGGGAAAATCCGTTGCACTATTATCCACTCAGCGATGGTGAAATCACTGTCGCCTCTGAATTAATGAGTCTTGTGAATGCTGTCCGTAACGATATAGAACCAGAATACGGAGCATACAACGGACGAAAAGATCGAGAAATTGATGTTGCAATGGGACGTTCAATTAAAAATAACGGTGCCGCTGTTGACTTTCCATTAGAATACTAATCAATGGTTATACCGTAGATCGGTGTGAGCATAGCGACCTACCGATTTTTCAGATGCTAATCAAAGGCAATATAATGTCTTTCAGTATGACTGTTCACAACAATTTCCTTGTTATCAGTAGAACGTTGGTGTATACTAAAAGTCATGTGTAAACAATAATGGAGGACAATAAAGTGTTCAAATTTAACCGAACGATTTTCACATTCCTGCTTGTATTTGGCTTGACTGCTACGTTGATGGGTAACGAATGGGCTGACTACTACTTTCCAGATAAAATCGGAAGTTCATGGGTTTATGTCAATGAAGATGGAGATGAAATAACCCGGACTTCTGTTGAGGGAGAAGAGGTAGATGGAACGCCGTATCGCGCCTTTACTTATGAACCCGCAATAGAAGATTGGGAAAAGTATCAGTATGTTGTTCATCCTTATCTGTATCAAGTCGGTGAGGAATGGATTACATTTCTTGTCGGCGATGAAATAGAACAAGCAACCAAGTCTATCCTTGAGAAAAAACTTAATGAAACAATTGCACTGATGCAGGAACAGATTGCTGGACAACTACCCCCAGGGATTACAATTGATTTTGATTTTGATGTTGACCCGAAAGCACAAGATTTATTTTATCTATTTCCACTTCCGATTGCATATAATGAAGAATGGGTCGCAATGCATTTGGACATAACAGTAGATATGACAATGGATGTTCAAGGTGCACCTGCTGAACTTCCTGAAGAACTCAAA
The DNA here is from genome assembly GCA_022825665.1 of Candidatus Poribacteria bacterium. Taxonomy (GTDB): domain Bacteria; phylum Poribacteria; class WGA-4E; order WGA-4E; family WGA-3G; genus MSPOR6. Next base: position 61,839 of record JAJDWI010000060.1, read on the forward strand.
ACAATTACTTCTACTACGAGTATTGAGGAAACAGGGGTTATTTTAGGAACAGAAACTGTTGAGACTGAAGCTGGAACCTTTGATGACTGTTTAATAATTGAATATAAAACTAAAACAACAACGGATACAGATTTACCCCCAGAATATAAGCAAATGATACCAGAAACACCAACCAACGAGGCAACGACAACGTTATGGTTAGCTCCTAATGTCGGTATTGTCAAATTCAGAAGTGAAAATGAGAATAGCGATGATGTGGCTACCTTGGAATTAACAAGTTATGAGATCATATCTGATGAATCTGATGAGGAAAAAAAAGAATAGTCACTTGGTTTGCTGAATCATCTGGATACTAAATTAGATTAAATAACGTGAGTTTGATAAAAGATATATGAACTTCATTTTGCATAAAATCTTATGCTCATAAGTTGAGTCCGATAATCTGGTTTATCGAACTCACGTTAAATTCAATCTTTTTAAGGATAATTACATGTATAAAAGAACTTGTTTTGTTACTACAATCTTTCTTGTCTTATTTTTTAGTACAGCACTACGAGGGAATGAAACTTTACAACTTTATTTTCCAAGCACTGTAGGAAGTTTTTGGGTCTATGTAGATCAAGATGGGAATGAGTTCGTGCGTCATGCAATCGAAGGTGAAGAAATAGACGGTACGGTTTATAACGCATTCAGTTATAACCCTGAATTGGAAGATTGGGTTGATTTTAACCGTCATACAGTGCCATATCTGTATAATGTAAATGATGAGTGGATTAGTTTATTAGTCGGTGAGGAAATAGAAAACGCTGTTCATGCACGTCTCACCAAAGAATTTGAAACTTTCTCTGCATTGGTAAAGAATTTATTTGCGAACCTGATTCCGCCTGAAGAGAATGTTACCGTTGACTTTCTATATGATATAGAGGTTGATGCGGATGAACATTTCAATTTTTTGCCAGCAGATGCATCTATTGATGATGAATGGGAAACCGTTGAGATAACTGCTACAGTCACAATGTCGTTTGAATTTCATGGTTTACCTGAGGAATTAGCAGCAGCTGCACCTCCGATGCCTCCTGTCACAGCCACTTTTTCTATTCTTGAAACAGGGATAATCCTTGATACAGAAACAGTTGAAACTGCGGCCGGTACATTTGAAGATTGTTTGAAAATAGAATATCGTACTGAGACAGAACTCACAGCTGACCAACAAGAGGACCCTGAACCCGATAACCCACCCGGTGAAACAGTTACAACATTATGGTTAGCACCTAATATCGGTATTGTGAAGTATCACCAAGAAGCACAAAAGATGTTTCTTAATGTAATGTCTGACAAAGAATTTGCTGAGGCATCAGTACCTGCGGAAGAAGCAGCCGAGATCACTGCTACAACAATCAAGTCATTTGAATTATCAAATTACGAGATTGCACCTGATCCTGCACAAGAAGATAGGATTGAATAAAACTAAATAACTTGATCGATCGCATCGGAGATTGAATGAGCGTTTTCCCTATATATCGTCCCAGACGATTACGTTCAAATGAAAACCTAAGACGACTCGTCCGAGAGACGCATCTATCTGTAGATGACCTTATATATCCGATGTTTGTTGTTCATGGACAGGACACTGCAAATGAGATTACTTCCATGCCGGGATGCTACCAATACTCGGTGGATAGACTCGTAGAAGCTGCGAAAGAACTTGTTTCGCTTGGTATTCCTGGAACTATTCTGTTCGGAATTCCTGAGAATAAAGACGCACACGGTTCTGAAGCATACGCGGATGATGGAATTATTCAACAAGCAGTTCGTGCGATTAAGGATGCAATGCCAGACCTACTTGTAATAACAGATGTCTGTTTGTGTGAATACACCGATCATGGACATTGCGGTGTCATTGAAGATGGTGAGGTGCAGAACGATCCAACGCTTGATCTGCTTGTCCAAGAGAGCGTATCGCATGCACAGGCAGGGGCAGATGTTATCGCGCCATCAGACATGATGGATGGTCGTGTCGGAGCTATTCGATACGCCTTAGACGAGGAAGGATATGAGAACATCCCAATAATGGCATATTCAGCAAAATATGCGTCTGCATTTTATGGACCCTTTCGTGATGCTGCAGAATCCGCACCGCAATTTGGTGATCGTCGTTCGTATCAGATGGATCCAGCAAACTCAGAGGAGGCATTGAGAGAAGTAACGCTTGATATTGAGGAGGGTGCTGATATCGTAATGGTGAAACCTGCACTCTCATATCTTGATGTTATTTATCAAGTGAAAACAGAATTTCAGATGCCTGTTGCAGCCTATAACGTTAGTGGTGAATATTCCATGATAAAAGCAGCCGCACAAAATGGGTGGATTGATGAAAAACGTGTTGCCTTAGAGGTCCTAACGAGTATTAAACGTGCTGGCGCAGATATGATCTTGACTTACTTTGCAAAGTCGGTTGTTGAATGGCTTGAGAATTAGGGTTTTGTATCCGCAGGTAAAATCACATACATCGTGATGTCATTAAATATGGTATTTTTATAATTTTCAACTAATTTGGAGGAACGAATTGGAGAGTAGTAAATCGTTATCAGCGTGGCAAAAATCACAGCAATATATCCCCGGTGGTGTAAACAGCCCTGTCCGTAATTTTAGCAAAGTTGGTGGACATCCGCGTTTCATTGAACGTGGTAGTGGATCAAAGGTTTATGACATAGATGGAAACGGATATATAGATTATGTTGCTTCGTGGGGACCACTAATTTTAGGACATGCACATCCAGAGATAGTGAATGCAGTCAGTGCTGCTTCTTCTCATGGGACAAGTTTCGGGGCACCCACTACATTAGAGACGGAACTTGCAGAAATCATCGTCAATGCAGTGCCTTCTATTGAGAAAGTTCGTCTTGTGAATTCTGGTACAGAAGCTACGATGAGCGCGATACGCCTTGCTCGTGGCTATACAGGGCGCGACAAAATCATTAAGATAGATGGATGTTATCACGGGCATGTAGATTATTTGTTGGCAAAAGCAGGTTCTGGTGTTGCTACCTTCGGTCTTTCAGATAGTGGCGGCGTTCCAGAGGATTTTGCGCGTAATACCCTCACAGTGCCTTTCAACAATCCTGAAGCGGTGAAAGCCACCATTGATGCTAATCCAGATGAAATTGCGTGCCTAATTCTTGAACCCATTATGGGGAACATGGGTATCATCCCTCCACGTGAAGGCTACCTAAATGAACTCCGAGAAATAACAGAACAACATGGGATTGTCCTCATCTTTGATGAGGTAATAACTGGTTTCCGGGTCGCTTACGGAGGCGCGCAGTCATACTACGATGTTACGCCAGATATGACATGTCTTGGAAAAGTTATCGGTGGTGGGTTACCTGTCGGTGCTTATGGTGGAAAACGGGACATCATGCAGTGTGTTGCCCCTGAAGGTGATGTTTATCAGGCGGGTACATTATCAGGGAATCCGTTAGCTGTAACTGCTGGCATAACGACATTAAACAAACTTTCTGCCCCTGGGGTTTATGAACAACTCGAAACTAACGCATCTACCCTTGCTGACGGTCTTAGCGAAGCAACACAGAAAAACGGTATTGACGCTTGGCATAGTCGCGTCGGTTCCATGTTGATGCTCTATTTCACGCCTGAAACTGTTACAGATGCCGATGGTGCACGCACTGCTGATACAGAACGTTACCGAAAGTATTTTTGGGGTTTATTGGAAAGTGGTGTTTATGTTGCTCCTTCTCAATTTGAAGCAGGATTTGTCTCTTTAGTTCACTCTCAAGAGGATATTAGCACAACCGTTCAAGCCGCATCTGAGGTAATCTCTAAGCTATAGTAAAGGAATTGAATGTCAAGTTTTGATCAGATTGTCAGATTAATTTCTGAAGACCTAAATGCTGTTGAGGAAAAACTAACAGAAAATACAGCCAGCGAATATAGTTTTGTAGATATGGCGGTTCAACATGTGGTAGAAGGTGGAGGCAAGCGGTTGCGTCCAATTCTTGTTTTGCTTTCTGCAAGGGCATGTGGGTATGTCGGTGCCGATGCACACACACTTGCAGCGGTTGTTGAGTTAATCCATGTTGCATCGCTTGTCCACGATGATGTTCTTGATGAAGCAACAATCAGACGTGGTCGTGAAACGCTACAAACAAAATGGGGGAATAAGGTAGCGGTGCTTGTTGGTGATTATCTTCATGCACGGGTGCTCTCAATGCTGGTGTCACGTCGGTCAGATGATCCTGCGATGGCAATACTTGCAGACACCACACAAGCGATGTGCGAAGGTGAAGTTATCCACGCATATAAAAGTGGTGATTTTGATATTTCAGAAGAGGAATACCTCAAGATAATTAGTTTCAAAACTGGCAAATTAATTGCAGCCTCTTGTACGCTTGGAGCACACCTCGGAACTAAGGAACAACAGATAATAGATGCACTTACTATCTATGGACAACAGATCGGTACTGCCTTCCAAATAGTAGATGACCTGCTTGATTTTGTGGAAGCACCTGAGAAGTTAGGGAAAAACGCATTCGGTGATCTTCGAGAAGGTAAACTCACTTTTCCCATCATATATGCCAGAAAAAAGAGCAATGATAATGAAAAGAAGATGCTTGAAAAAGTCCTTAATCCTGATAGTGATGAAACCGAGGCAATTACATTCGTTGAATCCCTATTCCAAAAGTATGATATTGAACAGCATTGTCTGAATGCTGCGCAAGGTTATGCAGACAGAGCAAAAACAGCGTTGACTAAAACACCTCAATCAGAAGCACGGCTTGCCCTTGAAAACCTCGCGAATTATGTGGTTTCCCGTGATTCATAAATAATACCCAAACTCTCAATCACTAACTCTTCATAACTACAATGTTTTACCCTGCATATATAAACCTTCAGAACCGAAAATGCCTTGTTGTTGGCGGTGGAACTGTTGCTGAGCGAAAAGTTGTCTCTATGCTCATAAGTGGCGGGGATGTGACAGTGATTAGTCCTGACGCAACAGAATTGGTCACTTTTCTCGCTGATATTGGGTCAATTCGCTTGCACAATAGAGACCTAAAACATGGAGATACAAACGGGTATTTTCTTGTTTGTGCCGCAACCGATTCTACTACAATCAACTCAGCAGTCTTTACAGAAGCACATGAAAAAAACAATATTCCCTTAGTCAATGTCGTTGATGTGATACCACAATGCACCTTCGCAGCTGCTTCTGTTGTAACGGATGGCGAAGTAATGTTGAGTATCTCTACGAGTGGTAAAAGTCCAGCGACAAGTCGACGTATCAGAGAATATTTTGAGGAGATGTTGGATGCATCGTCTCTGTATACCCTCGGCTATGAAAATGGAAATCCAGTACCAGTTGAAAATCTTGGACTGCCCTACCCGATTTATTTACTCCTCGAAAATAGAGAGTGTATTGTCCTGGGTGACCTTAAATCACCAGAAGTCCAACAACGTATAGCATTGCTTCGTCAATGTAGTGCCAATGTTTTATTTTTATATCCTGATGAGGTGAAATCTCAGGAACTTGAAAACGCTTTTCTTGTCATCTCTACAGAGAAAACTTATTTAGATGAATACTTAGAGAACGGTAATCCATTCATCTATGAATTACTTGATAATCCAAGTATAGGAACGCACTTCACGCCGAATCTCATTATTGATGATAATCTGATTATCAGTATATCAGCGAGAAGCGGTAATCAAGTATGCCAGACAAAAGAGATATATGAGAAACTCAAACATCAGTTTGGAAACAACGGTTTCGGAGCATTTATTAATCTACTTGGAACGCGTCGATCAGAAGTTCTTGAAGCATTCCCGACTTCAAAGTTACGCGCTGATTTTTTTGAAATGCTCATCGGACACGTCGATGACGCTTCTAAGACATGTTGCCTAAGCCTCACAGACCAGAATTGTCCTGCTGAATGTCTATTTAATTGGGTGAGACACGGCAAAATTGAACAAGCGAATAACTTTATTTCCAATTTATTGAATGAACAACGTGTTGTCTTATAGTATAACTCCAGGAAAATAATGCATTTTCTATTTCTTGTAACAGTTTTAGTTTATTTAGCAGCCAGTATTTTTCAGGCACTCTATCTCACGATAGGTGAACGAAGTGAGACGCAGACACTACGTTCACGTATTGCGCTAATTGCATTTTGGGGGACATGTGTTGGGTTTGCTCTGCTATCACTATTTATTATACTCTGGTGGTCACGTCACGGACACTTCCCGATGACACACTGGACAGACTCAACTGCTTTTTTTGCGTGGGCAAATACATTAATCTACATAATTGTTGTGCGTTTGACGCAATTACGTGCTATAGGTAGTTTCGTTATACCCGTGGCTTTCGTTGCTATTCTGATTTCGTATAGTTTTTCTGGAAATGAAGCGACATTACCTGAGAATTTGAAGACATATTGGTTAGTACCTCATGTCACACTCATCCTTCTCGCTTATGCTGCGTTTATTACGGCATTTGGATTCGGTGTGCTTTATCTGATGGCAGAAAAGAAGATTCGACAGAAAGCACACACTCTCTTTCATAATCTCTTACCTTCACTTGGTGCTTCAGATGAATTGGGATATAGATGTACAATCCTCGGTGTTATTTTACTGACACTTGGTGTGATTGTAGGGGCATTGTGGACACAATACATACAAGAAATAGCATGGAGATGGTTGGACGCAAAAGTATTCTTAACTGTGGTGACGTGGGTTATTTATGTTGTGCAAATTGGTATCCGTCAGCTGTGGGGTTGGCGTGGTAGAAAAGCAGCATATTCGGAGATTGTCGGTTTTGTTGCAGTACTCTGTACCTATATAGGTGTAAATCTATTCTTAGACAGTGCACATACATTCCGATAGTCAGTATAAACTTGACTATGATAACTGCTATATTTGACATTCACACTGAACTGTGATATAATTTTTAAACTTACGGTTGTTCAAAGTATCATGATTCCGTAGGGTATTTACCATGAACCAGATTGTATCTATCGGAACAAGTCATCATGTTGCTCCCGTTGAATTTAGAGAAAAACTGGCTTTTTCTGATGAACAACTTATAGAATCCCTCCAACATCTTCGTGAATCCCATAACGTCCACGAAGCAGTTATTATCTCTACATGTAATCGCGTTGAGGTATATGCGGTAGCAAATCCACACCAAACAGTAGAATCACCCATAAAAACACTTATTGACTTTTTAGCACGTTTTCACCATATTGGTGTTGAGACGCTCAAAAAATGGAGTTATCGCCATCACAATCTTGGTACCATTCAACATCTTTTCAGAGTAACATCAAGCCTTGATTCAATGGTTGTGGGTGAGTCTCAGATATTAAGCCAAGTTAAGGAAGCATTTGACATATCACGTTCTGCTGGTGGGGCTGGTACAGTACTTAATCGCCTTTTTCCAAAAGCATTCAGTGTTGGCAAACGAATCCGATCAGAGACCACTATTGCTTCTGGTGCTGTCTCAATCAGTTATGCAGCAGTTGAACTTGCCAAAAAAATCTTCAATGCCTTAGAAGACAAAACCGTTGCAATAATCGGTGCTGGTGAAATGAGTGAACTGACAGCGAAACATCTCGTAGCAAATGGTGTTTCAAAAGTTATTGTTGCTAATCGTACTTATGAACGAGCAGTCAAAATTGCTGAAAAGTTTAAAGGTATTCCTGTTGCTTACGAAGATGATCTAAATTTTCTCATAGATGCTGATATTGTGATCAGTTCCACCGATGCACCACACTACCTCATTGAACGGCAGCCTCTCGCTGAAATCATGAGAAAACGGAAGCACAGGTATATGTTTCTCATTGACATTGCTGTGCCACGCGATATAGAACCTGATGTCAGCAAAATTAACCATGCTTTTCTATATAATATTGACGACTTAGAAGCAGTGGTAGCCTCTAATCTCAAAGAAAGACAACAAGAGGCGACTCGCGCAGAGCAAATCGTGACTGAGGAGGCGAGACGGTTCCACGACCAGATACAAATCCTTGAAGTCAATCCCACGATAAAAGCACTTCATCAACAGTTTAAGGAAGTTGCCGAAACGGAGCTGCAGGCTTGTGTTGATAAGACTGGGTTGACGAATACACAGGAAGCAGCGGTTGCATCTATGACGCAGGCTATTGTTAAAAAACTCCTCCACCATCCCGTCACCAATTTACGTCACTCAGTCAACGACGGAAATACAGACCACGTGCAGTATATTCACGCAATTCAAGAACTGTTCGCTTTGAATGAAATTGATGAAAAGGAACAGGAATGAACGGATCAATAACAATCGGCACGCGTGGCAGCCAACTCGCCCTCTGGCAAGCACAATTTGTTAAAGGACAATTAGCACACCATTTCCCCGACATTGAAGTTAACCTAAAGATCATCAAGACCACTGGAGATGCCATCCTGGACCGTTCATTGGTGGGACTCGGTAAGGGTGTTTTTACCAAAGAGATAGAGGTTGCACTTCATAATGGAGAGATAGATCTCGCTGTCCATAGTCTAAAAGACCTACCGACCGAATTGCCAGAAGGACTTTGCATCGCTGCTATCCCACCGAGAGAGGACCCGCGTGATGTATTGATCACATATACCGGATCTTCCTTAGAAGATCTACGGAGTGGCGTAAAAATCGGTACAACAAGTCCAAGACGAAAAGCACAACTCCTCCACATTCGTCCAGATTTACAAGTCGTTGATGTTCGTGGTAATGTTGATACGCGGTTACGGAAACTGCATGAAACAGACCTTGATGGTATCATCCTTGCTGCTGCGGGAATCATACGTTTACAGAAAGAGGACAGTATCACCCAATACTTTGATACAGACCAAATGGTTCCAGCCGTAGGTCAGGGGGCTTTAGCAATCGAAGCACGGGATAGTGACAGTATCGTTGAAAAACTGCTTGCTCCACTGAATGATGAAACGACAGCAGCGGAAATAACTGCTGAAAGAACATTATTGAAGTGTCTTGGCGGTGGGTGTCAACTACCAATTGGTGCTTATGCTAAACGCATTGAGGGCAGGGAGATTTCACTCATCGGAACTGTATGTCATCCTGAAGGGAAGTTACGGATTGTGGAAAAGGCTGTAGGAAACATTGACAACTCCGAACACTTAGGAAAAATCGTTGCCGATAAACTCTGTAACAGTGGTGCAAAAGAACTCTTGAAAACACAGTAAGTTCTTGTATAGGAATCTATGAGTACAACACATACTGGAATCGTTTACATTGTAGGTGCAGGTCCTGGTGATAAGAAGTTAATTACACTAAAGGGAGTGGAGTGTCTACAGCAAGCAGATGTAGTGATTTACGATCTGTTGCTAAATGACACGTTACTGGAACATTGTCCCGCACACACCGAGAAGATCAAAGCACCTGACCCCAGAATCCGTGCAACCCGTCAAACTGAAATCAACCATCTGCTTGTTAAGTATGCAAAAGATGGAAAAACTGTTGTTCGACTTAAAGGTGGTGACCCGTATATCTTTGGTCGTGGTGGTGAGGAGGCGATGGCACTTGCAGATGCGGGTATTCCGTTTGAGATAGTTCCCGGTGTTACTTCAGCTATTGCTGCTTCTGCTTATGCTGGAATACCAGTTACACATCGAGATTATGCATCATCAGTGGCATTCGTCACAGGTCATTCTGCAGCACTACATCCCAATTCTAACATCAATTGGGAATCTCTTGCAACAGCAGTAGATACGCTTGTCGTCTATATGGGAGTTGCACATCTCTCTCAAATTGTGGAACGTCTAATCACACATGGAAGAGACCAGCAAACCCCTGTGAGTTTGGTGCGCGTTGGAACGACTCCTCAACAAGTTGTTGTGCAAGGAACTCTTGCGGATATTGTAGAAAAAGTAGAAGCGGTCCAACTGAAAAGTCCAGCGATTATAGTTGTCGGAGAAGTGAACACACTCCGTCAGCAATTACAGTGGTTTGACACGAAACCTCTCTTTGGCAAACGAATACTTGTGACACGAGCCCGTGCACAGGCAAGCGGATTTGTTGACATATTAGAGAATAATGGTGCTGAAGTCATCCAATTTCCAACCATAGAGGTACGTCCGCTTGAAATTGACAGTTCAAATATTCCTTCCCCGGATCAGTATGATTGGGTTATCTTTACAAGTGTAAATGCTGTTGAGATATACTATCAGCATATTCGAGACAAAGGAATGGATACGCGAGCATTCAGTGGTTGTAATGTTTGTGCAGTTGGTCCCAAAACAGTTGATGCACTAAATGAGGTTGGTATTCATCCAGATTTTATTCCTTCACAATCTCGCGGTAGCGTTGTCGCTACTGAGATTGATGATGTAGATGGAAAGAATATCTTACTTCCACGAGCAAAAATTGGTTCTCCAGACCTTCCACAGATTCTACGAGAAAGAGGGGCACATGTTGATGATGTGTCTATCTACGATACTGTCAAAGTTGAGAGCGAATGCAATGAAGATATTGCTAAGGATCTATTAGATGGTAGAATTGATTTCGTTACTTTTACCAGTTCCTCGACTGTAACTAACTTACTTGAGATGTTTCCAGAACATAATGCAATTGATTTATTGGCAAATGTTAAGGTTGCAGTTATTGGACCCACAACAGAAGCAACAGCAGTGAAACACGGGATACGCGCTGATGTTGTTGCGAAGGATGCTACAATAGAAAGCCTAACAGAACGGATTATCGCAGCATGTCATGATTAATCACGGTTCAACTGGTCGGACGCAACGGAAACCTAAATACGCATTGTTTGTCGCAGGAATATCGGCACCATAGCTCCCGCTTAGTTGATAAGATCCAGAGGACCAAGATCCACCTCGTACCCCGCGGGCTGATCTGATCTTTGAGAAATTCGTTGTTATATCTATTATTTTCTTATTAAAATCTTCGTTTTTATATACTCCATTTGAGTCAGTATCAAGATGGATGCTATCAAGACACCATTCAAGCACATTCCCCACTATGTCGCGCAGACCGTAACCATTGGGTAAGAAACTACCGACTGGTGCCGTGTGTTCATAGCCATCCGTAGTTCCAGCAAAATTAGCTTGTGTGCCGTCTGGTTCTGTATCACCCCATGGATATTTTTTCTCCACCAAACCACCACGCGCTGCTTTTTCCCATTCTGCTGCTGTTGGCAACCGTTTACCTACCCAACGTGCATACAACATGGCATCAAACCAATTTACGAAAATCATAGGATGCTTATCGGTAGGAGCGAATTCGGCAATTTTCTTCCAATCTGGTGTACGGTGTCCAGTTTCATCAACAAATTGCTTATATTCACCAACGGTGACCTCATATTTGTCTATGTAAAAAGCATCGTCAGAACTGTTCTTTGAATTAGAGAGGCCCAACTTATAGGGTCCGGCAGGAATCAACACCATGTCATCAGGAACAGGTGTTTCTACTTTGTATGCTAAGAAATTCGAACCATGTTTCCAATTTAACTGAAGATTAAGTTCACCTGGTGTAAAGATACCTGAGATGGTTACTGTTTTCTTGTTCGGAATGGCATCTATACTTTCTAAGAAAGGTGTTGTGTTTGGGGTTACGGTAATGTTTTCGGGTACACCGTTAAAGGTTAGCGTTATTATATCATTCGGTTTAATAGTACTCCCGTTGGGAGGATTTGCAGAAACAAACTTGATTAGGTCCTGACTGTTTTTTGCTATATCTGGGACATCCTTCACACAACGAAATCCACCGAGTTCACCTATGCTTTTAGGGGAGGAATAGTTGCGATTTGCGACGCGTACGTAAGGTGCAAAATTCGCCCAAGAACCACCTCTTACCCCACGATGTGTCTTTATATTCTTGTAGTTTTCTACTATTTCTTGAATAGTATCTGCTCCTGAAACTGGATTTACACTCGATGAAATGGAATAATAGAAAGCATCATATTCATCCAGAACCATTTCCATTACATTGCCTACCATATCGTATAATCCGTATTGATTAGGTGCGTATTTTCCAACAGGTGTTGTTTTACCAATATTCTTGTCGTAGTTAGCTTTGCTACTGTCAATAGTATTTCCCCAAGGGAAACTCTTATTTTTTAAACCACCACGTGCTGCACGTTCCCACTCTGCTTCGGTGGGTAGCCTCTTACCCGACCAAGTTGCATAAGCCATCGCTGCATACCAAGATATGGAAGTAACTGGATGATTGCCTTTCCACCTCGGATAGTTATTTCCTTCCCAGTCGCGTAAATAATTCCCATCATGGTATTTGGGATCTATGTTTTCTTTTTCCCATATTGGATTCGCAAGGAGAAATTCCCTATATTGTTTATTTGTAACTGGATATATATCCATATAAAAGGCATCAACACGGACGGTGTGCGCGGGTTGTTCATCAAACCAAGCACTCATATATATAATATCATGTGTAAATTCCCGTTCTTCTGCAACTGCATCTTTAGTTCCCATCTGAAACTCACCCGCGGGTATGAGTGCCATATCTTCAAGTGGATCGTGAGATGGATTACAACCTTGAACAAATGATGATGATAGCCATATCAATAGTAAAATAAGGCAGTATATATATCTATTCATTACATAACGCTCCTAATCGAACCAAAAGCGTCAATTTAGCAATTCTTGTCGTCTGAATTGTTTGTTGTCTGAACCAGGATTTTCAAGATTTCAGGATTTTCAGGATAAGAGATTTATATTCCAATATTCCTTTGCAAAAGGTAGTCTTTCATCCTGGACAAGGGAATATATATTCAACAACTCCCAATCCTGAAAATCTTGGTTCAGACATACAGGTTGGAGGTCGCTTTGCTCGCTCCGACCTATCAGACTTTATGTGAGCCTGCGGGCGAGGAAACCTCGCCCCTACGGAATGTCCGAGACGCAATGAATTGCGCGACTACAACGCACCTCGTTCTTAAATTGACACTTATGGGTGTTGCAAGGCTCACTCCGATCTACGAACTTAGCAGGAACACAGTATATTTTCAAAATATGGGTAGAATATACTTCACAATTACCTGTTTATAAACCGTTATTGTCCCGAAAATTGAATAAAACAACGCGCATAGTATCAAACCAATTTGTTTATATATCGGTGGTTGAATCTCTTTTGGTAAGAATCTTCTGTTGACGTATAGAGTATGTATTGAACACATCACCAGTTGATATCCACCAATTGTTGCTGATACAATAATCATCAATAAAGGTTTCGCAAAATACATTGCTACGACACCCCATAGCACATAAACGAGTACAATCGGATAGTAGATCCATTTTGCATTATGCTGATCCAATTTTCTTGCACTTCTAAAACCTGTCCAAATGATGTCGGTAAAACGTCTCGGAACACCGTCTACGCCACCAAGTTGTGTTGAGAATAGCACCCAAAATCCACATAAAAGGGTTAGGTACCACATTACTCTTCCACCCCTTTGTGCTAATCCATCAGCCTGAAATCCTGCTGCTGCCCACTGATCCATCTCTTGTCCTAAAGGCACATATTCAAGTGTCAACATTGCGGGTAATGCTAAACCGATGAAACACCCAACGACCCAGATATAGTACTGTTCAAATCTAACATATTTCCACCATTCCTTGAACCTTGTGAGATTCTCAGGAGTGATTCTGAACACTTTTCCTAAGTGAGAGAGTGTTATCTTTTGCCCACCGATGATAGACGGGATCGCACCAACTAAACTACTCATACCCCATCCTTTATCTCGGACATAGTTCGAAATAGTTATGTTCCCTAAACCTCCACTTCCCGCATAAGCAGCAAACGCACCAAGTAACAACCAATCAAAATTCCCACTCTGGACATCCGGTGGTAATGCTCCAAAACTAAAGAATCCTTTAATAACAGTCCACCACACACTTGGTGAGACAAGAACTAAATCTACGATGACCAAATATCCTATAATCCATACGACCATGAATAGCAATACTTTTTCAAGGGCATTGTATATTTTTCCACCGAACATTATAATTGCTAAGCACGCAAAAAAGATTATATATGCGAAAACGCGTACTGTATTTTGATCGGCATCTATAGGCATTCTTCCTATCCACGCAGCAGCAAGTGCAGTTGCTGCTGCCATTGCCCATCCGGGCCAAATACTGAAAAAGTCTACACTGGAATAGAAAATAGCCCAGAATCTTGGTCCTGGCTTACACCGCATGTAACCACTTAACATCGGTTCACCGGTATACAGTGTGTAACGAATCGACTCAGTGTTTAGAACTGATTGAAGAATAATTGCGATTGTAGCAATCCAGAGTAAAGTGCCGCCGTATTGAGCAGTAATAGCCGGTCCTAATAACCACTCACCACTACCAATTGATGCACCTAACGCAATAATCCCAGGTCCTAATATGCTTCGGAATGCTTTACTAAATTGATATTGTGGTGGAGCAGGTAGTTCATCTACCTCCCAATCGGGTAGTGTTCCACCATCAACACGTTCATTCGTTTCTTCCATAAATTATCACTCCCAAAATGTATTTATGTCTAATTTTTCTGCGACGTTTGCGAGGCTTTGTAAATGATTGGTATGGATAGGGATACCATTCTCTATCCATTTGTCGTAGTTGTTCCACTCAATTTCTCCGGGTAGGTAGACTTGTGAAAACCCTTCAGCAGTTTTCGCACTGTGTATTTTGTGGATTCCCTGTTTCACATCAGAAATATATGTATCATAATCTGTAAAATTCTCAATATTAATTGCAATAAAGAAGTGTTCGGATGTTGTTATTGTCTTATTGCAAGCCATCATACCACCCGTCAGGGGACCCGCCAAAATTCCCATAATGAGTGCCAAACCGTAACCTCTTGCTCCTCCAGCCGGTGCCATTAAACGTCCTTGATTTGGATTGTTACTCGGTTGTCCTTTATCATCAACTAACCACCCGTCAGGGATCGGTTCGTCATACATTCTTAAAGTTGCGATTTTTCCCCATGAAGATACTCCACACGCCATATCCAACACAATGGGATGTCTTTCATCTGTTGGCAATGCATAACTCATAGCGTTGTTTGCAACGACTGCTTCTGCTCCACCAGGTGGAACGATAGATGGATTACCAGTATTTGTTGTTGAAAATCCGATCATCCGATCCGACGTAGCCATAATTGAATAGCAAGCAGCTGCACCAAAATGTCCTGCATTGTGCACTCCTGCTGCAGCGATACCTGTTGTTTTCGCCTTTGATATCGCGGTTTCCATTGCCAACGTGCTTGCTAAGTGTCCCATCCCATTGTCTCCATCTATCACCGCAAAACTTGGACCCTCAGAAACAATACTGAGATTTGGTTTTGGATTTAACTTTCCATCAAGTACTAAATTCAGATAACCGGGCAGTGCACGTGTGCCGTGGGAATGGACACCGCGCAGATCAGTTTGCACCTGAAGTTTTGCCATCTGTTCGGCATCTTCAGTTGGGAGACCTGCTTTTTCACACAATGAACGTGCGAAGTTATGCAACTTCGCTGCATCTATAACAATCTCTTGCATATAATCCTCTGAAAGAATGGAATTAGTCGTCATTTTATCAGATACATAGTGATGAATCAAGGACAATTAAGATGGTAGTGTGTAAAACAAGCATGCACCATATTGTGCAGTCAGATTTGAAGATGCACAATTCTGTGCAACAGACCGAATCTTAAATCTGGTCAATTCGTTATATTGGTAGTTTTGAGTTGGCATATAAATTGCTCATTCTATAACATAGTAAACTCTGAAGAATCTTGAATAATTCTACACTCAATTCAGAGCCATTCAGTTTTCGTTAATTCGTAGAAATATGTGGTAAAGTCGCGACTAGGAAGTCAATCCTATAGAAGAGGATACGGGTGAAAACGGGCGAGGAGACCTCGCCCCTACGATGTTGTCTGAACTAGGATTTTCAGGAGAAGAGGTCGCGATTTGGAGATCACTCCAACAAGGAAGACTTAATATGGATAATAATAGGATTTGGAAAACTGAATAACTCCACATTCATTTAAACTTACTTGACATGTTTTCATTGCACTGCTAAAATCTGGTAAATAGACTGTACACATTGCGTAAGGAGATAATATATGAAAAAGTTCATAATAGTGGAAATCTGTGTTGTCGTTGCTATTGCAGTTGGGTTTTGGATCGGCAGAATTACAAGTCCATTTAATGATTATGCACATTATTACGAAAATGCCGATAAAGCTTGGACAAATGTTCGACAGATGGACAACCCACCAATATCGTTTGATGAACCTGACAAAAATCGCTTACGTAAAGTGCGTGCAGCTTACCGGGCAGTTTTTGACAATTATCCTGACAGTCATTGGGCAGACGATGCCATTTACCAGTTGGCATCACGACTTCCACGATCCGATGAGGAAGGATTCGCACTTTTCCGACGCTTAATACGTGATTATCCAGATAGTGAGTATGCTGATGATTCAATGTATGCTGTTGCCTATGCAACTTATGAAATAGCAGAGGAATTTCGAAAATCAGGAACTCTTGAATCCCCTACAGCCTATTATGATAGGGCACTTGCTTTATTCAATCAATTAATCAGTACATATCCGGGGAGTGTTCTACAAGAAGAGGCACAACTGAATGCTGCGATGTGCTACTTCGGAAGAGGTGATGTAAGTATTGCGCTTAGCGAACTTGTAAATCTCAAAGTGGAACTTCGCGAGCATCCGATTAGATATAGGATTTTATATGCGCTTGGAAACATCTACTTTCAGCAACAAGACTATGAGAATGCCCAAATTGAATTTTTAAATGTGACAGATTCTGGAGACCCTGTGTACGCCCCTCCTGCAAGTTTTAATCTGGCACAGGTCTACTTTGCCGAAGGACAAGTTAAAGAAACTGATGCAAATTATTTAGAAATAAAAGGTCAAACCGATGAAGCGGAAGCGATGTTTAAAGAAGCAGAAGCAAAATATAACGAAGCAATTGCTGGATACCAAAAAGTGATTGATGATTATCCTGATACAACGTCCGGGCAAGACGCACGTTTCTATATCGGTTGGGCATACGAGAAAACTAAGGAATATGACGAAGCAATTTCACGTCTTGAGTATGCAATAGAGAACTATCCCGATAACGAAAACACTACTACTGCGAAATTCTATATCGGTCAACTGGCTCAGGCTAATGAGGATTTTGCACGCGCGGTTGAGGTGTATCAGAATTTTGCTGATGATCCTTCACATGATTACGACTTCCGACTCCAAGCACAATATAGAATTGGGAAGGTCTATGAAGAAATTGGAGATATAGAACAAGCAGTCGTTGCTTACGAAAAATTCCTTGCAGATTTTCCTGAACCCCATAAACACCCAGAGCATGAATCGCGGCAGATAACTGAGAATTATGTCCAGAAACTAAAGTCAGGAGATATGGAGGAAGAATAGGAATAGTTTTAGTTATTAATTCAGTATTTACAATATTCTACAAACAAAAAAGGTAGGCGCACTTCCAAGTGTCCTACCTTTTAATTGTCAATATAAGTTTTAGGCATTTGCCAGATAAAGTTCGTTGACCTTTTTCCAGTTTATTACATTTTTCCACGCGGCAACGTAATCCGGACGACGGTTCTGATAATTCAGATAGTATGCATGTTCCCAGACATCAATACCGAGAATAGGTGTATGTCCCTGCATAATTGGACTATCCTGATTTGCTGTGGAATAAATTTCCAACCCGTTATCACCGATAACAAGCCATGCCCAACCAGAACCGAAACGTTTAGCGGCAGCAGTAGAAAATTCTTCATCCGCAGCTTCAAGAGAACCGAAGGCAGATTTTATCGCTTCTCCGACTTCACCACTACTGGGGTCGCCACCACCGGGAGCCATAATTGACCAGAAAAGTGAATGGTTTGCATGACCACCACCGTTGTTAATGACCGCCTGACGGATGTCTTCCGGTACTTGATCAATATTACTGAGAAGTTCTTCAACACTTAATTTAGCGAGGTCGTCATGACCTTCTAATGCTGCATTTAGGTTGTTTACGTAACCTTGATGGTGTTTACCGTGATGGATTTCCATCGTTTGTGCATCAATATGAGGTTCCAAAGCGTTGTGTGCATAAGAGAGTGCTGGTAATGTGTGTGCCATTTAATAATAGCCTCCTAATAAGTTAATTGTTTAAGCAAGTATAGCAGAATTGGACAAAGTATGCAAGTTTTTTGGAAGAATGATACTTATATTACACTTGACTTTAAACCTTAAAATGTGGTAATGTATATCTACTTGAATGAATCCTATATATCACAAAATATATGTGATTAACCAAGACTAATATATATCCGGCAGGCTCGTTGCTTGCGTTCTTGTCAGTGAGAACAATAATACAATAAACAAAAGGGAATTATGTCAATAACCGATTTTTTTCACGGGAAGGTTTTACTTATTACTGGTGGCACTGCCTTCCTCGGACAACCGATGGTTGCTAAGATTTTAACCACTCTCCCGGATGTCCAAAAAATATATCTCCTTATTAGAAGTCGGGTTGAATCAAATGGGAAAGTTACCTCCGCAAAGGAACGTTTTGAAAAAGAACTGCTAACCTCCGATGTCTTTGATGCGTTACGACAGATACACGGGGAACAGTTTGAAGTGTGGGTCAAGGAAAAAATCGCACCTGTTGAAGGAGAATTGACGGATGAACGACTCGGCTTCAATGATGAAGACTATCAACGTCTACAAAATGAAGTAGACGTATTCATCAATATAGCGGGACTCGTTCAGTTTGATCCTCCCTTTGACGCTTCTCTGAAAGGTAATGCCCTCGCTGCGAAGCATGTTGTCACGTTCGCGAAGGGTTGTTCAAATGCTATCTTTCTTCATGTCTCAACTGCTTATGTCTGCGGTGATAATCCGGGAACTGTTCCAGAAGAACTTCACCCGCCTTATGAACAATACGCACAACAACAAAATGAGAAAAGCGAAACGAAAATACCTTCAACGTTATCAGAAGAGATTGATTATCTGCTTACGCTGAACCAGTCTATCCGAGATGAAGCTGAAACTCCAGAACAGATCAGACATTTTGAAGAGGTGGCACAGAAACAAATAAAAGCAGACAGACGTGGTGGTCGTAAAAACATAGAGACCCTTGTTGAACAAGCAAAAGCAGATTGGCTTGAAGAACGGCTTGTTGAAGCAGGACTTGAACACGCACGAGCACGCGGATGGAACGATACATATACATATATGAAGTTCCTTGCTGAACAAGTAATTATGGAATTACGCGGTGATCTTCCTACCGCAATTGTTCGTCCTTCAATTATTGAAAGTAGTATCGCTGAACCACATCCAGGATGGCTCGGTAAGTATCGGATGTCCGAACCGTTGATTGTCGGTTTTGCGAAAGGACGACTCCCAGATTTTCCTGCTGACCCAGACATTATATTGGATATTATTCCCGTGGATTTTGTTGTGAATGCAATGTTAGCCGCCGCAGAGGCAATTGCAAAACGTGGTGGAATAGAGGTGTATCACGTCGCAACAGGAACACATAACCCTCTACATTTCCGAGGTATTGTTGAAGCAACCTACGGCTATTTTGTTGAAAATCCGATGATGGAAAATGGGAAACCGATTTCTGTTCCAGTTTGGACATATCCGAGTTTAGAGGAATTCAAAAAGAAATTAGACGGTAAGATGCGTTTACTTGATAGTGCAATTAAAGCACTTACGCTACTACCGTTCAAATCAGCGAAACGAAAACGTCGTAGACTATTCATAAAACAGAGCAGCATTAAGGCAGCTTTACATTACATTCAGATTTACGCACCTTATACCCGCACTAACTTTGAATTTGAAACTAACAAGTTGCAGGAACTTTACAATGCACTCTCATCCGAAGAACAACAGAACTTTAACTTCGATGTTTCGCTAATATTTTGGAAGCAGTATTTTCAAGAAATACACATTCCCGGTATCAAGCGACATGTGCTCAAACTGGAAGATGAAACTTCAGACTCTTCAAAGCAACAAAAAACACCTTCACAAGATGAAGCTGATGAATTACCTGCGCCTGCCCCAAACCCTATTGATAATATCTCACCACGAACAATCGTAGATTTAATAGAGATACAAGCAAAACGTATTCCTGATAAAATTGCTCTTCAGATGGTAAACGACAATGAATGGGAACGGTATACTTATGCTGAAACCTACACACATTCGCGTCGAATCGCGTATCAATTGTGGAAAAGCGGTCTACGGAAAGACGATAGAGTTGTATTGGTATCGGAAAATCAACCTGAATGGTGTATTGCATACCTTGCCGCATCACAAATTGGCTGTGCAGTTGTCCCGCTTGACGCGCAAACGCCTATACGAGAAGTATTAGCCATTACTGAGTTCACTACTGCTAAAGCAATCTTAGCATCCGATGCAGTTTTAGCCAATTCAAGCACACAGTTGACTGAACAAAATATACTCATTCAGAACATCAATCATTTCAACGAAATAGTGAATACGGATGAAGACATTCCAACAGATTTCCCCAACGTAGAGGTTACACCTGATACAGTCGCTTCCATTATATTTACTATGGGGACGACAGTAGATGCGAAAGGCGCGATGCTAACACATGGAGGTTTTATCTCTAACGTTAAGGCAGTTGCAAAAGCATTGCCACCGACAGATGAGGAACGGATTTTATCAGCACTGCCGCTTTACCATGCGTTGAGTTTTTCATGTAGTCTGCTGATGGCACTTTACAGTGGGACCACCGCAACTTATGTCAATGCGTTTCGACCAACAACACTTCTGAAAACGATGCGTGAGGATAAGACTACAGCTTTTATCAGTGTGCCGCGACTTTATCAGATGCTTCAAACCACTATTGAACGACAAGCATCCCGTGAGGACACACCCGGAGATACTTTAGCCGAAAAGGCACAAGCTGTTATGGGAGGACACATTCGCGTCCTTGTTAGTGGTGGCGCTTCCCTTACCGATGCAATTTATGATGGTTTCCAAAAAATGGGTTTAACAATTTATCAAGGATACGGAATGACCGAAACCGCACCTGTTCTTAGTGTCAATCCCTATCTAAATAGCAAATGTGGCTCTGTCGGTCCTGCTGTTGAAGGGGTTGAATTTAAGATTGACAATCCCAATAGCGAAGGTATCGGTGAGATCATAGCAAAAGGTCCCAGTAATATGAAAGGGTACTATCAAAATCAAAGTGCAACCGAGAATGCTATACGTGACGGATGGCTTTACACAGGGGATCTTGGGTATATTGATGATGATGGCTATCTATTTATTACTGGACATTGTAAAGACATTATCGTTCCTGCATCTGGTAAGAACATTTACCCTGTGGAATTGGAGGCACTTTATCATACACCTTCAATTATCTCTGAAATATGTGTCATTGGTATACCCTACGAAGATGGGGCGGACACAGGTGTCCACGCAGTGATTGTCCCAACTGATAACAGAGAGGGAACTAAAGCGGATATATACAATCATCTACAGCAAACTGCAAAACAACTCCCAAGTTACCAGCAATTCCACAAATCGCACTTATTTCAGGACACATTACCAAAAACAGAAAATGGGACAATTGATAGGGGACGTGTAAAGGAGTTGTTAGAACAACATCTGGCAAACGAGCAAGCTGCAGCTATAGATGAAACCGATCAAGAACAAAGCAATCAATCCGACAACATTCCTGAAGAGATTCTGGCACCCCTTGCCAAATTAGCGCGGATGCCAGCGAATAAGATCGGCGGCGAAAGTCGTTTGGATACTGATCTTGGACTGGATTCACTCACGAGGCTTGATCTACTTATGCTCCTCGAATCACGACTCGGTCACACTATTCCTGAGGCTATGGTTGCGAATTTGCAGACAGTCAACGATGTTGTTGAATTGACGCAGACTTTTGACAAAACAGACACTATACAAACAATAGATACACCATCAAAATCTGTGAAGTTACGCCAAAAACCTTATTGGTATGCGCGAGCGTTTCGTGCCAGTATCCGAAGTATATATAAATCTCGTTTCTCCTTTGAGTGTTTTGGACTTGAAAACATACCACAAGGGAAACCTTTCATTATTACACCGAATCACACAAGCCATTTAGATACGCTTACAGTGATTACAGCACTCGGACAGAATTCACATCAACTGTGGACACTCGCCGCACGAGATTACTGGTTCGGCAATCGGCTGCAAGGATGGTTCGCACAGAATTGTTTGAACGCGCTACCGATTGAACGCGATGGCAATTTTAGCCAGTTTCTACAGGATTTACGCATGGCTAACGAGGTAATGGAACAGAACAATGGATTGCTCATTTTTCCAGAAGGCACACGTTCACTTGATGGAAAATTGCAGCCATTCAAACAAGGTATTCTCAGCCTTCTGATTTATGGACAGCAGGTCCCCATTATACCGACATATATTAAAGGCACATTTCAGGTTCTTCCAAAAGGGCAAAACTTACCAAAAAAACATCCGATTCAGATCGTTTTTGGGGAACCGCTTCTTTTTGAAGGTTCACAAAACCCAGAGGACATTACGGAAAATACAGAGATATACCAGAAATTTTTGACTGAACTTGAAAACCGTGTTGCAGAACTCGCTGAGACATTGAGTTAGGATTGAAATTGGAATCGCTACAGAAAAAACCTATTGCGTTCTTTGATGTGGATGGCACATTAGTAAGTACGACCATTGTGCATGCGTACATCTGGTTACGGACTTCATCGTTGTCTCGCATTGTCAGATTTTTCTGGTTCATCGGTTTTCTGCCGAAGGTCGTGTTCTATTTAATTCTTGATCGGATTAGCAGACCACAGTTTAATCGGGTGTTCTACCGGAATTATCGTGGTAAGGATGCAACAGCATTAAAAGCATTAGCAGTAGATATGTTCGGAAGTTATCTCCGCCAGAAGATATTCCCAGAAGCTATTTCGCAAATTGAGGAACATAAGGCACAAGGCGATCAAGTTGTTCTGGTAACGGGTTCACTAAACTTTATTGTTCAACCACTCGCTGAGTTCTTCGGAGCAGATTCGGTTATAGCACCAGAATTGAAAGAACAAGACAGTATCTTTACAGGTAGGCTAACGACTGAACCGCTAATCGGAGAGCAGAAGGCGATTGCAATGAAAAAGTTTGCCGAACAAGAAGATATACCACTTGACATCTGCTATGCTTACAGTGATAGCAAATCCGATCTGGAAATGTTGGAAAGTGTTGGAAATCCCATTGCAGTAAATCCGTCCAAAGGACTACGAAACCATGCCCTTGAATCAGGATGGGAAATCCACGAATGGATGAAAGCATCATAAGTATAGAGAATATATTTGTAAATGAGGAGAAAAAATGCAAGTCAAACGCTATTTAGAATCAATGTCTGAACCACAGGACACAATGTTTGTTGAAATTGCTGATCTGCATAGATTTACTCGTCGTGGTGATGACTGGGCAAAATTCCGAGAAGACCTTATTGAATTGCTTGAACAGACAATTTCTGAAGACCTTTCTAAAGAATTTGCTGAAGCTACAGCGGATTGGGATTCTGAGGATCCACCACAATAAAAGAAATCTGGTCATTCAAATGCACTTGACATACCCACCCCGTTAGGATAAAATAAGAATTGCTTTATTACTATTATCGTCTAACAATGACTTGGATCTAACGGGAGTCTTATTAAGAAATATATGAGTGCTTATTACATCACCACGCCTATTTACTATCCCAATGCAGAACCGCATGCAGGAAACGCTTATACCACTATTGCCGCAGATGTCTTAGCGCGATATCAACGTCTTAAAGGTAAGGAAGTTTGCTATCTTACTGGTGTCGACGAGCATGCTGCGAATGTGTATAACGCTGCTAAAGAGGAAGGACTTTCGCCGCAAGCTTATTGCGATAAGATCGCACCTACGTTCGTTAAACTATGGGAACGACTGAACATCTCACATGACATCTTTTTCCGTACAACCAGTGATATACATAAGCGTGGCGCGCAAAAATTCCTTAATGTCCTCTATGACAACGGTGATGTTTATAAAGGGAAGTACGAAGGCTATTACTGCGTCTCATGTGAGGAGTTCTTTTCAGAGAAAGAACTCACAGACGATAAAGTCTGCCCCACTCATAAATTGCCGCTGCAATGGCTGGAAGAAGAGAACTATTTCTTTAGACTTTCAAAGTATCAAGAACGTTTACTCGCGCATTTCCATGAGAATCCTGATTTTGTCTATCCCGAAACTCGTCGCAACGAGTTGTTAAACTTTCTGGAATCTGGACTACAGGATGTGAGTATTTCCCGTGCATCCCTACCCTGGGGGATTCCATTCCCATTCGATCCAGAGCATATCATCTATATCTGGATAGAGGCTTTGAGTAACTATATTACTGCCCTCGGCTATGAGGTAGAAAGCGAAGAATACCGGACTTTTTGGCCTGCCGATGTCCACATGATGGGTAAGGACATTGCCCGTTTTCATGCGCTGCTTTGGCCCGCAATGTTGATGGCAGCAAACCTACCACTTCCAAAGCAGATTGTCGCACACGGTTGGTTGACGAAAGATGGAGAAGCACTGAGTAAAACGCGAGGCATCTTCATTGATATGGATGGAGACATTGACACTTATGGTGTAGATGCGTTCCGATATTATCTGCTACGCGAGTTTAGTTTTGGAAACGATGGAGATTACCGTCCTGCACGCTTACATCAACGTTACAACGCTGATCTGGCAAACGATTTAGGAAATCTGCTAAATCGCGTCCTTGGGTTAGTAAACAAAAACTTTGATGGGATTCCTGAACCGACAACACCCGGAGAATTTGACGAAGAAATCAAGCAGTTGGCACAAACGACATCGGACACATTGGACGCACAGATGAATACATTCGCTTTTGATAGCGCATTGGAAACGATCTGGGAATTCGTGCGACGGGTCAACCGTTATGTGCAACAAACTGAAGTGTGGACACTGGCAAAACCAGAGACAAAACCGAGAATGGGAACTATCCTTTACAACAGCTTAGAAGCACTGCGATTCGTATCAGTCTTGATATCACCTTTTATTCCAGATACCGCTGAGAAAATACAGAAACAGATCGGGTTATCAGAATTCGATTCTGTTGCAGATTGGGGACGTTTGCCGACAGACCTAAAAGTCAGTAAAGGTGAACCTATCTTCCCGCGTGTTGATCTCAAAAAGGAAAAGCCACAACAGAAAAAAGAAACAGCTAAACCAAAAAAGAAAGAATCCGAAAAGAAAACCGATCTAATCTCCTTTGCCGATTTCCAAAAGATGGATTTACGGGTTGCGAACGTTATATCTGCTGAACCGATTGAAGGGGCAGACCGTCTCCTCAAATTGCAAGTAGACCTCGGTACAGAAAAACGGCAGGTGGTCGCAGGAATTGCGGAACATTATAAACCTGATACCTTGATCGGAAAACAGGTTATTGTAGTTGTGAATTTGGAACCCGCGACGATTCGCAATGTTGAATCACACGGCATGATCCTCGCTGCAAGCGGTGATTCTATTGTGTTAGCAAGTCCTGAAACAGATGTGCCACTTGGAACACAAGTACGGTAGTAGGCGTACTCCGTATGCCGTAACTTTCCAAAAAATGCAATACATAGAAGAAACCCTCAAAACAAGAATTAAGAATGACGATGCCTCAACCTTTGTTGTCATTGTGCCAAATGATGATGCGCGTTTGAAGCGACAACGTCAATTGATTGCGTATCACCCAAACCGTGCAGTAGCCAATTTACAGGTTTATACCATTGAACATCTCGTGTATAGACTATACAACCAAGCTTGTCCGTCAAGACAACACATCTCATCAGGACTTCAAAACCTATTACTCCACGAAATAGCGGGAGATGATACCGACACATATCCTACATTTAGACCAATCCAAAATAGACCTATTCCAGACAGCACACTCTCCCTTATAGCGAACACAATAAATAACCTAAAAGATCAAGGAGATACTGCGGACAATATACCTACCGAGACTGATCTATCTCAGTTTTATAGTAATTATGAGACAAGACTTCAGGATAACTGGATAGACGATAAGGGAAAACATCTATATCTCGCCAAACATTTCCAGCACGACTTCTTCAAAAAGTCATTTTCTCGTGTTGACCTTGTTACTATTGAGGGATTCTCAGTTCTTTCTAAATCAGATATCAAGATTCTTACAAAGATTGCTGAAATACCTGATATTGATATGTGGTTTCGTACTGACTGTGTTGAAGGAAATGCCGACCTTTATAGAAATATAATTGAACTTGTCTCATATTTCCGAGATGCAGATGTTCACATTGATACCACCTATGACCGTGATCATGATAGGCATCAAAATTACTCTGAAAACCTATTCCGATCCAATACTGCCATAGACAATAAACGTGACCTAACAGATGAAATTAAAGTCTTGAAACCTGCTGACCGAACCGAAGAGGTAGAACAGATTGCCTATCTCATCAAACAACAGATGTCAAATGAGGAATGTAGACTAAGTGAAATCTGTGTTGCATTTTACAATTTAGGTCAATATCAGCAACGTATTGCAGAAACTTTTCCCGCATTCGGTATTCCTTATACACTTACGGAAAGTGTACCGTTGATGAAGTCAGAGGTCGTCAAAGCCATCTTTTCTCGGTTGCTTTCACAACAAGAACCTGTAGGAAATGCCTATTTCACTGAGGATATAGTCAAACTGCCTTCAGGTAAGATACACCCAACTGAATTTCTGGAATATGTGGAAGAATTACTGCAGGCAGGTAAAGTACTTCAAAACATCCTAAGTTCAATGTTACAAAATAACAGAGAGATAGTTGAAGGTGAAGTGAACGCATATCATCAATTCATTAAGATTGTTCAAGAACTTTGTAATGTGCTAATAAAAGAAGGGAATCAGACATATCTACTTGATGATTACATTAAAAAACTCCGCCACATTGCAAAGCATACACATTATCAAAATCGGACACCTTCAAAAGGCGAAACTGTAAAGATTGTCACGCTCGGTGAACTCAGAAGTTTAGAGTATCATACCGTCTTTTTAGGTGATTTTGTGGACGGTGGATTCCCGCCAAATTATCGTCCTGATCCGATGCTTCCAGACAGACCGTATCGTACTGAAGAGGAGTTGCTGCACGATAATCGATTTCTATTCTATCGTGTTTTAAAGTCCTTTCGGGAGCGACTATACCTCCTTGTTCCCCAACGAGAGAATGTATCGGAATTAATCCCTTCTCTGTTTCTAACACAATTAGAGGCAGTCGCTAAAATCGGTTCAGAAGAGGTAGCCAATTCTTCATTAGGTAGTATTCCTGGTTTTCTTAGCACGTATGGTAATCATATGTGGACAGTAGAGAACCCATCCAAAGACACATTTCCACATGAAATTGAAGACATGCGTCCTTTAATTGACCATGTTGTTTCAGTTGAAAAGAGTCGTGAGAAAACACATGAACATTCGACTTACGAGGGTGTATTAAAAGAAGAAAACCTTTCTGAAGAAAGTCTTGATGCGTTACAAAAATTGAGTGAAAGGACATATTCCGTCACAGAATTGGAAACTTATGCTAATTGTCCGTTTCAATATTTTGTTCATAAAGTTCTGAATCCTATAAAAAAAGAAGAGGATGAAGAAGACGAACCATCAAGCCTTGAAAAAGGATCGTTGATTCATGATGTTCTTTGCGAATTCTATTTGAAACGGCGTGATAGTGAAGACTCACGCATTGGACAATGTTCAGAAGATATTTTTGAGCAAGCAAAACAGCAATTAGATGAAATTTTACATGCCAAATCTGAAACCAGCCGTATGAAACGTTCAGATGTCAGCGAGAATAATCTGTTTTGGAAAATTGAGATTGAGAAACAACGCACTGCGCTACATAAATGGATTGATGCGGAACGTTCTTATAATTTAAATGTTAACCCTCGTTACTTTGAAGTTAGTTTCGGCAGATCTCCTGGACAAAGAGATCCTGA
Organism: Candidatus Poribacteria bacterium; assembly: GCA_022825665.1. Lineage (GTDB taxonomy): Bacteria > Poribacteria > WGA-4E > WGA-4E > WGA-3G > MSPOR6. The sequence continues at coordinate 89,890 of JAJDWI010000060.1, forward strand.
AATTAGTTGCTCTGATTCAATTCCCATTGGCAGTGTAAATATGGAAGGTAAAATAGATCGTATTGACATTGGTGGTGGGAGTTATAATGTCATTGATTATAAAACTGGAAGTTCAAAAATAGTAATGCGAGACATCCTTGAAGGACGAAGCATACAACTACCGATCTACCTACAAATCGCAAAGAAATTGTTAAATAAGAAAGGGGTAACGGGTTTAGAACCTACAGCAGGTCTATACTACAAAATCAGATTGAATGATTTTGATGTTGAACTTGGTATTGGAGAAAAATCACAAAATGGCACTTCGTTTAGAAATTTCAACGGTGAAAAGTGGGGTTCTTTTGGGACAAGTAACCGTCAATTGTTAGATGAAGACACTTTTGATGACAAACTAACTCTCGTCAAAGATTATATAGAGTACTTTGTATCAAATATCTCAAACGGATTCTTCCCTCTCATTATACATGTAGATACATTTCAAGACTCAGCGGAAGAAGGTGATAAGCCTGAACCTCCTAACGACCCAACTAAACCTTGTTCCTACTGTGCTTACAAACGGGTTTGTCGTGTAGGGGCATTTGCTGTGACTTACGAAACAGACTAATCATTTACCTCATTCAGCAGCAGTATTTCGTCGAATCCTATCAATCCGTTACCTAATTTGTTTCTACATTCCTCAAATTGTAACTTTGTTTGTTCCAATCTACAAATCTCATATTTTCTGTCATAATTGACACAACCACTCCTGAGCTGTGCCATCCCCTAACACAACCCACGCCTGTCGGTTCGTTTTCTTTATCGGAATAACGGGATCGTAACGTTGGACATTTTTCACATGCATAAACGTCGCATACTTAGACGCACACCACTTCTTTTCGAATACATCGCGATATATATTCATAACATCTCGGTGACCAAAGATTTTTAGTCTGTCCACATCACAAATTGACTCATAAAGTTGTCTATCAAGACATGATTCTGCGTGGAAAGTATCAACTTTAGCGACTTCAAACGCGCCTTTGATGGGACCTCCGCTCTGTTTCATGATGACATGATCACCAACTGCAATAGACTTATATGGTGGGAGTTTGATTTTGCTCATGCGTGTTTCAATGGTTTTATGTCCATCTAATAGTAGGTTGAGGAATGGTTGGGTTAGGATGGCAAGATGTGTTGTTGGCATTTTTCTAATAGGTCTGGAAAGTTATGAAACCGAACAAATGGGTGTCGGATTATGGGTGTGTAAGGTCCCATATTAACACAGTTCCATCATTGCTGACGCTGATGAGCGTTTGACCATCGGGACTAAAGAAAAGATGTGATACCCTTTGGCTATGTCCGCGAAGTGTTTTCTTTTTTGTACCAGTCCCAGTTTTCCAGAGGTGAATATCACCCAGCATCATTCCACTTGCGAGTGTCTGTCCATCTGGACTGAAAGCTAATGTAGAGGTGACTCTGACTTCATATCTTTGGTAACCATCTTTCCAGTTTGGATCCGTGAGAACTTTGCTGCTGCCTGTTTCTATATCCCATAAACGGATTGTTTCGTCTTGACTTCCACTGGCGAGTGTTCGACTATCCGTACTGAAAGTAATACTCTTAACATCATCAGTATGTCCTGAGAGGGTACGAATATAGTTTCCTGTCTCTACATTCCAAAGTACGATATTTCTTTCTGTTTTTGGTACCTGTTGAGGCAGCGTTTTGCCTACAATTGCAAGCATTCGTCCATCCGGACTAAACCGTGCCACATTAACTTCCTTGACTCCTATGTCTGTGAATTTATAATCTCCTGTATCTAAATTCCATACGAAAAGATTCGGGTCAAAGTATTTTCCGATACCCGCCAACATTTTCTTATCGAAATATATGTCCTCATGAATACTTAAGTATTCATGTTTCTTTAGCTGTAAGGTTCGCTGTATCACTACGGTATTAACGTCATAGAACTGGATAATAGATTTGCGGTTACCCGACGTTCCCCAACTCGCAAGCACTTCTCCATCCTGGCTAAATGCCACACCGGAAACATGTCTCCTTGGTCCCTTAAGTTTTATAAGTTTACCAGTATTGACATTCCAAAGATGGATAGTATTATGAAGAATTGAACTACCCGCAAGCCTTCTTCCATCTGGACTTAGAACAGCGTCCGTAACATATTTTTTATCTGCTATGAAGTTATTTTGATGCTGACTTGTGTTTGAATCCCATAGACGAAGGATGTTGCTGCCATAACACAAACTCATAAGCGTGTGTGTATCAGCACTTAGCGATACATCTCTAAATAATGCTCCATATCCTGTTACTGTTTTCTTTATTTTACCGGTGTCAACATCAAAAAAACGTAACGTATTGTCAACACTGGAACTAACAAGTGTGCGATTATCTGGACTAAAAGCGACTGATGTAACAGCACTTTTATATTCTTTAAATCTTTGCTTTACTTTTCCAGTGTTGACATCCCATATATGAATTGCAAGATTATCTAAACTGGCAAGGAAGTTTCCATCTTGACTGAAAACTAAAAACGAAATCCCAAAACTATCTGTTTCGAATATTTTCCTCCGCGTTCCAGTGTTGACATCCCAAAGATTGATCTCCCAAACCCGATTGAACCTTTGCCTTTTATAACTTTGATCTGCAATTGCAAGTGTCCGTAAATCTGAACTAAAGGATGCAAAATTTTCGAACCTGTTCGAATGTTCAGCAATAAGTGTGTGCACTTCTTTTCGTGTCGCAATATCCCAGAAACGAAAAGTGTCATTGTTACTGTCGCTTGCGATTGTTTTCCCATCTGAACTGAATGAATTGTTGTATCCGCCTAAGCCCATATACATGTTTGGTATGTTGTTATCGTTATCGTCCATCCCATTTTCAACTGCAGATAGTGTGTTTTTGCGCTGTCCTTCGGGGATATCCCACAAGTCAACCCTAGAGGAATAGACAACTACCAGTGTATGACCATTAGGCATAAAAAAGACATTATCAACACCAAAACGATACTCCTGTCTTGTAAAGGTTTTCAGGCGTTCGCCAGTAGAAGTGTTCCAAAGCTGCACTTCACCATTTTCAGTTCCTATAGCAAGGGTACTACCATCAGCACTAAATGAGATACTATTGATAACCCCGGTATGTGCTGCAAGTAAATGTTGTGGTTCTGCTGTTTGTCCATTGAAAATCCAAACACCAATATCACTTACAACAGCTAACAAATTGCCATCTGGAGAATACTGCATCGCACTGACGGTCCCTGATCCAATACGTGAGCTTGCCCCTTCAGGTAAATGCCACTGCTTATAGTCAAGCCGTATGTTGCGTTCTTTTTCAAGTATCCTCTCATCATCAAGGTGTTTGAGAAAAAATACTCCACCTATAATTATAAGAATAACTCCTGTTAACATGCCAATGATGAGTCGCTTGGCATAAAGGAATTTTACCATTGTATAGTCTCCAAATGTTAGGGTACCGCTAAAATGATAGTCAATGTATTTTTCATGAGAAAATAATCCTTCAATGTAATCCGATATTACCTATTATAGTAAAAGACATAATTACTTACACACTACGGTAGGTTCGGTTTCCTAACCGAACCGGTGTTTATTCAGTCTCATAGATGCGGTTAGGAAACCGCATCTACCGCGGAGTGTGCACTTATTTCGCGGAGTGTGCACTTATTTTTAGGTTTCACTATAACACACAAAAGGCTATATTATTATTTTATTTTTAAACTTATGTGTTAATTTGATATTATACATAATACATGATATATACGATATGAAAGAACACCGGACCCGTAACCGCAAGGGAATCGATTCTATCTAAAATGCCACCATGTCCAGGAATTGTATCTCCTGTATCCTTAAGTCCAATATCCCTTTTAATCGCAGACACAACTACATCCCCGATGAATCCAGTGATAGCAATTACACCACAAGTGATGAGTATTTCAATCTCTGAAAACGGTGTCAAGAAACGTAAAAAGTATCCAACTACCACTGAAGTAATCACACCACCTATAAGTCCTTCCCAAGTTTTACCCGGACTCACCTTCGGAATAACCTTAAACCTACCAAGAAACTTTCCCCATGTAAATTGGAAGACATCGTTCATTTCCGTTATGAATACAATAAACAACAAGAGTGCCCTTCCACCAGCATTAAATCCTTCAATTTCTGGCAATGAGATTAGAAAAGCTAAATGACTAATACCAAATACCGTTAACATCAATTGAGCAGGCAGGACGCTCATTGAACGACTAATATCCTCTGTTTCACCAATTATCACCAACATAAATGCGATCCATAGATACATAAACACCGGGATGAAGATGATAAACAAACTATACTGACCGATGTATGCAAAATAATATTGAAAGGGAATACTCAAAAAACACCACATCAATACTTTACGATCTGCCTCTCGGACATTTTTGCTGATTGATGATAATTCCCGTAATGCCAGAAACGAAAGTAACCCCAATGAAATAAAAGTGATGACAGGATGTAAGACAACTGCTAAAACAAAGATAGTCGCCATTACCCACCAAGACCTTGTTCGCATGACTAATTCCGAAAGATTGGCTTTTGGTTTAACTTTACTTATAATCCAAAACAGAATACTCGCAAAAACCAGGATACCGAATATCAGACCGATGACTAAGGCTATCTCTTTTTGTTGTACTATGAGTAAATCAAGTATATTCATTTTAACTCCCGATTTGAGATAATCCATTTTTGATTCGTATTACAGAACTTAATAACAGTAGAATACTCATACCCACAAATATGTAATCAAAGGCTACATATATCGTGGTGAAAAAGTAAAACAGCAAACAAGTTAATCCCAAAACGAATGCTCTGTCACTTTTCCCCATTGGACCATCATATCTTCTTGTCCCAGTTGCAGCTTTTGTTAATACCCCTATATACTCATTTAGCATTGAAAGAAATATAAATAATAACACCCACCGGAAATTCACACCTGCCAGTTTTACCAGAGGGAAATACAAGGCAGCGTCAGAAACAACATCCCCAAGTTCATTCAATATTTCTCCTGCTTCGCTTGTCATATTGTAGGTTTTTGCCATCATACCATCAAGAGCATTCAATGTCATTCTTAGTAATAGTGCAATAGGGAAAATCCAAAGCATATGACCATTGGGAAAATACCAGAACAGAATACCAATCGTGAAAGACAGTAATATCGCCATCCATGTGATACCGTTTGCAGTAAAACCTGCTTTATAAAACATATTTAGTAGTGGTTTCACCAATTGCTGAAACTTAGGTTTTATTTTATAGAATGAAATCATATTGTTGTCCTTCCTTCAATAAGTGGTGTATGTTATTCGCTGAAATTGTGTTAGTGGTAACTCAGATATGAGAAATTGTTGGATTTGCTTTATACTATATTTCTTACGGAAAGTTATATCAAGGTATAGGACCTGAAATCGTAACTTGCATAATACCATTATATACAATTTATCAAGTAAAAGATAGATTGTCATGAAAAGACATTTGACATATCTTCCGTTGCAAAGTATAATAGCACGATATTATCCAAAATACATCTAATTTAAGATTTCCAAACACTTGTAAAATATATACGCAGGACATAAAGGTTAATGATAGCAGAAGAGAAAATACAGTTCCTACAAAAAACCGAACTTTTTGCAGAACTCTCAAAAGCAGATTTAGAATCTATTAGCGATATTGTACACGAGGTGGTTTTCTCCGCGGATCATACCATTTTTGAGGAGGGTGCAGAAGGGGATTCACTATACCTACTTGTTGATGGTGAAATTAGCATCATAAAAGCCGACACAGAGGTGTTATCATTTAATGAGAAAGGTTACTGTTTCGGTGAAGTTGCACTGATTGACGATAAGCCGAGAAGTGCGACGATTAAGACAGTTACACCAACACGTCTCCTACGCATAACTCGGAACGAATTCTACCACGCATTGGCGCGCGAACCTTTGATCGGTAGGGGAATGTTTCGGGTCCTGAATAATAAAATACGACACGATCTTGAAGTTCAGATGAGTGCTATCCGCAAAGAGGTGGCACAAGAGGAGTCTATGCGGCTTGCCGCCGAAGTTCAGCAATCAATCTTACCGAACGAAGAGATTACGCATCCGTGTATTTCCTCAGCAGGATATTGTCAACCAACAAACAGTGTAGGTGGGGATTATTACGATTACCTATATCTACCGAACAAACAGGTTGGGATTTTCATTGGGGATGTGATGGGACATGGGGTTCATTCCGCAATGCTCGCAGCAATGACGAAAAGCGGTATCCAGACGCAAATTAGGTTCGATGCATCAGTTCCGGAAGTAATGAAAGCGGTCAAACGTGTCACCGAAGAAGATGCTCAAACTTTTATTTATATGACATGCTGTTATGTGATTATCCATCAAGACAATCGGATTGAGTTTGCTAACGCGGGACATCCAGCAATGCTTCATTACCGTTCGAGTAAAAGGGAATTTATTGAATTGGAATCGCAATTTGCGCCAGTTGGTATCGCGTTACCTGATCAAAATCCAGTGACACACTACCATAGTACTGAAACGACATGGGAACCCGGTGACCTGCTTGTGCTTTATTCGGATGGTATCACAGAGACCTTTAATGCAAATGCTGAGATGTATGGACTCGAAAGGTTCAAAAAATTATTATATGAAAAACGACACTTGTCCCCTATTGAAATTCGAAAGGCAATTCTTTCTGACCTTGAGACGTATCAACAAGGTGAAAGCATACATGATGATATTACGTTAGTAGTGGCAAAATTTCTTTAGGGTATTAGGGGTTAACTTGTTGAATCAACCTTTTTTTTGTTGTAACTTATTGACTGCATAATGGATAATGTTTTCCATCAGTAATTTATTTTGGTTTACTGTGTATTGGCTATCGTTGCGAAGACTGGTAATAATGTATAGTCCTTTTTCATATTTCCGCGCACCTATAACAAGTTCATTGCGTTCTTTGGTAGTTGCAAATACCTCATCAGTTTCCTCCCATTCCACCCAAGCATCGTCGATAAAGATAGTACCAGATTGAATTTTATTAGGTGTAGAAAAAAGAGATGCAGAATTATCAGTAATTTTAAAATATCTATCGGGAGGACTTTCAACACCTTTCAAATTGCCTTGCAACCAACCAACTTCACACGGTTTTGTCGGAGTGCTGTCTTGACCTGAAACGACGACGATGCCGCCATTTTTGACGAATTCTTTGATTTTATTTTCAGTGACGTTGGTAAATAGATTTCGACCAAAGTTTGATATTTCTTCATATCCGATCCATAAAATATCGGCATCTTTTAAGTTTGGTAAGGTGCGTAATTTTGTAGATTCATAAGCCACTGGACGTTTACCAACCTTTTTTACTTTACGTAATGCTTGGTATTCGTAGGTCATTGAATTAGTATGGACGTATGTTTGGCTCCAAGTTGCATCTGTGCTATTTCCTGTTAAAACAAGGACCTTAACAGCATCCTTTGATGCGAGAACCCACATCTTACCATCTATTATATCGCGAACAACTTTTTGAAACGTTAACGTTTTGCCATCAAAAGTACGTGTCATCATCGGGTCAATGTGAGTGAAACTCCACCATGAATCACCACCACTGTTAAGACGGTTGCGTCTACCTTGATAAGATCGCATTTGAAACCATGTGTTATCAATAAAGCACATACTATCAATCCCATATTGCTGGCGATAGAACACAATAATCGGCATACCCTCTTTTAGCAGGCGAACCATCTTTTGCGGAGAAGTGTTTTGTTTGTATTGTCCTGTGGCAAAATTCATTTTTATTTCTTTTAGATGACTTTTACCCTTTACGTCTTCTTTGACTTTAATGACAGCCTGTAGTCTTCGAACATTGACAGATTTGACTTCACCGAAAACGATATTGGTACAGGCATCAATAACCTCGCGAATTGTATACTCCCGCTCAATGAAGCCAAACGAAGATGATGGAACAAAGAAACCGATTAGAAATAGTGAAACAATAAACGTTATAAGGACACGTGTCAAACGCATGAGATAGCCTCCTGTGGTAAGTAATGAGTTATAATTAGAATAATATCATAGAATATGCAAATTGACAACAATTATGTTAATTTCAACGGAACTATTCAGTTTTCATATACTAATCTTGTAGAAGTGTTTTTCTACCCGATTTAACAATAAGCACGTTTGTAGTCGCGCAATTCATTGCACTACTTGCTTTGTCAGCATCACGGATTACGTAGATTTAGGGTGTCCGACGAATCAGTTTACTAGGAGAGAAGGCGAGGTTAATCCAAACTTCACATGACGCAATTTATTTTAACTTGAAAAGTCTCTAAAATAATTTTACAATATAGTTGTTTACAATGTAACCAAAAGTAGAATCGTTGAATAAAATTTGACATTTACACAGCAGTATGAAATGGAGAAAAGTTATGGGTAAGAAAGGCATTCCAGATCCGTTGAGTGATATAACAAATTGGTTCCGAAGTTTTCAAAATCAATTGGCAAATGCCTGTAAGTTGCCTGAAATCGTTTCAAATCCCTCACTAGAGGGATTAGCAGGTGTGTCAAAAAAATGTGAGTTAGCGGGTGTATCAAAAAATATTAATGACAATATCTTCAAACCTTCTGATATTTTAAAGAATTCTCCTTTTGCAAAGTTTGAGGAGGTTTCCAAACATTTTTCGCAAATTGATAATACCCCCAACTTGGTTCGAGGCATATCAACCAAATCCATTCTCTCTACTACTTCGAGTATTCAGTTATATCGTTCTATTTCTGTTAGTAGATCTCCGATTATTCCTCCCTTGGTTGCTCCTGACGAATTCTACTCACCATTACCGAACCCGTTTCCTAGGATAACTACCGATGAAGTGCATGAAAGAAGTGTTCCTTTAGAAGAAGACCACGTACCATCACCGCAACCGTCTCCTTTAGAGATTTCCCAAAGAGTACTTATTGTTGGAGGTAGTTCCGACGGTTCTTACAACGCTATCGCTAGAATTATAAGAAAACTTGGCTTACAACCGATTGTTTTTGATGAACAGCCTAACGGCGGATGGACTTCTGTTGAAAAACTTGAAGCATACGCAGACATAGACTTTGTAATAGTCTTACTTACATCTGATGATAAAGGTGCACCTAAAGATAAACTTTGTGATCTTAAACCTAGGACATGCCAAAATGTTATTTCAAGACTCAGCTACTTTTGGGGTGCGTTAGGACGTGACAGAATATGTATTCTTCGTAAAGGTGATATAGAATTGCCTTCTGACATTGATGGTTGGATTCATGAATCTATGGATGGGAATGGAGGATGGCAACTATATTTAGCAAGAGAAATGAAGTATGCAGGACTACCAATTGATCAAAATAAACTCATTTAAGTTACAAAACCTAAACCATATCTTTGTTAGAACATGATACAAAATTCAACTTAACACCGTCGTTGCTGCTGCGGTGTTAAGATAAGAGGAAAATAATGGGAGAGAAAGCCTTACCAAAATTGATTACAAGTAGAAAAGAGGCGTTAATACCTTCGCCAATTATCCTGGATTTATTTGAGGTTGTGTGTAATGAATGGCACCGATTGCCCCCAAGTGTTCAGTGATTTGTTGAATAACAATTGGTTCAGGTTTTTGCGGAAGTATTTTTAATATTTCGTCTGTATA